>JBHAFI010000098.1:0-33558 GCA_041856045.1 Porphyromonas sp. | reverse complement strand
CTTAGTGAGCAAAAGTATACACTATATGTATACTGCGGTATACATTATATGTACACTCGAGTATACATACCATGTATACTAATGTATACTTTCTTGGATCTCTCCGAAGGACTAGGTCTTACTCCGAGAGTACGCTCTATTGAGGGCTATGAAATGGCGAATAATAGTTCGTCCCCTCAAGATATTAGACCTCCAACGACGAGATACTTAGGCATCATTCGATGCCTAAGTATCTTGTCAATCCACACCTAACCTAAGTATCTCGTCAATTGACACCCAAATTTAGATCAGTTCCCATTTCGAGGTGGTATGAGTAAATTGAGGGGATTGAGGTGGATAGTACATTTGTTTATTCGCTATTATAATAATGTCTGTGATTGTGCTGTAATATGATTGTTTTGTCGTTGTTTCGGGCGAATGTTTTGTCGGATAGATACTCCGATAGATCTGGCTTAAGTGCTTTGCTTAGCCACCGAAAGGCTAAGGTCGTATCGCTCTAGTAAAGTGTTTGGGACTAGGAAACTACGTCGCTTTTTGTTATCTTTGCGGACGAAAAGTAAATAACTAGATTATATTTTATTATGAGCAAGTTTCCTGAATACAATCAACTGAACCTCTCTGAGGTTAATCAGTCGATGCTCTCTAAGTGGGAAGAGGAGAGCCTTTTCCTAGAGAGTCTACGTAAGCGAGCGGGTGCTCCATCGTTTGTTTTTTACGAGGGACCACCATCAGCCAATGGTATGCCCGGCATACACCACGTAATGGCTCGTAGTATTAAGGATATTTTCTGCCGTTATAAAACAATGAAGGGCTTCTTGGTCAATCGTAAGGCTGGCTGGGATACTCACGGTTTGCCTGTCGAATTGGGTGTAGAGAAAGCCCTTGGTATAACCAAAGAAGACATCGGTAAGACTATCTCTGTTGCCGAGTATAATACAGCTTGCCGTAAGGACGTGATGAAGTTTACTGCTGAGTGGGAGAGCCTTACGAAGCAAATGGGTTATTGGGTGGATATGGAACACCCATACATCACGTACGATAATCGTTATATCGAGACCTTGTGGTATCTCCTCAAGCAGATCTATCAAAAAGGACTCTTGTACAAGGGTTATACAATACAACCTTATTCCCCTGCAGCAGGTACGGGACTCAGTACACACGAACTCAATCAACCGGGTTGTTATCGCGATGTAAAGGATACGACTTGTATCGCTCAGTTTAAGATTGTTAATCCTGCTCAAGAACTGCGTGGACACGGAGAGGCTTATTTCTTGGCTTGGACTACAACTCCGTGGACACTCCCTAGCAATACTGCACTATGCGTGGGACCAGAGATTGATTACGTAGCACTACGCTCGTTCAATCCCTACAATGCCACTCCGATTACTGTAATAATGGCAAAGTCCCTCGTACATAGCCTATTCTCAGCAGAGCATGCAGGAGCAGATGCTTTGGCTAGTTACGAACCGGGACAGAAACATCTTCCATACGAAATTATAGCCGAGTATAAGGGTAAGGATCTCGTAGGTATTACTTACGAGCAACTATTGCCTTGGGTGAAGCCAGCCGAGGGGGCATTCCGTGTTATCTCGGGAGATTTTGTGACTACAGAGGACGGAACGGGGATCGTTCATATTGCACCGACCTTTGGTGCCGATGACAATAAGGTCGCTAAGGCTTTTGATGTACCAGCACTAATGGTCGTGGATAAGGACGGTATCGAACGTCCACTCGTAGACTTGCGAGGTCGCTTGTATCCGATCGAAGAGTTGGATCCTGCTTTCGTGGCAGAGCGTGTCAATCGTGAGGCTTATCAAGGCTTCGCAGGGGCTTATGTCAAGAATGCTTACGATGAAACGAAGACGGACAAAGATGAGACGCTCGATGTGCAAATTTCTCTTTTGCTCAAGGGACAAGGGCTAGCCTTCAAGATTGAGAAGCACACGCACAACTATCCACACTGCTGGCGTACAGATAAACCAGTACTTTATTACCCACTAGATAGTTGGTTTATACGTACAACTGCTTGTCGTGAACGTATGATCGAGTTGAACCGTACGATCAACTGGAAGCCCGAGTCTACGGGTACGGGTCGTTTCGGTAAATGGCTTGAGAATTTGCAAGATTGGAACCTATCGCGTAGTCGCTATTGGGGTACACCATTGCCAATCTGGCGTACAGAGGACGGTAGTGAGGAACTCTGCATCGGCAGCGTTGAGGAGTTGTACAACGAGATTGAGAAGGCTGTCGCTCATGGTGTGATGGAGCAAAATCCGATAAAAGACTTTGTCCCCGGGCTCTATACCGATGAGAACTACAATAAGATTGATTTACATCGTCCCTTTGTCGATGATATTACTCTAGTATCATCAAAGGGCTTGCCTATGCGTCGCGAGTTGGACCTCATTGATGTTTGGTTTGATAGTGGTGCTATGCCTTATGCTCAGTTGCATTATCCTTTTGAGAACAAGGAACTCATTGATAGTGGAAGTGCTTTCCCTGCAAACTTTATCGCCGAGGGTGTAGACCAAACGCGTGGTTGGTTCTTTACTTTGCACGCTATTGCTACGATGATCTCGGACGAGACGAGTTTCAAGGCTGTAATCTCAAATGGTCTTGTGTTGGATAAGAACGGCAACAAGATGAGCAAACGCTTGGGTAATGCTGTGGATCCGTTTGAGACAATTAAGAAGTATGGCTCGGACGCTTTGCGTTGGTATATGATTAGCAATTCATCTCCGTGGGATAACCTTAAGTTTGATATTGAGGGAGTCGAGGAGGTTAGACGCAAGTTCTTTGCTACGCTATATAATACGTACCAATTCTTTGCGTTGTATGCCAATTACGATAACTTTAAGCCCGAGACAGACGAACTAGATTTTGCCTCAAGACCAGAGATTGATAGATGGATCTTGTCTAGTTTGAATACCCTCATTAAGGAGGTCGATGTACAACTCGAGGCATACGAACCGACACGTGCAGCACGTGCAATCAGTGAGTTTGTCGGTGAGCAGTTGAGTAACTGGTACGTTCGTCTTTGTCGTCGTCGCTTTTGGGCGGGCGAGATGGACGCAGATAAACTCTCGGCTTATCAGACACTATATCGCTGTTTGACTACAGTTGCACGTTTGATGGCTCCGATTGCTCCGTTCTATGCAGATAGATTGTGGAGAGATTTGACAGGTAAAGATGAGTCTGTGCACCTTGCATTATTCCCAGAGTATAGAGCCGATGAGGTCAATGAGAGCCTTGAGCGTAGTATGGCTACGGCACAATCTATCTGTTCGATGGTATTGGCTCTACGTCGTAAGGAAAACCTCAAGGTACGTCAACCGCTCCAGACCTTGATGATCCCAATTCTAGACGAGAGCGATAAGGCTACGATTGAGCCTGTCAAAGATTTGATCTTGAACGAGGTGAATGTAAAGGAATTACGCTTCGTTACTGATGGTGACGGCGTCCTCGTAAAGAAGATTAAGCCTGATTTCAAACGTCTTGGTCCTCGATATGGTAAGATTATGAAGTCGATCGCAACGCACTTGTCTACTCTAGAGCAAGACTTGATCAATAAACTAGAGCGAGAGTTGCAACTAAAACTTGAGATTGACGGGCAAGATGTTACTTTGGAGAGAGAGGACGTTGAGATTTATAGTGAGGATATACCGGGCTGGCTTGTTGCTAATGATAGCAAGTTGACCGTAGCACTTGATATAACGGTGACCAACGAGTTGAGACTTGAGGGACTAAGCCGTGAACTGGTCAATCGTATACAAAACCTCCGCAAGTCTACCGGTCTAGAGTTGAGCGATAAGATAGAACTCTACGTCGAGCAACACCCCGAGATGAGCGAAGCCTTGGCTAA
This sequence comes from Porphyromonas sp., assembly GCA_041856045.1. GTDB lineage: Bacteria > Bacteroidota > Bacteroidia > Bacteroidales > Porphyromonadaceae > Porphyromonas. Next base: position 29,696 of record JBHAFI010000098.1, on the reverse strand, counting down.
ACACAAAGCACATATCGCAAGCGAAGTGCAGGCTGTTAAGTTGGAGGAGATCGCTAGCCTATCGGGCGATGTCGTTGCTCTTGATATGGATAGTTTTGTTCTCAATGTTATCCTCAAGAAGAGCATATAGTTTATTAACCTTTAGCCCTAGTCCCAATCTTGGGACTAGGTTTAATCTTAATTTTTGATGAGTACAGAGAAAGTTGCTTACAGCGATGAGGAACTTCAAGAGTTTAAGGAACTCATTCTGCAAAAACTTAAGCAAGCCACAGAGGACTATGAGGCTCTACGAGCCAATGCAGTATCAGCCGGCAACGATGTAATGGATACGCAACCAACATTCAAAAGCCTAGGCGAGAGTGCTGCTAATCTAAGTAGAGGTGAGAATGGTCGTATGGCTGAGCGTTTGATGAAGTTTATTCAAGGTCTACAAGGTGCTCTTACGCGTATTGATAACAAGACTTATGGTATCTGTCGTGTAACGGGGAAACTTATACCCAAAGAACGCTTACGTGCTGTACCTCATACTACACAAAGTATAGAAGCAAAACTTGGAGAACAATATAAATAAGCCCCCGCATACCAAGCGAGGTCTTTTACTACTACTATTTATTACTGCCCTATTGCTCATAGACCAAGCGACCAAAATATGGGTTAAGACGAGTATGATTGAGGGTGAGAGGATCGAGATCTTCTCGTGGTTTCGGATCTATTTCATAGAGAACGAAGGAATGGCTTATGGTATAACGCTAGGCAATAAACTGTTCCTTACGCTCTTTAGAATAGTTGCGATGAGTTTGGGTAGTTGGTATTTGTACCGCTTGGTCCGTGAGAATAGATATAGTTTCTCGTTCTTACTCTGCTTGGCACTTGTCATTGCAGGAGGCTTTGGCAATATCATAGACTGTGTGTTCTATGGCGAGATATTCTCGTCAAGTGTTGGCGAGGTGGCTAGATTTGTTCCATGGGGAGAGGGCTACGGTGAGTTGTTGCACGGGAAAGTGGTCGATATGCTGAGTTTCCCGCTCATTCAAACGACTTATCCCGATTGGTTCCCTGTTTGGGGTGGTGAGCCTTTTGTATTCTTCAGTCCCATCTTTAACTTTGCAGACTCTTGTATCTCTGTTGGGGTATTTCTCCTCTTGACGTGTTACCCACGTACATTCGGCTTAATGCTAGACAACATAGGTAAGAAACAAGAGCAAGGTAAGCAATAATATAATGTATCTTTCCTCTAGACCTTGTACATTGAGAGTAGCAATACGCTTAGGGTTAAATCTCTTAGCGGTATTGCTGTTTTTTTCATGCTCCAATCGCTCTTGGGATCTCGTTTCGGAAGAGGACGTTAGGCGACTACTCCCTCGCTATGCAATGCTCAGTGCAGGGTTGCAGAATAGAGGAGAAGCCGATAGTATCAGGCAAGCGGCTTATCGTCAGTTCTTTGAGGGGGAGGGATACACGTTGCAAGACTGGGATAGTTCTATGATGTGGTACGCCAAAAACAATATGCCCCTATATCACGACTTCTATCGTCTTGCAAGTGATAGCCTCTCTCGGGTGACGGAAGTGATACAGAGGAAAGTCGATAGTATTGCCAGTGTCGAGGAGCGTCAGCGTAAGTTGAGAGGTGCAATCTTAGACTCTGTGAATTTACTTAGTTTAGGAACGAAGGTGGCATTGTCCAATCAGTTGGTTAATCAGCATTTCTCGTTGCAACCATCTAGTCCTTATATGGGCGTTGAGGGGACATTGTCTGTACGTCTATCGGGATTACCCAAACTTAGTGATAAGAATGCGTTTAGTCTGGAGTTGAGATTTCACGAGAAAGACTCTACTAGTCGTATCGAACGTATCTCAATCAAACGATCGGGCTTGTATAAGGTACGTCTTGTTACGATAGAGGGTAAGGAGGTTGTTCGTATCTCGGGGTATCTGCGTGGCACAATACCGACTTTGGGTAAACAAGCATTTGTGTTTGTTGATAGCCTTCGCTTCGTTCGTAAGCCACACGCCAATCTGCCTAATCCAAAATTGGAAAAAGAGAAAGCAGATAGCATAAAGAACGCTTCCAATGTAGAGTCTTGGGGCGAAGATAATACAGTCGAAGTCCTTTGATCGGAATGTCCACGCAACGTTACGCTAGTCATTTTTTACGCATAGGCGATTATTTGATGCCCTATCCTTTGTTGGAACTAAGGAATGGGGCTCTAGTTTCTCTTTCTTCTTTTGAGGAGGAAATAGCAGCGACGATATTTATAGACGGAGTCATTCGTTTACGACACTCCGATTTCCCAGAGAATAATGAACTTGCAGATGTGGATTGCGTCAAGATAGACCTATCCGCTCTGCAAGTTTTTTTATCAAACACTACGCTCAGTAATATAGAGGTACTATTACCTTAACAAGATAAATACATTAGATATTATGGATATTAGACATTTAGTAACAGAACACTCCCTCCTTGGTCGTTTCGTTAGTGAGATGCGTCATGTAGACATTCAGGGAGATCCCTTACGCTTCCGCCGCAACATTGAGCGAGTAGGGGAGATAATGGCTTACGAAGTAAGCAAAACTTTGAACTATGAGATGGAGCCTGTACGCACACCTCTAGGTGTTGCTCAGTGTGCTCATATTGCAGACAAAGTTGTAATAGGTACTATCCTACGAGCAGGCTTGCCCTTCCATCTAGGCTTTTTGAATTATTACGATCGTGCGGAGAATGCTTTCGTTTCTGCTTATCGTAAGCATAAGGATCGCCTCAATTTTGACATCTTTATCGAGTATATCGCTTCTCCAGCACTTGATGGGAAGACGCTCATATTGGTAGATCCGATGCTCGCAACTGGCAGTTCGATGGAACTAGCCTATCGAGCCTTGCTGACCAAGGGGACGCCCAAAGACGTTCATTTGGTTTCTATCATTGCGAGTCAAGAAGCAGTTAATTACCTTGAGTCGCAGTTCCCCGAGTCTAACATTCATCTTTGGGTGGCGGCTATTGATCCCGAATTAAACGAGCACGCGTACATCGTGCCGGGTTTGGGTGATGCTGGGGACTTGGCTTATGGCAGTAAACTCTGATGTCGGCAAAAAGACGCATCGAACTATTAGTTCCTGCTAAAGATCTAGATACGGCCCGTGCTGCGATACAGCACGGTGCCGATGCTGTTTATATTGGAGCCCCTCGCTTTGGTGCTAGAGCAGCCGCGGGTGTTTCATTAGAAGACCTGCGGCTATTATGTGTTGAGGCACATCGTTATGGTGTACGTGTGTATGTGACGCTCAATACTATTATCTATGATCACGAGTTGAGCGAAGTTGAGCGACTAATCTGGGATATTTATCATTGTGGTGCTGATGCTCTGATTATCCAAGACCTAGGTTTGACGCTATTGGATCTACCGCCTATCCCTTTGCATAGTTCGACTCAGTGCGATACGGTAGAACCCGAGGACGCAATGCAATTAGAGGCTCTCGGCTTCGAGCAGATCGTACTGGCTAGAGAACTTAACCTAGAGCAGATACGCAGAATAAAGGCCGTAACCAATAAGCCATTGGAGGTCTTTGTACACGGAGCCTTGTGCGTCAGTTATAGTGGTAGATGTTATATTTCTCAAGCCTTTACCAAGCGATCAGCCAACCGAGGCGAATGCTCTCAGCAGTGTCGTTTGCCCTACAATCTAAGGGATAGCAAGGGGACTCTTATTCGTCGGGACGAACATTTATTATCCCCCAAAGATCTCAACCGCTATGATATGCTTGAGGACTTGCTAGAGGCTGGGGCTTCTTCGCTCAAGATAGAGGGGCGACTTAAGAGTATCAGTTACGTCAAAAACATCGCAGCACTATATCGGGCAAAACTTGACGAGATCATTGCTCGTTATCCAGATCGCTACGAACGTGCATCGTGGGGGGATATTAGTTTCCGCTTTACACCGCAAGCAGATAAAAGTTTTAATAGAGGCTTTACAGACTATCAGTTTGCTATGCCATCGCCTCAGACCCCAAAGATAAAAGTAGTGAATATCCATACTCCCAAGAGTCAAGGTGAATATATAGGAGAGTTGATACACTGCGATAAGTCCGACTGTCTAATTCGTACAACAAAAGAACTTGCCAATGGCGATGGTCTGCTATATATAACACCTCAAGGCGAGGTAGGCGGAGTAAATATCAATCGTAGTGTGGAGATTGGGCGTGTTATATTGGCTCGTCCTCTGCGTTTACCCAAAGGAACGAAAATATACCGCAACCACAGCCAAGAGTGGGAACGAATGCTTATGGCTCCCAACTCTGCAATACGTAAATTGCCGATCAAGGTAAGGCTAAGTAATAATCTTGAGGGCTTGGTACTGAATATCAGTGTACTTGAGGGAAGGCCGTTGAGTATTAGTGCCGTATTACCAATAACGTTAGAACGGGCAAAGCGTTTTGATGCGGATCGTATCAGAGCAGAGTTGTCGAAGTTTGGGGACACAATCTTTGTGGTAAAGGACATCGAGGTTGATTTCTCTGGAGTAGAGTACTTCATTCCCATGTCACTCCTCTCTCAGTTACGAAAGGACGCCACTGAGCAACTAATACAAGAGTGGGATATATCAAGTACACCGGACAAGAGTGAGCAGACACTTAAGATGAAAACACTAGATCGAAGTCAATTGCCTACTAGACCTCACTTCAAGCCCGACTATCGTGCGAATGTGGCTAACCGCTTAGCACGTCTGCATTACCAGTCTTTGGGATATACCGAGGTTGATAATGCCTTTGAATTGACCGAGAGTGAGGGAGCTTACCTTATGACGACGAAGCATTGTATTAAGCACGAACTAGGCTATTGTACTCGAGAAACTAGGTTGCCATTCCCTTTTGCCGAACCCTTATATTTGGAACAAGCGAATAATCGGATACGTCTACACTTTGATTGTCATCGTTGTCAGATGCTTTTGACCAAGGCTTAAGGCTTCGTTGTTCTAGTAGGGCTGTTTATAATGGCCCGATCTGCTAAGTAGGAGCATCATATCTATTGGAGAATAGATATGGTGCTCTGCTTTTATTGTTGGGGTACTCTTGCCTCCCGATTTGTTATTCCTCGCCTTCCCGTCTTGTTGTTTGTTACTCTTAGATTTGATTGAAGCACTCACGTTTATTGATAGTTGTTGGTCATTATTCTTACGCCCGCCTCAGATTATCTTGTTGATTGCCAGTCACGACTAAGAGAGTGTATAGGAGTATACAAAGTATGTATACTCAAGTGTACATATAATGTATACTGCAGTATACATATAGTGTATACAATTTTAGTCTAAGGGGAGCGTGTTACTAAGTCTAAGGGAAGTCGGTTATTGGTCTAAGGAGAGCATGTTGCTAGGTCTAAGGGGAGCGTACTACTTCGTTCTCCTTTGTCGCGATCGCACTTCATCGTCACTTGTCACACACCCCAATACGCCCCTATTGGGGTTTCTTAGGTTTGAAGTGGATTAGACCCAAGGTAAGATGTCTTCATTAGGTCTTGAATGTCTAGATAGGATCTAGTACTTGCGTAAGGCTTAGATCTAAGTGAGTTTTTCATTAGACAAGTCTACGGCTAGGCGTAGGAGATAAAGGGCGAATAGAGATTTATAGTATCTTTGTACTAATCTATTAGATATTTGATGATCTATGAATACAAGATACAGCAAAATCTTGGGGCTTGCAGTTGGGCTAACGTTTGCCTTCTCTTGCTCGCAAGGAGATAGACAAAGTTTTACTGCCGAAGGAACAATCTCGGGAGGAGAAGGACAAATGCTCTATCTCGAGGAAGTTGGCACCGGTAGTGTCCTAAGCCTAGACTCTATAAAGTTGGATAAAGAAGGGCAGTTTCGGTTTTCTCACGAGGGTACCTATTATCCGATGTTTTATCGCCTACGCTTAGGAGCGTCAAGTATCCCGTTTGTTGCCGACTCTGCTACGCACATCGTCTTATCATCGCAAGCAGACAATTTCTTTGCCGCTTATAGTTTGTCGGAGGCAGATCAGTATAATCATCAGATCCGAAGCATAGCATTACAACGCTATGCCGTAGATAAGCGTATTGATAGTTTGGTAGCACTCTATGAGCAGGGAGGTCTATCACGAGAGGACGCAGAGGCTATGGTGAATAACTCTATTGAGGACTTTAAGCGAGATCTTACAACGCATTACATTTATGTGGATCCCAAAAGTCCTGCATCATACTTTGCTCTCTTTCAGCAAAAGGGAGAGCGTACTTACTTCTCTGTTTCTAATGAGGGTGATGAGCGTGCCTTTGCTGCTGTTGCTACTGCTTACGAAACCTTTTATCCCGAAGCACCCTATACTTCGTTTTTGAAGGATATGGCTCTAGAGGCTTTGGCGAGGGCTAGGTCGCGTCGTCGTACTCAAGAGCAAGTGAGCAAATTTGCCGATAGCGTTGTGTTGGTACCCGAGATAAGGCTCAAAGATAGCCAAGGGGTAGAGCGTAGTCTGACGGCTCTCACAGATGCAGGGCCTACGATCTTGAGTTTTACCTCGTATCAAGGTCAATGGTCGCCTAGTTTGGTGTCGGCTCTTAAGGGCGTAATCAACAAACGTCCGGAGGTGAAGATCTTTGAGGTATCTCTCGATGATGATAATTACTATTGGCGTAATGCAGTACGTGCTTTGCCTTGGACTTGCGTTAATGATGCCGAGGGTAAGAGTGCACAGGTCTATAATGTACAGTCTCTGCCTACGCTGTATTTGATAGAAAATGGCTCTATCAAACGATTGGAGCGTCCCGAGGAAGCACTTCGCTAAGTATATCAGGATACGATGACACGCAAGGAACGCTTCGAGGCAGTAATAGCCTATTTTGAGGAATATATGCCTATTGCGGAGACAGAACTCCACTATACTACCCCTTTTGAGTTACTTGTCGCCGTAGTCCTCTCCGCCCAGTGTACGGATAAGAGGGTGAATATGATTACACCTCGACTCTTTATGGAGTATCCAACTGCCGAACGTATGGCAAAGGCTTCGGTTGAGGATATATTCGAGTTGATCAAGAGCGTTAGTTACCCCAATAACAAAGCGAAGCATTTGCTCGGCTTGGCTCAGATGCTTGTCGAGGATTATCAAGGTGAGGTGCCTCAAGGGAGGGACGAACTTATTAAGTTGCCCGGAGTAGGGCGTAAGACCGCCAATGTTATTAGTTCTGTTATCTTTGACGAGCCAACGATGGCTGTAGATACACACGTCTTCCGCGTCAGTGAGAGAATAGGGCTGACGACACGAAGTAAGACGCCACTGCAAACAGAACTAACACTACTCAAATATATCCCCAAAGAGATTATTCCCAAGGCTCATCACTGGCTGATACTACATGGACGCTACGTGTGTATAGCACGTAAGCCGAAATGTAATGAATGCGGACTTACTGCTATGTGTCGCTATTATGCTACGCTAGAGAAAAAGAAACAGATTACGAAAGTCTAAGTTAATTCCCAATATCGAAACTTATAAACGAAACTATATGAAAAAATTATTTATCGCTTTTGTCGCACTCGTGGCTGTCCTTTGCTCTTGCGGGGGATCTAAGTCGAGTGAAACTGTCAAGGAAACACTACGTATAGGTGTGATGCCAAGTGTTGATCACTTGCCCCTAGCCATAGCCGTCGATCAACACTATTATGATACGCTCGGGCTAGAGGTAGAACTCGTCCGCTTCACCTCTCCCATGGAGCGTGATGCAGCACTACAAGCCGGAGAGATCGATGCTACGGTGAGTGACTATACGACAGTAATGCTCCAAAATCAGAAAGGCCTACCCGTGCAGTTGCTTTTTTCTACCGATGGTATCTTCTCATTCATTAGTGCTCCCACGGCAGGGATTAAGTCTATTGCCGACCTCAAGGGTAAGCGAGTGGGCTTGTCGTCAAATACTGTCATCGAGTATGCTACGGACAAACTCCTTGCAGAGGCGACACTCTCTCCTAGCGATGTGACCAAAGTAGAGGTGCAGAAGATCCCCCTACGTCTAGAGATGATTGCTAAAGGAGAACTTGACGCTGCTGTACTGCCTCAGCCTTTCGCTCAGATTGCTCTTGATCGTGGACTCACAGAGATCCCCGGTGTCCTCGGAGTAGGTGAGGGGCAGTTGCATATTACGGCTCTTGCTGTGCATAGCACGAATACCAAGGACAAACAGCAAGCACTCTCTAAACTTGTGGCAGGATACAACAAGGCTGTGGACTACCTCAACAATAATGAGATTGCCAAGTGGGCAAGTATTGCTGCTAAGGAACTCAAGGTTGAGCCTTCTGTTGTCGAACGTATGAGTTTTGGTCTATTTATGCCTGCGACTTCTCCTCAAGTGCAAGATGTTGAGGCTGTCGCCAAATGGTTGCAAGGTAAGGGACTTATCCCTACGACTTATACAGGTAATGAGGCTATAATGCCATTGCCTGCAAGTAAATAATGACTCATCTCTCTATATCCAACCTAAGCCATAGTTATCGCTCAGGTGCAACGATTACCCCCGCTCTTGTCGATGTAAATCTCGCACTTGAGCGGGGGGATATATGTGCTGTGACCGGTCCATCGGGTGTTGGGAAGTCAACCTTGCTGGGGATATTGTCGGGAAGTATTACCGACTATACAGGCGAGATAACACTAGGGGGGCAACCTCTCAATAGCAAAGGTTTGCAGATAGCCCTTGTACCTCAGAACTATGGTCTACTCCCTTGGAAGACAATCGAGGACAATATACGCTTGCCTCAGCGACTTGGTCGTCGTAGCCTTGATGAGCAAGAACTAAACTTTATCATCAATAGTCTAGGACTAGATGCTTTGCTCAAGCGATATCCTCACGAGATAAGCGGAGGTCAGCGACAACGTGTAGCCTTGGCTAGGGCTTTTGGTATGAAACCCGATCTATTGCTCCTAGACGAGGCTTTTAGTGCTTTGGATATTGTGACGGGAGAGCGTAGCCGTAGACTCTTCCTTGAGTTGTGGCAACGTTATCCGTGTACAACGATTTTGGTAACACACAATCCTAGCGACGCCATAGATCTTGCTAAGTATAGTGTAGTGTTCTCGGGAACGCCGGGGAGCATTAAGGTGATACTCGAGAAACCTAGTGAAGCCGAGTTACGACAACAATTAAATGAAGCCTATAACTATGCAGTGGACTAATCATTTGCGTGGTATTGCTCTGGGCTTGGTGCTATTGCACGGCCTATGGATCCTCTTGGCTTTTGTCTTACATTCGCCTGTCTTGCCTTTCCCTTGGGAAGTATATAGACATATTCCTCGCCTTAGTGATGGCGGGCTTGGGATACATCTCGGCATCAGTATGTGGCGTGTATTTATGGGTATTGCTTTATCGCTGTTGTTGGCACTTCCTTTGGCATTGTTGTTGTTCTCCTCGCGTAGAGTAGGGCGTATGCTGGAGGCATTCATCTATCTCAGTTATCCGATACCTAAACTTGCACTATTGCCTATCGTGATGCTCTTGGCAGGCCTAGGGGAGGCAACCAAGGTAATTATGATTGTGTTGATTATCCTCTTCCAGTTGGTAGTTGGCTTGCGAGATAGTTTACGAGCAATACCTCGAGAGACTTTTGCTCTCTTTGACTCATTGGGTGCTAATAACTACCAACGTATAAGGCATCTTTATTTCCCGGCTATACTTCCCGATGTCTTCGGAGCCTTACGCATTGCCCTAGGAACAGCAATATCAGTCCTCTTTGTGACGGAGACTTATGGTACTAGTTATGGTATGGGCTACTATATTGTTGATGCTTGGATGCGTGTCAATTACTTGGATATGTATGCAGGGATTATACTCTTGAGTCTGACAGGCTTTATCTTTTTCGTCTTGCTCGACTTGGGCGAATACCTTGCGTGTAAATGGCGACGATCGTCCTAGGGATCGGATAGAGTAAGGCTCTAGCCCCGAGTATAAAGGTAGAAAAGAAATAGGCTGTATCGGTGAAATGAATACCGATACAGCCTATTCTTTGGGATCAAACGCTATCGCTATTTGACAAGAAGGCTTCTTGCTAGATCCTCGTCAGCGTCGTGTTGGGCTGGTCTGATACCTAGGATCTCACAGACGAGAGGGTATAGCGTGATATTAGGGATAGGCTCTACGATCTGTCTTCCTTTATCGAAGTGTGGCCCGACAGCCTTGAATAGAGCCAACATCTCGGGATAAGCGTTGTCAAAGCCATGCCCAGCAGCCAGTACTTTGACATTGGATAATCCCTCGGGTCGGAAGAATGTTGTCACTCCAAGTTCGGGTAAGATAACGATCTCACCGATACGAGCATTAGTACCGTAATGTAGACGTTTGGGCAGTTCGCTCTTACGATAAACTTTGAGTCCTTTGACCGTACGGAGTATCTCTATGGCTTTGTCTGTATAGCCAGCCTTGGGGTACAAGTGTGTGAATGGCCCTGTCGATACTCGCTCGAAACTATCAATAGGTAGGTAATCGGCAAGGTTGATGACTCTATCGAAGCGTGCCATACCATGGTCACTGACGAGTATGAAGTCAATTTTATCTCCGTGTGGTAGACGCTTGAGCCCTTCGCGGAAGTAGCCTACGACGCTATCGACTTGCTCTATCATCTTGCTTGTCTCTCCTGCCTCGGGAGAGAAGGTATGCCCCGTATGGTCTGGCTCCTCGAGATACCACATTACGAGGTGCGGACGCTCTTGCTCGGGGAGGTTGAGCCACTTGAGGACAGAGTCGGCTCGATCCCTATAAGGGACTTTGCTGTTAAACTTCTTCCATCTGTCGGGCTGAGAGTCATTGATCTTGGTCTCACTACCTACCCAGAAGTAACTTGCAGTGCGTACGCCTTGGCGTTTGGCAGTATTCCATAGAGGCTCTCCCTCATAGAAGAACGGATCCTCGACAGCCTCGCGGTTCCCGAGCGTATAACGTTTGCCTCGCTCGTCCCAAAACTCGTTGGCCACGATACCATGGTTATTGGGGTAAAGCCCCGTAGCCATAGCATAGTGGTTGGGGAAAGTTAGGCTTGGGAAGCACGGACGGAAACTCCCCGATATACCCTCTCTGTCAATAGCATCGAGATGGGGCGTATGGGCTTTGCGTTGATAATCGTCGCGAAAGCCATCAAGAGAGAGTACCACGACATAGCGATCCCCACCCGGTGTCGCACGATGGCTGTACTTGCTGTGCTGTCCACGACTAGAGCACGAACTGATAAAGCCTAGCGTGAGGGCTATGCCAATACCAAGTTTTATGAATTGTTTCATTATTTACGTTTGCCTAGATTACGATTAAAGAAGTAACTCAAGCCTAGTAGGTTGATAACGCATAGGGCAATACCTATGTACACGACCATACGCTGAGCCTCGTTGAGGAAGATACTCCATATACCACCACCTACGATAACAATTATCGCTAGTATAATGAGGATTTTGTTGGTTTTCTTTACGTCTAACTGCATAACAATCTTATAGTTTATAGTTGAAGCCGAAACTCAATACTTCGTTGATTTGTAAGTATCTATTCCAGCCGTCCGAAGGTTTCACGGCATCATCAAAACGTAGATGTACGTTGATGCGAGTCGAGAAGTAACGACTGATACGCATCGTAAGGGTATTTTCCCATTCTGCCTCGGTTGATTTGTAGGCAGTATTGAAGTAAATACGACTTGTCCAACTTACGTCCATATTGAAGTCCCACTGCATCTGTCCCCTGAAGGTTGAGCCAAAAGTATGAATACTAAGTTTGTCTCGTTTGAGTCCGTGACGAGCAAGATCTATATCTTCTCGACTACTCCACCTCCAGTTGTGAGAGAAGGGTGCTAGGTTGAGAGAGAGGGCAAACTTACGCCCATATCGCACCTTACTCTTGGTGCTATAACTATACTTAAGACCAATACCTATATTGGTACGTAGGGGGGCTAGAGGAGCCGCTTGTAGTGTGGTGTACGCTGTATTGTAGGTATTGAATAGTTGTGTACGTAACTCACCATCGAGCGTGTAAGACCATCTCTGATTGATCTTAATACCATAGTTGGAGTGCAGGCGTAGTATGTCCTCGCTGATGCGGTATCTTGGGCCTCCTATTGAGCCATCGGCTGTGTATAGCCCGAGTTTACTCTCGAGCTCGTTGAGCCACTGCACTTTGTCCTTACTATAGAGTAGGGAGAAATAGGTACGCATAGATAGGTTGAGGTTGCTATTCCCCCCCTTATACCAGTTGTCCGATATATAGTTTTGTGAGAATTGGATACTACTCTCAAAATTGGGTATCCAGTACTTACGCTCTACCTCAGTAACAACGAATTGATCTGCATATCGCTTGATACTACCCGGCTCCAACTTATTACCGAGCATCGCTTGAGCATTAACCTCGGCAGTGCTGTGGCTCAACTTTTCGCGTCCACGGCTTAGAAAATCCTCGGTATAATCTGCATAAGAGATTGATCGACTTTGCAGATAGGCGAAGGTATTATCCTCAATAATTGAGGCTATTTGGTAGGGTGCAAGTAGTCGATCTACGGGACTTACTTGTGCTGTACTAGGTACTAGGCTTAGCCTTGGGAGCGAGAAGTCTAGTGATTTCGGCTGAGGAGTACTGCGTACGATGATCGGTAACTTAAGTCGCGTTACGAGGAGCGAGGGCGTAGTGCTATTAAGGCTCACACCCTCCTGTAAGTACGATCGTAATGTTTCCTCTCTTTGTCCCTCAACGTCGAGCAGACTATCCTGTGTAAGTATCTCTTGCTTATAGTATTCTTGAGTAGAAGGTAAGCGACGTATAAGCGAGTCGAGCCTTTGCCCCTCGGCAGACCAAGCGGAGCAAAGGATAGCCAATGAGAGTGCTATAATATGCTTATTCATAATCTATCACCTTAATTGCTATTGAACTTACAAAGATACCCTTTTTCGCTCAATAACTTGCCTTAGTTGCTAGCCTTTTTGTCCGATGCTCATTTGTTGTACTTGATGGGGCTTGGGGGATATACTTAGGTAAGGTAAAAATCACGCCTTGGCAGTTATGCGTCAAGGCTTGATTTTTATGCGTCAAGGCTTGACGGATAAACGCCACGTCTTGACACATACATCGATTAAGTATCCCTAGGTGCCGAGTAAGCAGTGCTTAGGGCCTAGACTCTGAGTGGGCGATACCTCGGGAGCCAAGGCTGTTATATAAGATTGTCGTATCTTTGTACAAATAGATCATAAATAGAGATATAAACTAATGGCAAGTATAAGAGATGGTGAGAACGAACTGCAATTACTCGGTTCGACAACGGAATACAAGCAGGACTATGCCCCCGAGGTATTGGAGGCATTCACAAATAAGCATCAGGAGGGCGACTACTGGGTACGTTTCCATTGCCCAGAGTTTACGAGTCTTTGTCCGATAACGGCACAGCCCGACTTCGCTACTATATATATCAGTTATATCCCCGATGTGAAGATGGTGGAGAGCAAAAGTTTGAAACTTTATCTCTTTAGTTTTCGTAACCATGGAGCCTTCCACGAGGATTGCGTTAATATCATAATGAAAGATCTTATCGCACTAATGGAGCCTCGATACATCGAGATACTTGGGGACTTTACGCCTCGAGGGGGTATAAGCATATTACCCTTCTGTAACTGGGGGAAGCCCGGCACTAAATACGAAGAGATGGCAGCACAGCGTCTGCTCAACTACCCCGTAAAGTAATCCCCAATAAGGCCTTGACCTATGAAGCGAGCCCTAGCAATCATTAACCCCAAGAGCGGTACAAGCAGTAAGTCTGCGACCATACAACGCTTGGCAGAGGCTTTCCTATTCTCTGAGTACACACTATACTTTACCTATACACGCTATGCTGGGCACGCTTACGATCTAGCCAAGCAAGCCGTTCTCGATGGTTACGATCGTATAGTGGCTGTCGGCGGAGATGGTACTGTTAATGAGGTTGCCAAAGCCTTGTTGCATACCGAGGCAAGCCTTGCTATTATACCCACGGGATCGGGTAATGGTCTAGCACGAGCCTTAGGCTTGCCGATGAATTCGACCGAGGCGGCTTATATCGCTGCTCAAGGTGTCGTAGAGGCGATAGACTGTTGCCGTGCCAACGAGCGTCCATTCTTCTGTACCTGCGGTATGGGCTTTGATGCCGAGGTGAGTGCTGCTTTTGCCGAGGTCCCATTCCGAGGCTTTTTGTCTTATGCCAAGACCTCTATTGAGCATTATATCAAATATACCCCCGAGATCTATACGATAGAGATTGAGGGATACGAGCCTATCCGTACAGAGGCTTTCGTAGTCGCTGCTGCTAATGCCAGCCAATACGGGAATAACGCTCACATTGCACCTAAGGCGTCTATGATCGACGGGAAGGTGGACATAGTAATCCTAAAGCCCTTTAATGTCCTTAACCTACCGCAGATCACTCTACAACTCTTTAGCAAGAAACTCGAGGAAAACGTGCATCAAGAGTCGTATCAAACTGCACGTGCAACCTTCGTAAGGTCGCGTCAAGGGGTCGTCCACCTTGATGGCGAACCGATGGATATGCCAGAACGCATAGAGATAGATGTGTTGCCTAGTGCTATTAAGGTGGTAAAGCCACATAAATCATAAACATTAGAGAGCGAGAGGAATATCACTATTTCTCTCGCTCATCGTATTGGAGCCGAATAACACAATAAATAATAAGAGTATATATGAAGCACCTCGTATCTATTCATCAACTAAGTGCCGAGGATATTACCCGTATCCTAGATAGAGCCGAACTCTTTGAGAAGAACCCCAACCGCAACCTCCTAGAGGGGAAAGTCGTGGCGACACTATTCTTTGAACCAAGTACGCGTACACGACTCAGTTTTGAGACAGCAGTAGTACGCTTGGGGGGACGAGTAATAGGCTTCTCAGACGCTGCTACGAGTAGCAGTAGTAAGGGAGAAACGCTCAAGGATACCATCAGTATGGTAGGTAACTATGCAGACCTCATAGTGATGCGACATTATCTAGAGGGTGCGGCTTTGTATGCCTCGGAACTTAATCGTGCCCCCATCGTAAACGCCGGTGACGGGGCGAACCAACACCCCTCACAAACACTCCTAGACTTGTACTCAATCCGTAAGACACAAGGGACGCTATACGATCGTACGGTGGTAATGGTTGGGGACCTTAAGTACGGACGTACTATTCACTCGTTGATAGAGGGGTTGAGTCACTTTAGGCCTCGGTTTATCTTCGTAGCACCCGAGGAATTACGACTCCCCGGGGAGTACAAAGACTTCTGCGATAGGCATAATATCCCTTATATCGAGACAAGTAGTTTTGACGAGAGTGTACTACAACAAGCCGATATACTATATATGACTCGAGTACAAAGAGAGCGTTTTGTCGATCTCGAGGAATATGAGCGAGTGAAACTCGTCTATGTCTTGACGCGAGCGATGCTTGAGCATACAAAAGAGAACCTACGTGTCTTGCACCCACTGCCAAGAGTGGGGGAGATCGCTCAAGATGTTGATGATAGTCCCAAGGCGTACTATGTACAGCAGGCACAGAATGGCTTATATACTAGACAGAGTATCCTCTGCGAGGTGCTGGGGATAGAGGTAAATGAATAACGTTTGACAATCTGTATTATGAGTAAGGATAAATTGATGGTCGAGGCTATCTGTAACGGGACAGTGCTAGACCATATACCGAGTGACAAACTCTTTCTGATAGTGGGTATGCTAGCCTTGGATAAGGCCACGACCCCTGTAACCATAGGTAACAATCTAGAGAGCCGTAGAGTGGGGAGCAAGGGTGTGATAAAGATTACCGATCGCTTCTTCAACGAGGAAGAGATTAGTCGTATCGCTATACTAGCCCCACAGGTACGCCTTAATGTTATCCGCAATTACGAGGTTGTGGACAAGCGACAAGTACCTATCCCACAAGAAGTACACGCCCTTGTACGTTGTCCCAACCATAAGTGTATCACCAATGCAGAGCCAATGGCAACACGCTTTGAGGTAAACGAGCAAGGAGGCGAGGTGCAACTTGTGTGTCATTATTGCAATAGGAGTGTCAAGGGCGAAACGGCAGATTTATTATGAGTCGAGTAAACTGGAAGCCGGGTACGCTTGTTTACCCTTTGCCTGCGGTGCTTGTTAGTTGCGGATCGGTCGATGGAGAGATGAACCTGTTTACCGCAAGTTGGTGTGGTACGGTTTGTACAAATCCTCCCGTTGTCTATGTGAGCATACGTCCCGAGCGTCACTCGTATAGTATGATCAAGGAGCGAGGGGAGTTTGGGCTTAATCTCACAACAAGAGCCATGGCACGTGAGACAGACTGGTGCGGTGTGACCTCTGGCAAAAGGGTTGATAAGTTCGCAGAGACGGGTTTTGACTATGAGCGAGGTATGTTTACAGAGGTGCCTTTGCTTACTGCAAGTCCGCTTAGTCTTGAGTGTCGTGTACGAGAGATAATACCGTTGGGTAGCCACGATATGTTTATAGCCGATGTCCTAAACGTTAGGGCGAGCGAGGAGTACATAGACCCCGAGACAGGAGGCTTCGATATGGAACGTGCCGGATTGTTGGCTTATGCTCATGGCGAGTACTTTGCTCTAGGGGAGTTTATAGGACACTTCGGTTGGTCTGTGAGCAAACAAAAGAACAAAGGGAAGCGTAGAGCACACCGCAGTAAAGAGTAAAGATGAATAACATATAAACCAAGAAATAGATATGAATAAACTTGTTATTACCATAGGTGTTGCAGTCCTTGCACTCCTATTGATGTTTTCGGGCTGTAGTACCTACAATAGTCTAGTGCAACTTGATGAGGAGGTACAGACACAGTGGAGCCAAGTAGAGAACCAGTATCAACGTCGAGCAGACCTTATCCCTAATCTCGTAGCAACAGTAAAGGGCTATGCAGCACACGAGGAAGAGACGCTTACACAGGTTGTCGAGGCTCGTGCCAAGGCAACAAGTACTACGATTGATGCCTCTAAACTAGATGATGCTTCGCTCGCAAAGTTCCAGCAACATCAAGACGCTCTAAGTTCGGCTCTTAGTCGTCTGATGGTTGTTGCCGAGAAGTATCCAGATCTCAAGGCCAACGAGCAGTTCCTTAACCTCCAATCGCAACTAGAGGGTACAGAGAACCGTATTACAGTTGCTCGTCAAGACTTCAACAACGCTGCCAAGACTTACAATACAAAACTCCGTTCGTTCCCCAACAACATTTTTGCTGGTATGCTTGGCTTCGAGCGTCGTGCTTACTTCGAGGCTAAGGAAGGAAGTGACGTTGCCCCAACGGTTGATTTCGGCAAATAATGAAGTCCGGGCTATTGCGTATATACTTACTGATGCTTGGCATACTCTTGCCCATATCGCTACATGGGCAGGAGTCGGCTGAGCGTGTATATACACCGAGCGATGTCCCCAACGTATATAGCCAAGATAGTACTCGCCTTGTAAGCGATCCGCTAGATTATATCCCAGCCGAGGAAGAGAGCCGTATCAATGAGGTACTCCTAAGTCTAAAGCACCGCTACAAGATTGAGTATGCTATGGTCATAGTATCTCGTACTCGTGGTGATATAGAGAGTTTCTCGACAGAACTATTCCGACTTTGGGGCTTAGGCGACAAAAAGGCTAACGACGGTCTACTCTTCGTTTTGGCTGTAGAGGACCGCAAGAGTCGCTTCGAGGTAGGTTATGGTTTAGAAGGCTACTTAACCGACGCTACTACGAGTAGTATATGGAGGCGAGCGATGCGTCCCCTAGTAGTTGAGGGTCGGTATGGTCAGGCCTTACTTGAGGGTGCTACGGCAGTTGGGAAAGAACTAGAGCGACAGTCTTATGTCTATGGCAAGAGAACTGAGCGAGAAGCATTCACCATCAATTGGACTTATGTCCTACTTATCTATGTCGTCTTCTCTCTCTTTGTATTCTTGCTCTCGATCTCAAACCTACGCACGAGTGCAAGCCAAACTATTCGCTCAGCACACGATGCACGTATGCTCTATGTCAAACTAGAGTCGAGATACAATCATAACCTACGTTTCTTATGTATCCTCTGCTTGCCTTTGGGGCTATTGCTAAGAGCTTTGCGATCGTATCTGATAGGTCGTATAGAGCGTGAGGCGACCTACTGTGAGCATTGTCGGGAACATCACTTGATGAAGCCTACGACCCTAAGTCTTAATCCCCTCCAGACGCTAGAGAATAGACTGGGTGTCGCTCGCTTTGTGGCTTATGGCTGTACTAATTGTAGACGAATGGACCTCCTTCGTATTGCTCAGTCTGAGGTAGCCTCTAGTTTCGTTCATTGCCCTAGTTGTGGAGGACAGACCTCAAGACTAATCAAGAGTATGCAGTATCGTAGCCGTCAAGATCGTAAGTTATATAGACATGATACTTATCGCTGTTTGTACTGTGAGCACGAGCATACTAATGATCACCTAGACGATCAGGCTAATGCCGAGGAAGATCTAATGTCTGTTGGTACAGGTATGATTATTGGCTCTATGTTGGGCGGTAGGCGAGGTTACTCTAGTGGAGGCTTTGGGGGCTTCGGTGGAGGATCCTTTGGTGGTGGTTCGTCGGGAGGTGGTGGATCGACCGGTAGTTGGTAAGCCTCTACATGGAGAATATAATAGCATTACGCCAAGACTTAATCTTAAGTCTTGGCGTAATGCATTTCTAGGCATAGCCACAACGAGAGTTTAGTCCTTGGCTCGTAGTATTGTATGCTTGTGGCTTAGGGTTACAGATGCTAAGAGCGTCCACGGTACTTTGCCCTAAGAGGTACTTGAGCGCTCCAACACTACGACCTCACGACTGCGAAGCGAGCAAGCGAAACCTAGGCTATGAGCGTTGGGCTTCCCTATGTGCCTACTCTCTTGTAGGGTTGTTATGAGGTTGTATTATTCTCTCCAACCAGTTCGCTCATACGGCTCTCGAGTGCTTGTAGTTCGTTACGTAGTCGAGCAGCCTCAAGGAAGTCTGTTTCTCGAGCGGCTTCCATCATATCTTGTCTTGTCTTCTCTATCAAGATACGCAACTTATCTATGCCCATCTCTTGAGCGATAGGGTCCAAGACGGGGCTAAGGTTATCTGCATCAGAGAGAGTCCCCACTTGAGCGTCTTTCTCACTCCCCCATATCGAATGACTATTCTTAACGATTTGTTGTGGGGTGATACCATGCTCAAGGTTATAACGCATCTGCTTTTCTCTACGTCGGGCAGTCTCCTCTATCGTCATACGCATACTCTCTGTGATCTTGTCGCCATAGAAGATTACGCGTCCGTCCACATTACGGGCGGCACGTCCTGCCGTCTGCGTTAGTGAGCGATGCGAGCGTAGGAAGCCCTCCTTATCAGCATCAAGTACGGCGACGAGTGCTACCTCGGGAAGGTCTAGACCCTCTCTAAGTAGATTGACACCGATCAACACATCAAAGACTCCTTTGCGTAGTTCCTCCATAATGCGAACACGATCAAGAGTGTCTACATCACTGTGGATATAACTACACTTAATACGATGTCGGGTAAGGTACTCACTAAGTTCCTCTGCCATACGCTTGGTAAGGGTTGTTACGAGTACACGTTGGTTTTTGTTGATTGCCTTTTGGATTTCTTCCTCGAGGTCATCGACTTGATGCTCTGTGGGGCGAACTTCTATTATAGGATCGAGCAAGCCCGTCGGACGTATGAGTTGCTCGACGATCACTCCCTCACTTTTCTCGAGTTCGTACTCGGCAGGGGTTGCACTGATATATAGTGTACGAGGCGTTAGGGTAGAGAACTCCTCAAAGGTAAGAGGTCTATTGTCTAGTGCAGCAGGAAGTCGGAAGCCATACTCGACCAAACTTTGCTTACGCGAACGGTCACCTCCATACATCGCACGTATCTGAGGTATCGTCACGTGGCTCTCATCTATGACGAGCAAGAAATCCTCGGGGAAGTAGTCGAATAGACAATAAGGTCTAGCCCCCGGAGTACGACCATCGAAGTAACGTGAATAGTTCTCTATACCTGAGCAGTAGCCCAACTCACGTATCATCTCCATGTCATAAGTTACTCGCTCGTATAGACGCTTAGCCTCGTATGTCTTGCCTAGTTCCTCTAGTTCTCGTACTCGCTCACCTAGGTCTAGAGCCATTAGGTCTAGAGCCCTATTGACCTGCTCTTGGGTCGTAACGAATAGGTTAGCAGGGTGAATACTTAG
Source organism: Porphyromonas sp. (assembly GCA_041856045.1). Lineage (GTDB taxonomy): Bacteria > Bacteroidota > Bacteroidia > Bacteroidales > Porphyromonadaceae > Porphyromonas. The sequence continues at coordinate 9,502 of JBHAFI010000098.1, read as the reverse complement.
ACTAGGCATAGGGCCATACTCTCGTCCCGTTTGAGGATCAAAGGACGCGATACGCTCTATCTCATCGTCCCAAAACGTGATGCGATAGGCTATGCCATTGAAGCCTTCGATAGCAGGAAACACATCGACCGTATCACCCTTGGTGCGGAAGTAACCGCTCTCAAACGTTAGTTTGTCATTGACGTAATGATTGCTGACAAGATCTCGAGTAAATTGGCTCATTGGGTAATGATAACCTACCCTCAGTTGGATAATCTTTTCTGCAAAGACGCTTGGATCAGCCATACCGTATAGACAAGATACCGAACTAACGACGATCACATCACTACGTCCCGATAGGAGCGAAGCAGTCGTGCGTAGTCGCAACTTCTCTATCTCGGCATTGATAGCCATATCTTTCTCGATATAGGTGTCGGAGTGTGCTATGTATGCCTCGGGTTGGTAGTAGTCGTAGTAACTGACGAAGTACTCTACTGCGTTATCAGGGAAGAATGCCTTAAACTCTGCATATAGTTGTGCCGCCAAGGTCTTATTATGGCTTAGGACAAGCGTAGGTCTTCCTATCTGTTTGATTACGTTGGCTGCCGTAAACGTTTTACCCGAGCCAGTAACCCCTAGCAAAGTTTGGTAGTTGCTTCCGCCTAGGAAGCCTTTGACCAATTGGCTAATTGCCTCGGGTTGATCCCCCGTAGGTGTGAAGCGAGAGTTGAGTACGAAGTCCATTTATAGCACACGTATTAGGGATAAGCCGTCACGCATAGGGAGGATAAGGTTCTCGACACGCTTGTCCTCTTGTACCATAGCATTAAAGCGTAGTATGGCTTGCGTCTGTACATCGCTCTCCTTAACAGCCTCGACGACCTTACCGTCCCAAAGGGTATTGTCGGCAATGATCAAGGCACCCGAGCGAAGGTGTGGTAGGAGTATCTCGTAATAGTCTGGATATTGACGCTTGTTGGCGTCCATATAGACTATGTCGAAGGCATAACGCTTGACGAGGTCGGGGAGCAAAGTCATAGCGTCACCAATATGCAGGTGCATCTTATCTCGATACTCTGCCTCGTCTATATATTTACGGATAAAGTCTTCCATCTCATCATCATACTCTATCGTATGTATCTCCCCATCTTGGGGTAAAGCCTCAGCCATAGCATGAGCCGCATAGCCCGAGTAAGTGCCGATCTCTAGGACACGTTTAGCCCCCGTTAGTCCCACGAGCATACGGAGGAAGTTGCCCTGTAAGTGTCCCGACAGCATACGAGGACGTATGAGTCGTACATGAGCCGAGCGAGCGATGCGTTGACGCAAAGGGCTCTCTAGGCTCGTATGCTTGAGTATATAGTCTTCTATTTGATCTTGATTATTCATCGGTAGGTATTGTTGCTTCTAGTGTTTGCCTATTCTTGCTTAGGGCTTTGTCTGCTCCTTAGTGTACATAAGTATACAAAGTATGTATACTCGAGTATACATTATATGTACACTGTAGTATACATTAGATGTATACAATGCTACACATTATAGGTCTACTTGCCGAGAGTGATTTGGGGTATCGTAGGGGATTAACGTAGATTAGTCCATAGCATCATAGATCGCCTGATGTAAGCGTGGACGATAGCGTTCGCTCGATAGTACGTTATTGTTCCTACTCGTATAAGTGCGGTTTGAGAGGAAGACAAAAACGAAGTCGTCCTGTGGCTCTATCCATACGGCAGTACCCGTGAAGCCGTAATGCCCGACAGCCTTGCTACTTGCACTCTCTGCCGCTTGATTGGCTCGCTTGCCCCATTGTGGGCGAATGAAACCCAAGCAACGTACACCACCTACACCACGAGCAGATAAGAATTGCTGGACTGTTGCTTGGGGTATCAGTTGCTTGCCTTGCCATTTACCGCCGTCTAGGATTAGTTGGGCTACCTTGGCTAGTTCCTCTGCCGAGGCGAAAACACCTGCATTACCAGCAACGCCACCCAAACAAGAGGCAGACTCATCATCGACAGTAGCGTGGATACGCTCGCCACGCAACTCATCGTATCGCTGGGCTGGTGCTATGTTGTCGGCAGAGAGGTTGGCTTCGATAGGGTTGAAGTAGAGTTGGGCTCCCATGGGTTTCCAAAGTTTTTGGCTAAGGTATTCATCGAGAGTCTTGCCCGTAACACGCTCTGCAATGAGTCCCAAGAGGATAAAGTTGAGGTCACTATATACATACTGATTGGGGCGACGAGGAGAAGAGGAGCCGATCATCTCGAGCATAACGCTGACAAAGTCGGGACGCAGGTATGATGAGCGTCCGAAGTGTAGGCTGTATCCCTCTGCACGCTTAGTGCTAATATAGGGAAGCCCCTCATTATCTAGTGTAGGCTCGAGTAGTCGCTTGGCAAAGGGTAAGCCCGGGAGTAAGCCACTCTGATGTAATAGCAGATTACGCAGACTGATAGAGCCTGCGTAAGTGTTCTTTAGTTGAGGGAGGTAAGTCGCGACACGTTCGTTTAGTTTCACTTTACCCTCTGCGACCAATAGCATCATCGCTGGTGTAGTGGCAAGAGCCTTGGTTATAGAGGCTACATCGTAGAGAGTCGTGCGGTTTACTCGCTTACTAGGCACACCCTCAAGAGAGCCGTAGGACTTATTCAACACCTCTTTGCCGTGTTGCATCACATATACTTGGCAACCGGGGAATGCCTTAAGGCGTAGTGCCTCCTCCACTAGGGCATCGACACTCCTCGTAAGACGCTCGCGATTGATCTGTCGCATACCTTTGGGTGCGAAACTCACCGACTTCACCTCCTTGGGTTGTGGTGTCATCGTCGCAGTAGGATCATAGTTGCTGTTGTCTTGGTTGCTAGGGGGCGTATTGCTAACGGCTCTATTGACAGGGCTATCGGTCAGCAGAGAGAGTACCGCCTCTTGAGCCTCTCGGGCTGCCTCCATCGTCAAGATAACCGATGCTAGATCTTGATGCCAAGATGCTTTACTGATCTTAAAGGGGGTCGTATAGTAGACGACACTTAGGGGTTTGAGTTTGGCTAGACGTTGCAGGGTAGCACTCGGTACCGAGTTGTCAAAGGCATTCACAAGTACGTAGTCATAGCCCTCAATCTTGCTGGGGAGTGCTTCCCACGTTAGGTAGTCGATGCTAGCCCCCTTGGACGTAGTACGAGGGCGTGTTATCCCACTTACAGGATTGTTACCATATTGTACTACGGCAATACGCCTATACTTCCCTTGCTTGAGTGCTTCCTCGACCTTGGGGTTACGACTTAGGTAGTATAGACTCTTGACCCATAGGTCGTTTTGCTGTTGTATGATGGCTTTGTTCCATATCTTCGTTTTGATCTCGCTGGGTGCTACTTGAGTGTTTGCTTCGCTGATGATAAGGCGATACTTGTAATAGAGTACTTTCATTACTTTACGCTTTATCTCTCGTTCCGATAGTTCGCCACTAGCGAGAGCGTTTACGAGTTTACTTAGTTGTGCCTCGGCATTGGCAGGACCTAGTAATATATCATTACCTGCCTTGAGGGCTGCGACTCCTACATCTCCTCGACTGCCAGCATGTACTCCTCTCATCTCAAGACCATCTGTGAAGATGAGTCCGCCGAAACCCATTTCTCCTTGCAGTAGATCTGTAGTGATCTTACGACTAAGAGAGGAGGGGACAGCACTCGACTCTAGTGCAGGTATGCGTAGGTGAGCGGTCATAACGCCTCCAAGACCTTGTTTGAAGTACTCTCGGAAGGGTAGTAGTTCTACTCTATCAAGACGCTTACGATCGCCTGCAACGAGTGGTAGCGTCTTGTGCGAGTCCTCGCTAGTGTCGCCATGACCGGGGAAGTGCTTGGCAACAGAGAGGACAGCACCGTCCTCGAGCCCCAAAGCATAGGCGATGGACATCTTGGCTACTTTGCTGGGATCTGTCCCGAAACTACGCGAACCAATCACGGGGTTCTTGGGATTGATATTAACGTCTACTGTCGGGGCAAAATTGATGTGAATACCCATTAAACGACACTGACGGGCTATCTCTCGTCCATAACTATATAGGGCTTGGTCTTCTTCGTTAAGTCCTAGTCCTAGGTTACGAGGATAACGTGGTGCATCTTTAAGACGCATATATAAGCCCCATTCGCCATCTAGGGCGATGAGCATAGGGGTCTTACTTGCCGACTGCAAACGCTGGTTCATCGTCAGTTGCTCGGCAAGTAAGCCTTTCTGATAGAGGATACCACCCCATTTATTCCTACGTACTCTACGCTCCTCGTTGGCGATACGAGTAGCGTCCGACGAGGGGTAAATAATCGGCATAATGAGTTGCGCTAGACGCTCCTCGGTCGATAAACTATTGTAGACGCTGTCTGCCCAACGCTCCATAGATCGCGACTCTACTTTGGAGAATAGGTTGCTGGGTAGACTCTGTGCTACGATTGGGGTACTTAGCCCGTAGACAAGGGCTAGGGCTATAAGGCTCTTAAGGATCTTCACTTGTTTGTCTGTTCTTTTACTAGGGTGTACGGCTCGCTCTGAGAGCCAATTCAAATCCTTGCTTAATGCGATCGGGCATACCGATACCATTAAGCATATTCCCCCCGATAAGTAGTTGGGGGTAATCGTTCTCTAGTTGCTGTATAAGGATCAAACGTTGCTCCGTACTTGCTTCGTATTGTGGGATTGCTCGCTCGTGACGGAATATCTTGATTAGGTCGGGCTGTTGATGAATGCCCAAGAACTGCTCTAGTCGCTTCACGACAAGAGCCTTAATGTCGTCATCACTCGCGTGTATCAATTGGGGAGAACGCATACCGCCCAAGAAAACACTTAGCAACATACCTCCCTCGGGACAACGACCTAGGAAACTAGCACTCGGATTAAGTATGCCCAACACCTCTCTATCTTCCACACTGGGGATCAAGCCACCGAATGCCTCGAAGTCTGTATGAGGGGCTGTGCGATAACCAACTGCTACCTGTACAATGGGAGCATAGCGCATCGCTCTAAGGGCATCTAGTCGTGAGTCCTTGAGCGGAGCAAGGAGGTCTATTAACTCGTGTGTACCTATACTCGTAATGACTTGACGCGTATATATCGTATGAGCCGTACCGCTTTGTGTGTAACTAAGGCACCATAGTCCTTGCTCTCGATCATAGTTGGCACGTAGATCCTCTACACCGAGATGTAGTAGCCCTTTGTCAAGGAGTTGTTGGCTGATAGCATCGCTTAGGCTTGACAGACCACCAACTGCCGAGAAAACGGCTTTGCTTGCTCTTTGCTCTCGAGGGCTTTTCTTTCGTTTCATCACAGCCATTGCTCCTCGGATAAAACTCCCATAATTAGCCTCCAAAGCATACAACTTGGGCAAGGCATAGCGTGTAATAAGTTTCTCAGGGTCGCCTGCATATATGCCTCCGACAAAAGGATCAACGGCATAGCGATAGTAACTCTCCCCGAGGCGTCTGCGTACAAGGTTGGCTATGCTCTCATTCGGATCTGTTGAGGGCTTGACCCAAGGCTCCCTTAGGATACGAAGTTTATCTACCCATGTGAAGAGCGAGGTGCTAAGTGCCGACTTTAGCCCCGAGGGCAGTGGTCGAAACTTCCCGTCCTTGAGTATGAGTCTACGCTGGGCTTCTTTTTGTGCCGTTTGTAACAAGCCGGGGAAGTCATCAAAGAGTTCGGCAACCTCGGGAGTACTGATAATGCCCGTATTGGGCCCACTCTCAATAACGAAGCCCTCCTCTCGTAAGGTTTGTATCTGTCCTCCTGCACGTTGTTGTTGCTCGAGGACGAGGAATTGCTTGTTTCCTTTGCTTAGTTGGTGTGCCGTCGAGAGCCCTGTAAGGCCAGCCCCCACGACCACTATATCTAGTATCTGCATCTATTCTGTTCTTAGTTATCGCCCTGCAAGGACAACAAGAGAGTACTCCCAACCTAGAGAATACCCTCTACACAAAGATACAAAAAGCCTATAAACAACGCTATAAATCCTTGTCAAATAAGTGTACTTAACTTATCCCTGTAAGTTGTGTATCCTATCCGTCACGTCTTGACGGATAAGCGTCAAGGCGTGATTTTTATCCGTCAAGGCTTGACGCTTAGGAGCCAAGTCTTGATTTTTACCCTTGTTGCCTTTACTACGGACAGAGGCTCCTTAGCCTTGGCTAATATGCTGATAGTACAGAGCGAATAGCCTCAACCCTACGAGATAAAAGAGCCTAGACTTAGCGTCAGTATCGGCTAAGCCTAGGCTCAAAGTGTTGCTTAGATATGAGTCGGGGAGAGGACTTATGTCCTTATTAGGTTTGTCCTAAGTCCTCTGTCCTGCTCTATCAGCCTTTTTGATTGGGTAGTTCCAAGCCGTATTGTTTACGGGCATCTTCTCTCTTGAGGGCAATAGCAAGTAGTACCGCGATAAAGCCGAAAACAGCAAATACTGACATCGTAATACTATAATTGTTGTATGCCCCGTTAATTTTGCCGATATAGACAGGAACAAGGCTTAAGCCTATATTCTGTATGTAGAAGATGATAGCGTAGGCAGTACCTAGTTGCTTCATCGGTATAATCTTGGGGACAGAGGGCCACATAGCACTTGGTACAAGCGAGAAGGCTACACCGAGGATTAGCATAACGACAACAGCAAAGTACCACACGTTGAGTATGGGCAGAGCAAATAGGATATGTACCAAGAGCAACATAGCAGAGCCTATGATCATCAGCGTAGCCCCTTTGCCTCGACGGTCATAGATAGATCCGAATAGAGGGGTAAGGAGTATCGTACCAAAAGGCAATAAGGCTGGGATAAGACCTGCATATTCCTCGGGGGCGTGATACTTCTCGATCATAAGTTTGGTTGCAAACTTCAAGAAGGGGAATACAGCAGAGTAAAACATCAAGCAAAGGAGCGTAATGAGCCAAAATGCTTTATTGGCTACTATGGTCTTGATGTCACTTAGTTTGAAACTCTCGTCCTCGTTATTGTTATCCGACGCTTTACCCTCGGCTTGCTTGTTGTTGGCAATAAGTTTGGCTTGAGCCTCGTCCTCTTTCTTGTCCATAACGATATATACGAAGTATGACAAGAAGCCAATAACGAGTACAGCCAAGCCTACCAATACAGGGGCAGAAGGATCACCAGCGTAAGCCTTAGCAATAAGAGGACTTACTCCTAGTGCTGCTGCCGTACCTAGACGAGCAAGTGCAACTTGCAAGCCTAGTGCCATAGCCATTTCTTTGCCCTCAAACCACTTAACGATGATCTTGGACACGGTAATACCCGTTATCTCGGCTCCTACACCAAAGATGGCAAAACCAAGTGAAGACATCGCCACCTGCATGGGCATTAGGAAAAAGTCTTGTCCAAATAGGTTGATAGAGAATGTGCTATCACCAAAGTCGGTGCTGAAAGCATAGTACTTGAGTCCTGCACCAACAAGCATTAGTCCCGTAGACAAGATACCTGTAAAACGGATACCCATCTTGTCGAGGATAATCCCACCAAAGAAGAGCATCAATAAGAAGACATTGATATATCCATAGGCACCAGAGAAGAAGCCGTAGTCATCGGCTGTCCAGCCATTCTTGGTGAGGATACTCTCGAGTGGAGAGATCACATCGGTGAGGAAGTATCCACACATCATTGTGATAGATACAATCAAGAGAGCAGTCCAGCGTGCCACGGGCTTATCTCTTAGTGTTTGTTGTAATTCTTTGGTCATTGTTTATTAGTTATAAAGTTAGTCTTTGCTATAAAACGTAGTACGAGTTGTATTTCATATCTCAAGGAGATCAACCAATCCCCAGATATGACCTACAACTCGTTACTTTGTAGATGGTGGGAAGGGTGTTATTTGCTCTTGGCTCTCTTGCGTTCTTTATCCTCTGTATGGATAATTTGCTTTTGTAGTTGTGCAATCTGTGCCTCAAGAGCCTGTATCTGTTGGTCTTGTCGGATAATCGTTTGCTGATAACTGTTGAGTTCCTCCGTATCGATGCTATTAGGTGCAAGTTCCTCAACACGTAAGAGGAAGTCACTGAGGACATTCATATAATTGTTGAAAGCATCGTATGCCGAACTATACGGACTAAAGCCACGACCAGCACTTCCCGTATTCATATAATATAGGTGGTCGGCACTCTGCAAGTATAGCCAGTCTTGCAAAAGACGTCTATCTTGGATAGCACGTACACGTTCGCCCCATTGGCTTAACTTCTCTACAACACCTCGTTGTAGTACGTTGCCTAGCCATTCGTTGGTGCTTTTCTCTTCGCCCGAGAGAGTTATAGGGTTGTTTACGGCTATACGGTCTGCTGGGCTATACTCTCTCACTAGGGTGCTGGGGCATACAAAACTGATCTCCTGTTCACTCGCAAGTAGCGGTAGAGCACGGAAAAAGTCAAAGATGCCTGTCTCCTTACGGTTCATGGCTCCGATAACCTCGTAGTTCATATAAAGGAGTGCAAAGTCCTCTCCCTCGGCTTGCCACTTTATACGGCTAATGAGTTTATCTGCTGTTACGGGATACTCAGGTGAACTGTAACTCGTAAAGTGCTGAGTTAGTAATTCGCTTAGTCCAGCGTTACGCATCAAGAGTTTCAGAGGTTTCTCTGTGTTGGCTGCATAGACATAGTTGGGGCTTTTCCAACCTAAGATATGCTTAGCACCCTCGGTAATAACGCCCTCAAATCCTAGTTCGCTTGCCAAGTCACCGATATGGTCGTTGTAGACAAGTTCGGTATTGCAGAGGACTTTGGACACCTTGATCCCGAATAACTCCTCGATCTTCTTGTTTTGCATCAAGATCTGAGCACGCCATTCGGTGGGATCATATACAGCCGTCATTGAGTGAGAATAAGTCTCGGCAAGAAACTCGACACGTCCTGTTGCTGCCAGTTCCTTGAAACTCTCGATAATCTCAGGCTTGTAGTACTCCATCTGCTCGATGGCTAAGCCCGATAGACTATAACTTATGCAGAAGTCGGGATAGGTACGTAGTAACTCGAGCATCATTCGGTTTGCAGGGATATAACACTCCTCTGCAATACGTTGGAATATCTCCTCATTCTGGAAGTCATCATTATAGTAGTGTTCGTTGCCGATGTCAAAGAAACGATAACGGCGTAGACGGTATGGCTGGTGTATCTGAAAGCAAAGACAAATCTTCTTCATGGCTCTATCTTGTTGTTTGTAGTATTTGTATCTGTATTACACGGCAGTAGTTTGTAGTGGTTTCATTACGCCTCTATTGTCGTAGGACTGTGTCGTAGATATGTCGTACCTTAAGCCCGGCATCGACCCAAGTAATGCTATTAACCTCCTTGAGCCCCTCTTCCTTGAGGAACGCGTGCATCTCTGGGTAGGTAATGAGTGCATAGATAGCATCTGCCATAGCATCTACGTCCCAATAGTCTACTTTGATGGCATAGTTGAGGATCTCGGCACAACCACTCTGATAACTGATGATCGAGGGTACACCACATTGCATCGCTTCCAAGGGTGATATTCCAAAGG
>JBHAFI010000097.1:0-12657 GCA_041856045.1 Porphyromonas sp. | reverse complement strand
GGTATAATGCCCCGTAAGGTTAAGGTTGAGGCTAGGCGATAGTCGTTGGGTAAGGATCAGATGATTATGTCCTTGATTGTAGTTGTCGGTATTATGATAGTAGCGTACGCCAGCCTTACCGTCAATCATCATATCACCAGCACTGTTGTAGCGTCGCCCTAGTGTTTGCTCTTGCTCGGGACTGATACCATTCCAAGCGATACCTGTTATCTCTTTCCCCCCGAAGGTTATAAATTTTAATACTGTGTTACCCTTGAAATACCCTGCCTGCACAAAGTAACTCGTAAGGTCTACGCTACCACGATCGACATAGCCATCACTCGTAATCTTGGATAGACGAGCATCTACCGCCCAATGCCCAGCTAAAGTACCTGTCCCCACACGCACATTACGGCGAAAGGTAGCAAACGAACCTCCACTAAGGCTCAACTCCCCATAAGCACGCGTAGAGAGGTTATTAGTACGCATATTCAGACTCGCACCAAACGAACCAGCACCATTGCTACTTGTGCCGATACCACGTTGCAACTGCATCTCCTCTAGACTGCTCGTTAGGTCGGGCATATTCACCCAGAATACGCCTTGGCTCTCACTATCGTTGATAGGTACTCCGTTGGCAGTTACGTTTGTTCCCGTTGCATCTACTCCTCTCACTCGGATACCAGTATAACCGATACCCGTCCCTGCATCACTAGTCGAGACGACCGAGGGTTGTAGGAGCAAGAGATAGGGAACATCTTGCCCGAGGTTGAGTTTCTTGAGTTCCTCTCGCTTTACATTGCTGTACGACATAGGTGTCTTCTTTGTCGCTCGAGTGCCGACAACGGCTACCTCTTGTAGGCGATGTACTTGCAGGCTGTCGCTCTCTGCATTAGCCCACGCTATCTCGGCAAGGGCTAGTGTGCCGATAAGGCATAGATACTTTTTCATTTGGCTTATGATTTGAAATGAATACCACACTAAGGGACGAGGAGGGACAAACAAAAAGCCACAAGCACCGCAATCGGGCTTATGGCGTGGTATAGATAGTAGTAGTCCACGAGGAGACTACGCTTATATCCAATAGGTTCGCTTGCTATGAGCAAGGCTCTCGGATAAATTCCTACGCTGGTATTGCCCAGATCAGGTATTGAGGGTCTGTTCTCAGCCTAGTATTTGCCTAGGCACCCCTTTTGTCCTTTTACAAATGTAAAGTTAGTGTTTTTTCTTGAGATAGGTGTGTACGCTACTCGAGGATCTCGTAGTACCATAGACCTACGAGGTATATGCTCGTCATAAGCACATAGTACGTAAGGGCATAACACAGCATCAGCCACAAAGAGTAGCCCAAGAAGGCTCTCATCACGACACAGCCTATACAAGCAGACAAGGTCACAAGGAGGATAAACAGACTATCAAGGTGGCGATGCTTCCGCTTGTACTTGCCCTGACACTGGGGACAACTAAGATCCTGCGAGCAAGCCCCCAATAAATGTCGTAAGCCTTGCTTACCTCCGCAGTGAGGACAACAGAATTTATTACTTGCCATAGTCGATAAGTATTATATGATTTGTTTGCTTATTGCTGTGGGTTATCAGTCGCAGGCTCAAAGGTGGCGAAGAAATACGACATACATAGGTTTAGGACTATTACAAGGAGCAACAAAGTCCAAAATATGGGCACACCCGACCAGTAGGGAAGTTGGAAGTAATTCATCAATGCCTTCTCAATAGCATTTACACCCGTTACAGAAGAGATGATTAAGAGGAAGCGAAGAAAGCGTAGCACATATCCCTCCCTAAGACGAATGGCTATACCACAATGGACGCAAGGCATAGGATCTACTATCCCGAAGAATAGTTTCTTGAATGGTTGCTTACCTCCGCAGTGAGGACAACAGAATTTATTACTTGCCATAGTCGATAGGTATTATATGATTTGTTTGCCTATTGCTGTGGGCTATCGGTCACACGTTCAAAGGTAGAGAAGAGGTACGCTATATATTGGAGCAAGAATACAGCAAGAGTCAGTAAGGAGAAAAACACGATTAGATCTGCCCATTCGGGTAGTTGGAAGTAATTCATCAATGCCTTCTCAAGAGGCTTTATAGCCATTAGAGAAGAGATAATCAAGAGTAGGTGGAGGAAGTGTGTTATATATCCTCGTTTAAGACGAATGATCGTACCACAATGGACGCAAGGCATAGGATCTACTATCCCAAAGAATAGTTTTCTGAATGGTTGCTTACCCCCGCAGTGAGGACAGCAGAATTTGTTGTTTGCCATAATCTATAAAGACGTATATAATTTGTATCCTTGTTTGTAATGCTCTAGTTGTTGCTCTATTCAAAGGTGGAGGTGATATAGACGATCCAAAGGTTCAGTAAGACTGCAAGGGCTAGCAAGCCAACAAATATGACCATACCTCCCCAATGGGGTAATGGGTAGTAAGTCATCAATATCTTCTCTATAGGATCTACGCCCATTAGGGCAGCGATGATTAAGAGTCCTCGAAAGTACCCTATATATCCCTCCTTAAGATGAATAACAGTACCACAGCGTACACAGGGCATAGAGCCTGCTATGCCAAGAAATAGTTTTCTGAATGGTTGCTTCTCTCCGCAGTGGGGACAGCAGAATTTATTGTTTGCCATAGAGTGTACGGTGTAAGTATTCTTGCATAAAGTTAATGAATTTCACACAATTAACCAACACTCTTTTTTACGTTAAGTACCATATCGGGAGATTGATAAGGATAGAAGTCTTCTGATAGGCTTTGGACTCGTGATAGACCCTTAGACTAGGCTTAGGCACTGCGAAAACTAGGCTATTACACAATCTGAAGAGGACTTGTTGATTATTACCAAAGGATACCCCTCGGAGAGGCAGTGTTGATCGGGGTTATAACAAGATACTTAGACGTCCATCGAAGAGATACTTAGTTGTCACCTGACAAGATACTTAGTCTTCAATCGACGTCTAAGTATCTCTTCAAACCACACGAAAATCACACACCATTCCAGCCTTAAATTTGACTTCAATTCACCCCTAAATTCCCCGATAATCCCGCTCTAAGGATCGTATCATTTCACACGCAAGTATCTCTTCGGATTAAGCCCAAGGATCTTATCGCGTTAGCCCTTAGTATCGCAGTCTTCAGCCCCTTAGTACTTCATCAACTCAAGTTCGAATATCTCGGCATTCGAATTGTGGGTATTGCTTCGTCTTAGGGACTAGTATCTCGGGGAGGGAGGTGTAAGGTGATGGGTATTGAGCACGTGGGTATCGCTTCGTCCTAGGGCTTAGGGGCGTGGCACGTCAAAGAGGGATATGGGATTAGTATGTCGCTAAGTATTCCATTTGTAGAGGACTGAGGGGCTTATCGCGGTAGCCTAGAGGATTTGATTAAGTGGGGCATTAGTGTTGAGGGCTTTATTCGGTCATTGGGCCATCGGGTAATACTAGTCTTGGCTTCCGTGGGCAAATGACCTAAACAAACCAAAACCCCACAAGGCACTGCTCGTGGCAGTGCCTTGTGGGGCGTCGAGGTATAGGATAAGTATTAGAATGTAAACTTCAAACCCATATATCCACTTGCGGGCATCGTTGGACCGTAGATATAACCACTATCTCTATCCGCTCCAAAATCGTAATCGCTTTGGAATGAGTTGAAGATATTGTTTACGCCTGCGAATACTTGCAGGTTCGTCTTGTTGAAAAGTCGGAAGTCATACGACACCTTAGCCCCAAGGTCAAAAAACGAAGGAGTCTTCGTTAGTTCGTCCCACTGTGGTGTTACGCCCTCGGCATCGGCTATCGCTAGTCCTGCATTAGTTGGTGCGTAGGTGAAGCCCTCCGTACGTATGCCTCGAGCAATAGCCGTGCGATCACTCACTGCCGAGTTGGCTCCCCATGTAACAGCATGGGGGACATACATAGAGCCTGTATAAGTACCTGTAAGGGCTAGGCTAAGAGCCTTGGTGGGGTTCATTACTAGCGTAAAGTATCCGTAGATAGAGGGTGTGCGTAGTATCTCCTTGCTGGTCATAGACACGTTGTCTACGTCGCCCTCGCTCGTTTGGTCTGTCACGAAGTCACTACCATCAGCCTTGGGCGTGTGGACAAGATATTTGGCTTGGTCGTCCCCGTTGATCGTTGTGATACGATTGCGTACTCCCCACTCCTGCTCTGCATCGTATTTGTTGCTCGTGAGCGTTAGTCCGGCTTGTAGTTGTAGCCAGCGATAGGCTAGTTTTGCCTCAAGGTTAAGTCCGTAGATCTTGGCACCACTACTTACGATATTTCCATCTGCATCCTTACCGTAGTTATTACGCTCATATACCTTGATACCATTATCATCGGGATTAACGAGATTGTTTGTAAAGACATCTTTGAGCGTAGTATAAAAGCCCTCGACAAGGACATTGAGCGAAGACTCCCCTAGACGGAAGTACATATCGCTACTAAGACTAAAAGCGTGCGAAATCTCGGGCTTCAAACCCTCTGCATTATAGATACGTTGAGCCTCGCCGCCTACAACACCAACGTGTAGATCCTCGTCAAACACTTGGGGAGCACGGAAGCCCTTAGCGTAGGTCGCTCTTAGATTGATATTACGGCTTGGATTGTAGCGTAAGGTAGCACGTGGTGAGAGAATAGCCCCTTTGACGGCAGAGTTGTGATCTAGACGGGCCCCGAGGAGTAAACTCCACTTCTCATCTTTCCACTCTACCTGTGCAAACTGACTCAAGTTGCCGATCTTCTGATCAATAATTGGCGAGGTACTCACCGTCCCAAATGTACCATTATCATACTGAGGGGTGCCGTACTCCTTGGTGTACCAATGTCGGATAGGCATTTTATCATTGAGGCTATCATGCATATATTCTAGCCCTACGAGGACTTGGGCAGGCATAAATAGTAACTTCGTAAAGTCATAAGTGTATTGACCACCAGCGACCCATGTGAAGCCTTTTGATAATCCGTTGTTAATACCATAATCCGAACTATGGACGGGGAAGCCTACACTTCCTGCTGGGCGTGTTACCCCAGTCGTCGAGCCTTTGGGTAGTAGATTGCCACTGCTATCCCAACGCATCTCTGTACCATCGGGGTACTTGGCAGTCACCTCACCGATACCGCCGTAGTAACTTGTACGGTGTACATACTGTCCAGAGGTATATAATTGTAGGTGATGTTTATAACTAGATGAGAATAGGTCGTACTTGATATTACCGCTATATACCGAGTGCTTGGTACTCTCACTAACGCCAGCAAGGTGGTCGGGGAGGTCTAGTCTATCACCTCCTCGACGATCCTCATGGAAGGAGTGCAACTCGGCAGTAAGTTTCGTTAGATCTGTCGGACGGATATATCCCCTGAAGCCCAATGCTCTGCCGTCGATGCGTCCCAACTCACTGTATGCATCGCCGTTAATATCGTGCTCCTTGCGATAACGACTTTGCCCAAAGAGCATACCTCCGGCTTTGCCGTCATCGGTAACTACCGAGGCATTGAAGCCGATGTTATTATCTAGGCTCTTGAAGCCAGTGAAGCCCATCGACTCGGTAAAACTAACACTATTGCTCGTCGGCTCCTTAGTAATGATGTTGATAACTCCTGCTATGGCTGACGAACCGAAAAGTGCCGATCCACCCCCACGTACTACTTCGACACGATCAATCATGTTTGTTGGGATCTGCTCAAGCCCATATACCCCTGCGAGCGAACTCATAACGGGGCGACTATCGATCAATATCTGTGAGTAGCGTCCGTCCAAGCCGTTGATACGTACTTGATTGAAACCACAGTTCTGACAATTGTTCTCTACGCGTACGCCCGGCTGGAAAACTAGTCCTTGGGCGAGGTTGCTAGCATTGGCAGAGTCAAAAGTCTTGCTATCGACGACATTCACCAGCGTTGGGGCTAGACGGCGTAGAGTCGCTTGTCTGTTGGCAGAGACTACTACCTCGTCGATGCGTACGTTATCCTCGAGAGCCTCAAAGTTCACCTCGATGGTCTTGTCACTGCTTACGTTTACCTCACGCTCTTGGCTAGCATAACCCAAACCACGCATCACTAGGGTTATCTTGCCGGGCTTAAGGTGTCGTAGCGTAAAGTGTCCCGTATTGTCGGTAGAGGTCCCAAAGGTTGTACCCTTGATGGCGATCGTTATGCCGGGGAGGTGTTCGCCCGTTTTGGCATCAACGACGTGTCCTGTGATGTTGGCATCGCTAGGGCGTTGGGCGACAAGTTCGGTCGTAGTTCCCAAGGTAGCCGCAGCAAGGAGGCATAGATGTAGATGATTTCTCATATCTCTAATGATTTTAATGATTGCTTGAGAATCGGGGGCTAAGTATGCCTCCGGTCTTTGTCTTTAGTATATAATTTGACGGGGCAAAGGTAAGAGATGCTTGTGTATTAAGTACAAAGACGAAGAAAAATACCAATAAGTAGGTATATTTCTTCGCCTTTTTTGTCGCTATGTTGCTAGCAACACGATGCTTTGAGGACTTTACTGCTTGTGTAGGTAGACCAAGATTTAGGGTTTATCCTTGCCCTAGGAGCTGTGCTTGCTCGCCCTACCTTGCTCCTCGAGAAATACAATCCTTGGCGGTCTTCACCCACTTCGAGGACGCTAAGCACTAATAGTAAGGTGGGTATGCCCTTAGGCTTATGGCTCGATTAGTCTTAAAGCCAACTAGCCAAAAAACAGATAAGTTACCACAACGGCAGCGATACAGCCAGCAAGATCTGCAAGGAGCGAATAGCCTAGGACGTAACCACTCTTGCGTATCCCGATAGATCCCAAGTACAGGGCAATTACATAGAAAGTAGTGTCGCAGGCCCCTTGGACAGTACAAGCCAAACGCCCCACGAAACTATCTGCTCCGTGCGTCTGCATAGCGTCTACCATTAGTCCACGAGCACCGCTCCCACTCAAGGGCTTCATAAGCATTGTCGGGAGGGCTTCTACCCAAGCCGTGTCAAGACCGATAGAGCCGATGAGGTAGATAAGGCTACTAGAGAGTAGATCCATCGCCCCCGAGGCACGGAAGACACCAATACCTACCAGAATCGCAATCAGATAAGGGATAATCGTTACTGCCGTATGGAAACCTTCCTTGGCACCCTCTATAAAGGTGTCATAGACATTGATCCCTCGACGCAAACCCACGACAAGGAAGAGGATCATCATACCGACCAGCATCATCGCCGATACCCCTGCACTTATTCGCCCGAATACCTCTAGAGAGAGGTGCGTTGAGGCATAATATATCCCTGCGAAGAGTAAGGCAACGAGAGCATAGAGGACAAGCAAGGGTTTGGCAAGGAGGTTAATCCTTTGCCTTAGTCCCACGAGCAACATTGCCGTTAGGGTCGATACAGTCGTAGCAAGGAGAATAGGAATAAATACATCGGCAGGATTAGCGGCACCTGCTTGTAGACGGAAGGCTATTATAGATGTGGGTATTATCGTAAGTCCGCTAGCGTTGAGTGCTATGAACATAGTCATGGCATCGCTCGGGCTGTCTTGCTTTGGGTTTAACTCTTGCAGGGCAGCCATCGTACGTAATCCGAGCGGTGTAGCAGCATTGTCCAAGCCGAGGACATTGGCAGAGATATTCATAAAGATATTCCCCATAGCCGGGTGTCCCTTGGGTATTGAGGGGAAAAGGACGGATAGAATAGGTGACACAAGACGGGCTAAGGTGTCGATAAGTCCGCTACGCTCTGCCACTTTGAGGAAACCTAACCATAGCGACAAAACGCCCGTAAGGTAGAGCGAAATCTCAAAGCCGTTTTTGCTCTGATCAAAACTAGCCGTCATAATGCTCTGGAAGGTCGAGAAGTCGCCCGTCCATAGAAGTTTGGCTAGTGCTACTAGCCCCGCAATAACAAAGAAAGCGATGAATATATAGTTAAGTACCATTCTAATTCTTTTGTCCGTAGGGCAAAGGTACGATATTATGCAGAGTCATAATAGTCAAGTTTCAAGGTTTTACAGTCTTTGTCGGTGTCTTTTCCCTAAGGCTTAGATTTTGTCGCAACATATCTCTACGCAACCCCACGAATACCCTGCCTACGATTACCCCATCTCCCTCCCCTTAACAGACGAAAACCTAAGCCCTAGGGCAACGCGATCCCCACAAGCCCAATGCCGAGATATTCGGACTTAAAATGATGTCCTTCTTGCGTCCGAAATGAAGTGATATTTTCGTGCGAGATGAAGAGATACTTAGATGTTGATTGAAGACTAAGTATCTTGTCACATGACGTCTAAGTATGTTGTCGAGTGACAACTAAGTATCTCTTCGATTGATGTCTAAGTATCTTGTTATAACCCCGATCAGCAAAGGCTCTCCGAGGGGTCTACTTTCGATGTAGTCTGCGACAAACTTTTCTTCGTGCTATTCCGTATTTATATAAGGAGGGACAAGAGGGGCGTCGATAAGTTTCGCTGCGCTATGATTTAGGGGTAAATCCAAGTTAGGGCTTGTTGTTATATCAGTAATCCCTAGAATAAAATATCAGTTTATGTGTGGATCTATTCAAGAGTGAGCGTATTAGGCTTAGGATAAATTATATCAAAGTAAAGCCCGATTTTGGGTATAATCTGTTGAAAATTGAACACAAGTCTACAAGGCAATAAAAAACAAACAATCGGAGATTTTGTTATTTAATAAATATCCTATAACTTAGCCGTAGGTTAATGAGATAGCAATCTCGATAGTATCACTTAATAAGACTTGCTAGTATGAAAGTAGGATTATTCATACCATGTTATGTAAATGCAATCTATCCTAACGTAGGTATTGCAACGTACAAACTTCTTACATCTCTAGGGCTAGACGTAACATACCCTCTTAATCAGACATGTTGCGGTCAGCCTATGGCAAACGCGGGCTACCAACACCAAGCGAAGAACCTCGCATTACGCTTTGAGGATCTATTCCAAGGCTTTGACGTTATCGTAGGACCATCGGCCAGTTGTGTGGCCTTCGTCAAGGAAAACTACGGGAATATCCTCAAGGAAGAGAAGCATCTATGTAAAACACCCGGGGTAATCAAGGACGTGATAGAGTTCTTGCACGATGATCTCAAGATTACGTCGCTCCCCAGCAAATTCCCTCACAAGGTTAGTATCCATAATAGTTGTCACGGCGTGAGAGAGTTGCATCTCTCTAATCCAAGTGAACGCAATCTGCCGTACATGAATAAGATCCGTAATCTACTCGAACTAGTGCAAGACATCGAGGTGGTAGAGCCGGAGAAGATCGACGAGTGTTGTGGCTTCGGTGGTATGTACTCTATTGAGGAACCCGAGGTAAGTGCATGTATGGGGAACGACAAGGTTAAGGACCACATGAAGACTGGGGCTGCCTACATCACAGGTAGTGACAGCAGTTGCTTGATGCACATGCAGGGGGTTATTGACCGCAATAACTATCCTATCAAGACTATTCACGCAGTAGAAATTTTAGCAGCTAACTTATGAGCACTTCACATTCAATAGCAGCTGCCAAGTTCTTGGAGAACATGGAGCGTGCGAGCTGGCACAATCAAGCGCTTTGGTTTGTACGTCAGAAGAGAGATAACATGAGTAAGGCCGTCCCAGAGTGGGAAGACTTACGTCAGTTGGCTCACGACATTAAGCGTTATAACGTTACTCACCTAGATACGCTTCTAGAGCAATTTGAGAAGAATGCACAAGCCAATGGTGTTGTCGTGCACTGGGCAGTCGATGCAGAGGAACACAACCGCATCGTGCATGAGTTGCTCGCTAAGCACAATGTAAAGAAACTCGTAAAGAGTAAGTCGATGCTTACCGAGGAGTGTAAACTCAACGATTACCTCTTTGCTCGTGGTATAGACGTTATTGAGACAGACCTTGGAGAGCGTATTCTGCAGTTGATGGACGCTCACCCTAGCCACATTGTGATGCCTGCTATCCACATTAAGCGACAAGAGGTAGGCGAGCTATTTGAGCGTAAAATGGGAACCGAGAAAGGTAATGCCGACCCAACATACCTCACGCACGCTGCTCGTGCTAACCTCCGTGAGCATTTCTTGAATGCCGATGCAGGTATGACTGGCGGTAACTTCGCTATTGCTGAGACTGGCGAGGTAGTAGTATGCACCAACGAAGGTAATGCTGATATGGGTATGGCTTGTCAGAAGTTAAATATTTGCTCGTTCGGTATCGAGAAGGTCATCGAGAGCCTTGATCAACTAGCCGTCTTCCAGCGTCTTTTGGCTCGTAGTGCAACGGGTCAGCCATCGACGACTTACACATCATCGTTCCGCAAACCACAAGAGGGTGGTGGCGAACTCCACTTTATCATCGTGGACAACGGACGCTCGCAGATCATTGCAGACAAAGAGCATGACAAGATCCTCAACTGTATCCGTTGTGGTGCTTGTATGAATACTTGTCCTGTTTATCGTCGTACTGGGGGCTATAGTTATAGTTACTTTATCCCCGGTCCACTAGGAATTAACCTTGGTATGCTCAAAGACCCCAAGAAGTACTCAGGGAACGTTTCGGCTTGTACGCTTTGTCTATCTTGCTCAAACGTGTGTCCTGTAAAGATTGACCTCGGAGAGCAAATATATCGCTGGAGGCAACATCTAGATGAATTGGGTGTAGCCAATAAGGAGAAGAAGATGATGAGCCAAGGTATGAAGTTCTTGATGGAACGCCCATCGCTCTTCAACACTGCACTTAGGTTTGCTCCGATCGTGAATAAGATGCCTCGTTTCATGCTATATAATAGTCTGAATGCATGGGGCAAGCACAGAGAGTTGCCAAAGTTTGCTAGTCAGAGTTTCAATGATTGGTGGATTAAAAATCAAAAGAAGTAGAGAAGTATGTCACAGGCTAAGCAAGGAGTGTTAGCAAACCTCCGTAAATATACCACACACCGCGAGCCACACCCCGATCTCGCAAACTTTAAGGGTATCGAGTACCCCAACAAAGTAGAGCAATTCATCAATATCAGTACAGCCGTAGGAGGACGTGTCGTAGAGATTACGCCCGACCAAGATCTCGGTGCTCTCATCAAAGAGTTGTATCCCAATGCAACACGCTTTATCAGCGATCTCGACCTAGGCTCTCTTGAGTGCAAACGTCCCGAGGAGGCTGGCGATGCTGTGGCAATGAATGGTACAGACGTTACTATCGTTGAGACGCCTCTAGGAGTATGTGAGAATGGTTGTTGCTGGGTAGAACAGAAAGGAGAGTGGAGATCTCAGTTCTTCATCTCAGAGAACTTAGTCTTTATCCTTGATCGCAAGAACCTAGTGCATAATATGCACGAAGCAATCCCCAAGGTTAAGGAGTTTAATCCTCAAACGCCTTTCTCTTGCTTTATCAGCGGACCAAGTAAGACTGCGGATATTGAGCAATCACTTGTGATGGGGGCTCACGGTGCTAAGGGAGTAACTATATTGTTGAAGTAGTTTTTGTAAGACCGATTGACGATCTTTCATTAAGATTCACTGTTTGTTGTTGTGTTGAGAGCAACTTGTGTCTACTCTGCGAAGTAGAACAAGTTGCTCTAGCATTTTATAGACCTCTCTACCGGATCGTTATATATTCGTTGCGAGGGGTTGCCCTTTCTGATATATACTTCATAGAGTATAGGGGGGGAGATGCGTAGCCTTAGGCGTGGCACTATTCGCGATATTGTGCCTTAAGGTATGCCCCTGTTTTATCCTAAAGATTGTACTTATCCCCTTGACCGGTTCATAAATTCGAGATTATTGTCCCTCCTATTGTCCGTAAGAAGTTCACCGAAGTAGACCCCTCGGAGAGCCTTTACTGGTCGGTGTTATAACAAGATACTTAGACGTCATTCGAAGAGATACTTAGTTGTCATGTGACAAGATACTTAGTCTTCAATCGACATCTAAGTATCTCTTCATTCGCCACCATATTCACCTGCCAATTGATACGAGATCTGCTTATTCCTTGAGACCATACTTCTTCGGCCTTTTGATGGTTATCTATGCTTTGTCTAAGGCTTTACTATATTGCCTTGGGAGAATTACTCTAATGCACTTGGAGAACAGAAGTATTCTATTCGAGCGAGGGGCAATTACTCCTAGTATTATGCGATATGTATATTCGTTGTCAATATCTTTTTAGGCAAAAACAGAGTTATTATGATCGCTTGGGGCTAAGTGATAGTTCTACTTGGGGGATAATTGTAAGATTTATTTTTAGCATTTTATGCTTAGGGCATAATACTTTTAATATTCACATATTGATCTCATTGACAGAATTATATAGTATTATTGATTATTAAATAAGAGCTACCACCTCATATTGACGCATATTTGGAGGCATTCTAGAGAGCACTAAAATGACAAATAGTTAGTATCAATTACTTAAGGCTCGCACTAATAGCCATCTTAATTTGCTTCACACTTACATCTTTATATAACTTTGTAGTGAAATTTGGGTGCTTGTATGTGCCATAAGAGATGATCTACAAGTCTTTTCAGACCTTATTAGATCTTGGTCTTATAATAAAAACTCACGTAGACTCACTATTCGAGTAATCTTGGGATTTAATCTCATTAGTGTCCTAAAAGTTTATTCTATGGGCATAGGCATCCTTAGGCAGGGAGCGGGTTAGCTTCCTGTCTAGCATTTTTGAAACTAGGGGGTATC
>JBHAFI010000096.1:0-12615 GCA_041856045.1 Porphyromonas sp. | reverse complement strand
TGCCTTGATAACGATAAAGGAGATGCGTGATGCGGGCTTCATTTGGCAACAAAATGGGCTTCTTTTTAGTTATCAGAGTACTTCGGTGGCTCGTGTCAGTTGTTGTCCTCGTATAGAGGCAGACTGGTCTGCGGCTTCGTATGCTTATCTGTTAATGTCTATACTCGACAAAAACTTAGCAGGTTATACGACCGAGTTGAGGCTTCCAAACCTCGTGAATAACAGTTCGCAGGGAGATAGCAAGGTCTTAATGGCGGTCTACGAAGAGTTAGGCGTACGCACGACAATAGAAAAAGAAGGCATAATGCTCTCATTGACGGAGGTAGAGAGCGATAGCCCAATAGTCTTGGACTGCCGTAATACCCCCGACTTAGTACCGGCACTAGTGGCAAGTATGGTGGCTAATGGTAGGCGTTTTACCCTAAGAGGTGTTGCTCATCTTAGGATAAAAGAGAGCAACAGACTAGAGGCTCTACAAACAGAACTAGGCAAAGTAGGCGTACGACTCGCAGTCGATGATGATAGTATCAGTTGGGACGGGGTGCGTTACCCAATGCAGAGTCTAGATGTGCCCCTAACCCTAAACCCTCACCACGATCACCGTATCGCTATGGCACTTGCTCCACTAATGGCGAAACTCTCTCCGCTGGGCGTTATCGTAGATGATCCCGACTGCGTTAGTAAGAGTTACCCTATGTACTGGCAAGAGATTGAGAAACTTGATTACACAACAAAAACACTTTGATATATGGGAATACTTTGGGCTATCATTGCACTCGCTGCTCTAGCACTTGTGGCAGGTTTGATAGGATTTGTACAAAACAGACGTCAGCAACAACGCATTGCCCTCGGCTTAGAGGTTGAGGAGGAGGACACATATACTGCTCCCGAGGGCGGCTGCTGTGGTATGCATAGCACTTGTGAGAGAGATAGTCTCCTTGCTGCCGTTAGTACCAAGATCGTGTACTATGACGATGAGGAACTTGATCGCTACCAAGGCGTAGACGCAGGGGCATATCCTGCCGATGCTATCGATGAGTTTAGGGAAATACTCATAACGCTTGACGAGGACGATGTAGCAGGTTGGGTCCGTAGTTTACAATTAAGAGGGATCTCTATCCCCGAGGCGATAAAGCCCGAACTATTCTTGATCGTAGGAGAGAATAGAGCATACCACATGGAGCACGGTCCCGGGCATAAGCACTAATTAGATACGATCGTACGATAGCATATAAGCCCGATGATGGACAATATACTCAGTCTACAATTCTTTCAGAACGCAGTCTACGCCTCTTTACTATCTGCAGTTGTCTGCGGTATAGTGGGAGCGTACATTGTAGTACGCCGTATTGTCTTCGTAAGTGGTGGTATCACACACGCTTCCTTTGGAGGGCTCGGCTTGGGCTTGTACCTCGGGATCAACCCAATTGTTAGTGCAGGGCTTACTGCTATTCTCGCAGCACTAGGCATTGGTGAGTTGAGCCGTCGTGGCCAGATGAGAGAGGATTCTGCTATTGCTAGTATATGGGCTCTTGGTATGGCTCTTGGTGTATTGTTTATGAGCCTTACTCCCGGTTACACCTCGGGCTTGTCATCATATCTATTTGGCAATATCCTCCTTGTCAGTTATACAGACTTGTGGGCTTTGTTGGGGCTAGCACTTATACTAATATTCGGTCTATGCCTCTACTACAAGCCCATACTATACAGTACGTTCGATCCCGACTTTGCTACGACCAAAGGTCTACCTGTGGCTCGTATCAATCTTGCGATGCTAGTACTTATATCCCTCAGTATGGTATTGAGTATTCGCATGGTGGGTATTATGCTCTTGATGTCGCTACTGACGCTACCGCAGAGTATAATGAGTTTGTTTACCGCAAAGTTCAAGTACCTCATTCTTGGGTCTATTGTTCTTTGCCTCCTCGCTAATATCACGGGCTTAATCTTGAGTACGTTCGTCTTGAGTATTCCAACGGGCGTAATGATTGTCCTCATATTATTCGCGATGCTAGGACTTGCCAAAATCATTAAGCACTACTGCTGATGCGTACATGGGGACTAATAGTAATCGCTCTTTTTGGCCTACTCTCGTGCAATACACAAAAGACCAATACCCTTAGTCGTGCCTATCATAGTTTTACGACCAAGTACAACGTCTTGTATAATGCAAGGCAAACTTTTGACGATGCTCGTGACAAACAGATACGTCAATCACAAACACTCTTCACGCTAGGCTCTTCGCTCGAAGTGCTAGACAGTACCTGCCGAGATGATTATCGTATTGTCCTTGGCAAATGTGAGAAAGCAATACTCTCGCACAGCCTCAGACAACGCCCCCTAAACTGGCGTAAACTCCCCCCTCAACAAATAGAGTACAACCCCTCAATCTATCGGGCTTGGCAATTATTAGCCGAGAGCCAATACTACGATCTACAAATACGGGAGGCGTTACAAAGTTTCGAGCATATCGCCTATCTATACAAGTACGACCTACGACTAAGGTCGTATGCTCTTTTATGGCAAATACGTTGCCACCTTCTCCTGTCAAGCGTGAGTGATGCGAACTTGGTCTTGCAAGAATTAAATGATCTCCCCCCAAGCAGTCACAAATATCACGAAAAACTACGCAACATTAGCCTAGGCGAACTAGCCATTGCAGAGGCACAATATCACGAAGCAATCCCCAAACTGATACAGTCCATCAAGCAAGAACGTAAAGCCGAGGTTAAGGCTCGACTATACTATGCCCTCGCCCTATGCTATGAGCAAGAGAGGAATGATATGGAAGCAAGCAAATGCTACCGCAAGACTCTAGCCTATACGCAACGAGAACACCTACACCGACAATACGAGAAGGCTTGGCAAGGGCGTAGATCAACACTTGACAGCGTCAAGCAGTCCCCCAGCGAAGACATACTCGCCCAAGCATCGCCTGCCGATAGTACACTAAGCCCGATCTATCCCATAGATTGGTCACGTATATATACCGACAGCACGGCAACGAAAGCAGACTCTACGGCAATCAGCAAGAATGTCCCCCTTGTTGTACTAGACCTACGCTATCGTATCGAAGCAACGCAACTGAGCCCTAGCGAAATACTATTCCTCGTATCTACATTTACCTACAAGCACTATACGCAGAGCAGTATCCGCTTTCGCATCGAGAGTAGCGAGGGTAACGAACTAAGGCTATACTTCTACGGCTTCAAGCGAGAGGAACAACAAAGCCAATATCAGCAAGCACTAGAGCGTAAACTCAAAGAATATAATTTACGCTACCAATATATTCGCTAGCCGAACAGCCCACAACTAGACTAAGCAGAAGGTCGAAGCGATAAAAACGAAGAAAAGTACTATTATTTTTCGTCTCCGAACTATCTCATTGAAGAATAGAGTGTTACCTATTACCCTAAGTTGTATGGGTAACGATTTAGAAATGAGCGGAGTGCGTTTGAGTGCTTTGTTTTGCTGTAATCAAAGAACGCTCACTTTTTCTACTTGCAAAGGTAATACATTGCGAGTGAAAGTGAGCGTATTATCTGCTTTTTCTTCTTGCGATTAGGGCAGTGAAAGAAAAAGGCGATAGGCTTGAACCAGCAAGTGTAGTCCATTCATAGGTGTTGAGAGCGATTACGATGAATGAGCTGTTGCCACTTCTGCTCGCACCAATCAGGAATAGATGGTCCGTTAATCGTTAGTAAGGGCTTTTGCTTTTGGTCTTTCTCGATGCGTAGTGTGGCATCGTCCTCCTCAAAATAGCGTTTGTACATTGAGGAATAAACCTTGGCTTTTGCTCGTACGGCTTCTCCTGTGCGAGCCATTCCAGCAATCTGCTCATCAGAGAAGCCCATAAAGGACAAGCATCTACGCACATTAAGTAGAGCAAAGGAGGAGGGCAAATAGCGTTGTATCCAACTTCGCTCCTCTTCATAAGCTTTGAGTTCTTTCTGCTTTTGGGCTAAGACTTTGTCTTTGCTTTGAATCGTGTCTTGCAGGGCTATAACCTCTTTACGGATGTCGCTCTTTTCCTTTTCACGCAAATAGCGTTGCTGTTCTATGTCTTCTTCGAGTTGAGCAATACGCCTCTCGGCTTCGTCTAACTCTGAGTTGCCAAAGAGTGAATAGAGCGTTCCTTTAATTCGGAGCTTACCTGTTTGTTTCTCTAAGTTTGAGATATGGTGTTTTAGCTCCGTTTCTTCTAACTCTTTCTGCTTGGTGGATTGTAGCAACTCTTTGTAGTACTCCATATTGCTACGATGTTTGGCTTCTGAGCCATAAACTCCTCGCTCAAGCCCAAAGCAAGTCATTGCTTGGGCATAAGTTGTTTGATATTCTTCGAGCTTCTTGGGTGTCAGCACATCATCAGCACAGAGGCGAACCTTATTCTTCTTGGTTTTGTATTTCCGTTTGCCATAGCCCAATTCCTCTTTTGCTTTACGCCTCTCACCTTGTACGATGGGAACTACTGTGGCGTGAATATGCGGTGTTTCTTCGTCTACGTGAAGCGTAGCAGCTACGACATTTTCTTTCCTAAACTTGAGGTCGGGGTTACCGATGGTCATAGGTACTGCACCCATGCCCTTGGTGTAGTTTAGCCCCTGGGTATAGGTGTAGGTCGTCATCGCCTGGTAAGGGTCAAAGGAGATGTTCCCGAGGTAACCCATACTTGCACGGAGTTTCAAGAGAGATAGCACCTTGCTCTTATGGAAGAAACGCTCGTTGTGGATATTCCACCCCCCACCGATACTCCAGAATGGAGCGAAACGCTCATCACGCCCGAAGCAGCTCGAGCCCTCGTAGCGATAGATGAAGTCGAGGAAGTACTTATTATCCCAGATACCATTGAGATTGACAAAGAAGCCAATACCCGTAGCCTTGGCATCATCACCCGAGGGAGAGCCACCCACGGGATAACGCGAGGCGAAGGCAGGGTGGGCGAGCTTGCTCGTGTAGTAGCCCACCGAGTTGTACGACGAGCTACCAGAGGACATGCTCTCCATGCTCATACCCGCCATAGTGCTGGTGTACAGCTTATCAAAGAAGTAGCGGTTGTACGATGCCATCACCTTACCCTGGTAGTTGAGCATATTTGAGAAGTTCTCCCTAAGGCGACCCTTGAGTGATGGGTCGGTGATGTTTTTCATGTCATCGCTCATCGACTTGGGCGAGAGGAATATCTGGCTCTCGCTCTTATTCTTTTGGATAGAGAAGTCCGCATTGATACGCAGATTCTCCCCAAGCCACAGAGTCATGTTGGTGGTATTCATAAAGTCGAAGCTCTCCCCCTTGTCAAAGTTGCCTACCGATGCCTCGTAGAGCGGGTTCGTGATGCTGCTACTAAACAAAGGTCTTAGATTGCCCTGCTCATCATAGGGAGCCTCGTATGGGTTTTGCTTCACATAGTCGCTAAACTGCCCGTAAGGCGACTCCTCACGCTTGACGATCGTAATCGTAGAGGTATTGGTAATGTGAAACTTCTGCGGCACATCGTACGAGAGCTTGAAGTTACCCGACAGACGGTCACGCACCGAGCCACGCATCACACCCACATCGTTACCATAGCGTACACCTACGCTATACTTCGCACGTGTATCACCGCCGTCTATGCTTAGGCTGTGCGACTGAGAGACTCCGTTCTGCAAGGGCTTCGAGAGCCAGTCCGTATTCACACCGCTCTGTACGATAGCGTAGAGGCGTGCATACTCCTGGTCGAGGCGATACTGCTCGCTAGGGCGTTGCGTATCGGTATAGATGCCAGCGAGTCGCTCGTACTCAAGTTTCTGGGCTGCATTCAGCAGATGGTACTCCGAGAGGTCGGGCATCGAGAAGCGTGCCGTACCGCTATAATTGAGCTTGAGGCGACCTCCCTCGAGGGCTTTGGTGGTAATCACGATAACCCCTGCCGATGCCTTCGCCCCGTATAGAGCCGATGCCGAGGCGTCTTTGAGGACAGTAACGTTCTCAATATCGTTAATGCCATATCGTATATATAGTCTGCCGTTACCTCCGAGCCATCAACAATGAAAACGGGCATATTCGCCTTACCCTCGAAGGTTGCTCGACCACGGATATTAAACTCTGGTCGGGCGTTGGGGTTGCTACCTATCTCGTTGTTGTCGACAACTGCCATACCGGGGACAAGCGTCTCGAGGTTCTCGAGTAGGTTCTTGGTACCACGGCTTAGTAGGTCTGCTTTCTTGATGGTTGTCTGGGCTCCGGTGTAGCTGTTCTTCGACTTCGTGGCAAAACCTGTAATCACGACCTCGTCGATCTTACCGACCTCGTCCTCGAGGACAACCCGCACGGTAGACCCGGCCTTCGCTGTCAGCGTCTTGGGACTAAAACCCATAAAGCTCACCGTCAGCTCGACACTAGCCTTGTCTGTACGTATCTCAAACTCCCCCTTGCTATTGGTGATATAGCCGCCCTTGTAGTCTTTGACTAGGACGCTCGCACCAGGCAATGGTAAGCCTTTGTTGTCTACAACGCGTCCCTTGATGACACGCTGCTGTGCTTGTAAGCCTTGCTCCTGCTCCATATTGGGCTTATACACCCCGCTTGCAAGCAAAGGGCTGACGCCAACAAGGAATGGCAAGAATAGAGTAGTAATTGTTCTCCTCATACTTTGAATTATTGTATTAGTGCTGTGATTATGCTCACTACTTAGTTATTAGGCGATTTTAACCGCCGGGGACAAACTTACAAAAAAACAACATAAACAACGTCTATCTCGCTATTCATGTGCAAAATGACACACCTTCGTCAAAACTCGCTAACATCAAAAGTGTGCATATTCACAAAGAAAAACAGACAATAGCCACAACTTACGCTGTTATTAAAATCGCTTACTTTGCATTACCGCCTCGTAATTTCACAGACAAGAGATGGTAGAAAAACTGCACATTGCTTGATAATGCCAGCAATTCTCCATGAAATGGAAGCCACAAGCTCCCGAAGCCTCCAACACAAAATCACTACAAAATACACACAAACACATCGCATAAACATCGCAGCCACACCCCTCACCACATTCAGAGGCTATTGCATAATACTCCTATATCGTCGTTACCTGCACCTCTCGGCTTCAGTCACGTACCCAAGTACGCATCTTGCCCGTTCAGTTCACGCCCTAGATATACAAAGTCTAGACAGAAGCCACGCCTTCTGGCGTGGCTTCTGTCTAGACTTTGTAACGATTTTATGTCCTAGATTTTTGTAAGAACATATTTATAACGAAATCCGTAACCTGACTTCTGTGCTATATCACTGTTAATCCCATTAAGATCTATCATCTCTATGCGATCCCCAGTGTATCGCACAATCTTATAACTATCTCCACCTTCTCGATATACTTCCCCTACGACCGAATAGTATCGAGGGGGGATTTGAGTCCCAAACCTCGGAGGGGTAGAGGAGGTTGTATATTCTTTCTCGTCAATGAAATATCTAAACCCATCAACAATATGCACGAGTTCATATTTGCCATCAATCTCCTTCACTGCATACTCTTTAAGATTCCATGCAGTGCCTGCAAGTTCCTGGGGTGTTAATTGCCTTGTGGGTTCATCATCATTTGAGCAACTTGCCAAGAAGAGAAGCGAAACAAACACAAGTATGAGCGGTTTCAAAACAAATCTATTCATAACCATTACTATATTATAATCCTAAAACTCGGTAGTTCTGTAATAAGTTCAATATGGAGATTTTCTTCTCAGGAAGACCGTTAACAAAATCAAGTATCCCGTAAACTTCTCCTTGATTTTCATCCCCCTCGTCTCCCTGATAAAAAGAAAATGCGACTTTTGACTTTGGATCATAGATGTACACGACGTTGTTTAGGGGATTTTTATATCGACACATCTGAGGGAAATTAACAACGGCATTAGAGCATAGGGTTGTCCTTAGGTAGGGGTAGAGTATCTTGTTGGGTCTGCCCTCCTTGGCCAACCCCTTAAAAAGACCACCTACTTGTTTTACAAGTTCTTTCCCCTTTTGTATAAATACATCCCTAGAATTATTCCTTTCCAGTTCCTCATCTGTTGCACTTTCATTTATGCTTGTCAAGAGCAATTTATCGTCATTACGAGTACTTAACACCACGGCTATATCACATAAAGGTTTGCCTTGTGGGCTATTGCGGACAAAGACCTTACTGATTTCTAATTTAGGGACATTGTTTATCGAGGGAGAATTAAGAACTCCACCATAAGTATCCATGATACGTCGTTTGAAATTGTCCTCCAGAATAAACTCCGAAATGGGGAGTAGACCTTCTGGCTTAACATCGATAAGACTATGAGTACTCTCATCTTCTAGACTAGCATGCCACGAACTGAGATTTATTCGATCAAAATCCCCACTATTACTACTATTTACCGGCAAATTAATCCCGAGAGACGGCTTACCTCCAAGCGTTTGTATTGAAATAAAAGTACGTCCAGTCTTTATTTCTCTCAGAGCAAAATTGAATGAGTTTTTATTAAACCCTGCATTACCATCTTTGTCTGCATCTTTTTCAGTGAATCCGAATGGCAGAGACAGGTTAGCAGAGAAAGCTGAGTACGAACTATCTTGGGTTGTATTGCTATGATCTGTATAAAGATATTTCGCAGACACTTTTCCTCCCATTAGATACTTACAAAGGACGAGTGGTCCATATCCCTCTTTGATTTGACCAATAGGGCTGTTGTACAACTCTCGAATAAACCCTGAAGACAAGTGTTTTTCAATCACTCTGGCTCTTAGAGTTGGATTGCTCTGGAGATTTACAGAACTTCCAACATGTACTATATGCCCTTCCCCCCAAAGAGCTGTATCAAAACTCTCCCGTAGGGAATAGAACGTTTTTTCATGAGAAGTGCTAAAGTCTATGACTTTAATCCCAAATAGAGAAAACTTAAATCCTCCTCCAATTTTTTGATAACGACGATTCTCCCTACGCAGGTGTAGATAGTCGCGATATGCAGAAAAGCCAAGAGTATCTCTTTTCTCCCGAAGAATACTTATACTCTCACTGAATTGAGGATCATTGGCAAGCCCCTGGATATTTATTATTCTACCTTTCAGCTCCTTTTCCAGGACATCTTCTCCATTAAACCAGTAAGAATGCCCCATCCAAGATAGTTGAGGGTTCTGCTTGTACCATTCGATGGAACTATCTTCTAATTGGCTACGTAGTTGCTCCTTTGCCGCCTTATTTGCACGAGGAGTTCCTTTCTCAAAGACAATAACTTCATCTGGTGCCGGGCTATTAGAGGATATTGTTCTTGGAGAAGTTACATCTTCTTGACTACACGAAGTTAGAGCCAAAAACAGAATTGTGGCAAGTTTATATCGTTTCATATAAGATAATTATTGTATTTATTAACATTATAGCTTTATTCTCTTCGGCTGTCTCACTGCTCGAAGTTCACTTCGATCAATGTATCCAAATCTTTCTAATTCTGCAGTTGTGAAACTAAAATCAATAACCTCATCATCACCATCATCAATGATAATAACATCTTCGTTGTTGTTATCAAGCGAAACTTTACTGAAATAGTGTCTATCCTCGTCGTGTTCTGTGTAAATATCTCCTTCCCATACACCAAGGACTCTTATGTGTTTGTTTTCATCATTTGTTGGAGAAAGGTAAACGATGTAAGGTATTTTAACTCTATACTTTGAATATGTATAACTTATTGTCGCTTTCGTTCGTGGGCTAACTAGTGCATGTAAGACTGCATCTAGTTTTCTTGTGTGTTGCTGGCTTGTGTATTTAACAGGAAGACCTTGACTACCTTTAACATTGCATACGATTTTTTGCTTTTTGATTGTAGGTAAGTGAAAGCGAGCATTGCTCACTTGTGGCATCGTGATCCCAGTCTTCTCTTTATATATTGAGTAATTATTTACTGTTTCATCAAAAAACACGTCCCAAGAAACCTCCTGGTGCGTTGTATTCTCATATGTTCTAGTTACAACAAAATCGGATAACTTGGTTATACTCATTCTTAGCCCCATTTGAGCATCAAGATCAGCACTATTACCAACGAGGCTGTCTGCAATAGCATAACTATCATGCACTAATCTTGCTTCATCTAAACTGTATAGTGTGCTTTGAATTTGATTTATATCACTATAATAGCGAATACCAAGCACCTTAAAACTTCCTTGAGGAGTGATCGAAAAAACTTGTTTAGAATTACTCTTGTCGTATGCCTCTAGCGTTGATGTTGGAGCATTCATAGCCCCACTTGTTAGAACACGCTTTTCAATGTTATAAAAACTTGCGGGTTCAGAGGCGTTCTTTGTGTAAATCATATCACACTCAAAGACAAGCCCACTTTCTGTTGGGATTATATCCCAGCCTGCACCAAACAAATCATTATTGCTCCGTAATAAAGGGATTGATTGATTTGTTAATGTAATAACTCCGGCTCCAAGATATTTTTCTGATGGGGCCTTCCCTTGAGATATAAGGTATGGGATACCTGTTGAGGCGGGCATAGATCTCAGATAGAAATCTCCCCCTCTATTACCTATAAGAACAACTCCTCTTGCATTAGTGTAGAGGTAGCCCGTCTGTCCCGATTTGTCTTTGTTCCCGATCTGATATGTGCTACCATTTAGAATAAACATATTTCGATCAAGGACAGACTTTATCAAGGAGTTGAGTGGATTGTACTGAGAAAACGCTCCATTTAGTGTCCTTAGTTTTTCTTGCTTCAGTCGTTCTCTCTCATAAAGTTTTTTGAGTTCAAGATTTCTAGGAGAACTCCCATCTACAGTGATCTCACCTTGCGCCAATGCCTGTTTTGGCTGCTCGTCAGGATTTTGCAAATCCTCCATTTTCTCTTGACTACAAGCCCACAATGAAAGAGCTAGTAATGATAATAGTAGTTTGTTCATGTTACATTTGTGTTAGATAATATTGTAATGAGTTAACTCTCGCCCAAAGATAATAATATATCACAACAAAACACCCTCACTTATATAAAAAAACATGCGACTAAGTCAACAAAGTTTCTTTATTCTGAGATTTAAGACCACCAAATCACATATATCATTGGGTGAGACATTGAATAAAAGAATGAAAGCTGGGGGCAATTTATACCAAAGGGATTTATTTAGGGACGTAGATGTAAATCTACAATCAGAGAGCAAAAAAGTGAGAAACAAGGAGTAAAAGGGCCTGATACCACTCCCTTCACTGTCAGTAAAGGGCTGGGGAGATGGGGTGGTTTTGAGGCGCTATATACCTCCTTATGAAGGAGTCTTGAGTTCTAGGACATCATCGAAGGCATTGTCTATGATTTCAGTACGGCTTCACTCGGGGTGTAAACGTTTCCAGTACACGCGCCCCTCAAGCTGTCTATATTTTTAGGGATTAGAGCTTAGATGCTAGACCTTAGAGATTAGAGCATCGTTTAGATAGCCACGGGTGTAGCAAGGCAAGCCCGTGGATTTGGAGCAGATTGGGGGTGTTGAAATTCCGCCACCGCGATAAAGTGATTCCGTCACCGCGGTAAACAATTTTGTTCACCGCGGTGAGAGCATCGTTTCACCGCGGTGAAAAAATGCCCCCTCCGGGCGTACTGATTCCCAGCGACTTACAAAAGCGGTATTTTAGACCTTAGAGATTAGACCTTAGAATTGAGATTAGATATAGATGCCAAGGCTGAGACTGGCGACGCAGTCTGTGCAGAGCAATGGGAGTGTACTAAGGTACGTGACCGAAGCCGAGTGGTACTGGTCGCAACGATAGAGGGTATTATGTAATAGTCTTAATGAGATATTATCGTAACTTTGTATCAACCTAAGCAAATAAGTATGGCAGCGACAAGAGTAAAAGAGTCTTTATCACTCAAACTCAATGCAAGTATCATAGAGCAGATAAAGGCAGATGCTAGGAGCGACAACAAGAGTGTTAGCGATTACTTAGAGATGCTTCTCTATCGTATGGGCTATCGCCCTGATAATGAGGAAACCCTAAGGGCTTGCCAGGACGCACGTGAGGGGCGTAGTGCAGGCGTAGTAGATACGACAAGCCTAGCCACTATCGAAGCCTCGTTGATGAGTGATGACTTGACAGAGGAGGGTAGAGTATACTACACGCTTCAAGAAAGACTTCAAGAGATATAGCAAGCAGGTTGCAAAGAAGACTAAGATATTAGAGGTCATCAAAATGCTTGCAGATGGGCTTGAAGTCCCAGCGAGTATGCGTCCTCATCGTCTTATAAACAATTATTTAGGTCATTGGGAGTTGCATATTGAGAGCGATTTGCTCTTGATATGGATAGAGCTAAATGAAGCCGGAGAGGAAGTCATATACTTAGTTCGTCTTGGCTCTCACTCCGAATTATTTGGGAAATAAGCCTAATGCTATCCTCATAAGGGAGCCCCAATCTCAGCCCAGGCACGCTTTACAAAGCGTGCCTGGGCTTTTTCCCCTTGCTGCACTTGAGGCTGGAATCTGCAGGCAAGTTGCGTACTAAACCTGAGTTCGGTATAAGAGAAGTCTTAATCCCTTGAAGATTAAGACTTTTCTATTGCATAAGTGGGAGATGTTTAGTATCTTTGTAACTATAAACCAACAAGATAACTAAACATCTCCACCCATATGATCAAGAC
>JBHAFI010000095.1:0-18003 GCA_041856045.1 Porphyromonas sp. | reverse complement strand
GAAAAGCACCCTATCTATGGTAAGTTCGTGAATAAGACGAAAAAGTACCATGCACACGATGAGAAGAATGAGTGTCAGATTGGTGATACAGTACGTATCATGGAGACTCGTCCTCTCAGCCGTACCAAGAGATGGAGACTAGTAACAATTATCGAGAGAGCAAAGTAATATGATACAACAAGAGTCAAGACTAGTAGTAGCTGATAACAGCGGTGCTAAGGAAGCCCTATGTATCCGTGTACTTGGTGGTACACGTCGTCGCTATGCTTCTGTAGGTGATGTTATCGTAGTATCAATCAAGAGCACTATCCCTGCAAGTGATGTTAAGAAGGGTAGCGTGTCTAAGGCAATTATTGTGCGTACGAAGAAGGAAATCCGTCGTCCTGACGGCTCATATATCCGCTTCGATGACAACGCTTGTGTACTCCTTAACGCTGCTGGAGATATGCGTGCTAGCCGTATCTTCGGTCCTGTAGCACGCGAACTTCGTGCCGCTAATATGAAGATTGTTTCACTAGCGCCAGAAGTGCTTTAATTCAGAATTAAGAGTAATGAGTAAGTTACATATCAAGAAGGGCGACCAAGTATTGGTCCTCGCTGGTAAGGACAAGGGCGTTAAAGCAGAAGTGCTAAAGGTCCTCGTTGAGAAGCAGCGTGCCCTCGTAAAGGGTGTTAACGTAATCACGAAGCACGCTAAGCCCAGTGCTCAGAACCCACAAGGTGGTATCGTTAAGAGCGAGGCTCCTATCCATATCTCAAACCTTATGGTGATCAACCCTGAGACTGGTAAGGCTGCACGTGTAGGTCGTACGCGTAACGAAGCAGGTAAACTCGTGCGTGTTTTCAAGAACCCCTCAAAGCGTAAGGAGAACAACTAATGAGCAATACAGCAAGTCTCAAGAACGAATACAAAGAGCGTATCGTTCCTGCTCTTCTCGAGCAGTTTGGCTATAAGAGCCGTATGCAGGTGCCTGTGCTCAAGAAGATCGTGATCAACATGGGTCTCGGTAAATTGGCTACTGCTGATAAGAAGATTA
The DNA here is from genome assembly GCA_041856045.1 of Porphyromonas sp. Classification (GTDB taxonomy): domain Bacteria; phylum Bacteroidota; class Bacteroidia; order Bacteroidales; family Porphyromonadaceae; genus Porphyromonas. Next base: position 16,966 of record JBHAFI010000095.1, on the reverse strand, counting down.
TCGACGTGGCTATTGCCGAACTAACGGCTATCACAGGTCAGAAGGCTGTGGCTACTGTATCTAAGAAGGATATTTCGAACTTCAAACTTCGTAAGAAGATGCCTATCGGTGTAATGGTTACACTACGCCGTGAGCAGATGTACGAATTCCTAGAGCGTCTAGTACGTATCGCATTGCCACGTATTCGTGACTTCAAGGGTATCGAGAGCAAACTCGACGGTCGTGGTAACTACACGCTAGGTATCAGCGAGCAGATTATCTTCCCTGAGATTAACCTCGACAGCATCACGAAAATCCTTGGTATGAACATCACGTTCGTAACAAGTGCACAGACAGACGAAGAAGGCTATGCTCTCCTCAAGGAGTTTGGTCTTCCATTCAAGAACGCTAAGAAGGCTTAATAGATATGGCAAAGGAATCAATGAAGGCACGTGAGGTTAAGCGTGCTAAACTTGTAGCAAAGTATGCTGCTAAGCGTGCTGCTCTCAAGGAGATTGTACGTACGGGTTCTATCGAAGATGCATTCGAAGCGGCTCAACAATTGCAGAAGTTACCAAAGAATGCTCTTCCTGTACGTCTACACAATCGCTGTACGATGACAGGTCGTCCTAAGGGTTATATGCGTCAGTTTGGTATTTCGCGTATTCAGTTCCGCGAAATGGCTGCTGCGGGTCTAATCCCCGGTGTTAAGAAGGCTAGTTGGTAATCAGCCAATCCCTATATAGTAACCTCCCCTAGTACTCCATTGAGTACTAGGGGAGGTTTATTTTTGAAATTAGGCAAGCAGGTTTTTGAAATTGTACTCCTTGATGAGAGTGTGTTATATGGCTGATATTTATTTGCTTGTGTTTGTGTTTCTGAAATTCTTTATCTTTGTCCTTGAAAAGATTAAAGCAGATGAACCCTACATTTAAGCATTTTGACCTTAGACTTATAGAGCCCGAGTTTAAGGATAGCCTACTTGACGATATTATGGAGTTGAACCATATAAAGCGTAAACGCCTAGAGGGAACTACTTCTCCTGAATTATTTTATGAATTAAAGCGTATATTCCATACTCTCGAGAGTATAGGCTCTGCTCGGATTGAGGGAAATCGTACAACTATAGCAGAGTACATTGATAGTAGACTTGAATTATCAGAAAAGGCTACTGTTGGAGAGAATATACTCGAGATCCAAAATATAGAGAGGGCTATGGGGTATATAGAAGATGCTATCGATCAGAATGCCCCAATCAATCGTAAGTTCCTATCGGAATTGCATCAGATACTTGTAGATGGGCTTACACCTCCTCCGCATGGAGAGGGAGATGCTAATCCCGGACAGTATCGCAATCATTCCGTAAAAATTAGTGGGGCTAATCATTTGCCCCCTGAGCCTTCAACTCTTACGTCTTATATGGACGAATTATTTGACTTTGTTGGGCAGGAAGTCTCATCTAAGTATGATCTACTACGTGTAGCACAGGCTCATCACCGTTTTGTATGGATACATCCTTTGGGGAATGGTAATGGACGTGTCGTAAGACTTTTTACCTATGCCCTGCTTTTGAAGTATGGATTTAATGTTTCTATAGGGGGAAGAATAATTAACCCGACTGCAGTCTTTTGTAATGATAGAGGGAAGTATTACGACTATTTATCTCAGGCTGATCAAGGAACAGATGAGGGGATATTGTCTTGGTGTAGATATGTATTAACGGGTTTGAGAGTAGAGATAGAGAAGGTTGATAGACTATGTGACTATACCTATCTTAGAGAAAGAGTATTGATGCCTGCTCTCCTGTTTGCTGTGGATAAAGCAATTATTTCCCCTGAAGAGTTTAGGGTATTGCAGATTGTTGTGAATAAGCAGGAAGTACAGAACGGTGATTTAGAAATCCTCTATCCGGGGAAAGCGAAGTCTACTATATCCAATAGGATTAAGGGCTTACGTGAACAGGGTATTCTGCAAGAGGTAAAAGGGAACTCTCGTAGATATCGCCTGTCTTTTGTGGGGAATAAACTGTTACGAGCAGTTATTGATGCCTTAGGGAAAGAAGGTTTCCTCCCTCAAGAGTAGGGTGAGGATATTGACTCTCCCCATAAGTAAGCACCCACTCATAGGCTTGGTCATTGATGAGGTCGTATAGTTAGGAGTGATTAGTTGGTAATCAGCCAATCCCTATATAGTAACCTCCCCTAGTACTCAATGGAGTACTAGGGGAGGTTTGTTTTTGAAATTAGGCAAGCAGGGTATCGAAGTTGTATATCCCTTGTCAAGGTCTTGGTATATGCTGGGGGCTTATCTGCTTGTGCGTGCTTGACCGACGTGATTATCCCTTGAACGAGGAAAGAGGCTGGACTATGGGGACCTCGCACTAAAGTCCTAAAGGGCTTTCTCTCTCGAGCCTCTGGATATATAAAACTACCCGAACCCCTAAGTAAAAGGGGGTCGGGTATAATTCGGGCGACGTAACCTACGAAAGGAGTACCCCGCAGTGCAAAGATACAAATATATTTGACAAAGAGAAATATATCAGACCCCAAAAGAGTAGAGAAATGTATATAATCCCTCAGTAAATGCTTTGATTGAAAGGTTAATGACCGATTGCTTCGTACTCGTAGGTCATTGTCAAACGGTATAACTACGTAGTATATCGACCACGCACTTGTGCCGTTTCTAAGGTTGCAAGGGCTAGTTAGGAAGGGCGTGAAATTGCCATTCTTATATTACGAAGCAGAGGTTTTATGGTTGGGCTTTCTCTGCTTCTTCTTTTGAGGTATTATCAGTTGGTGCTGGGGGGAGGCTATCGGGAGGATTCAACTTCGGGGCTAAGAGGTCACAAGTCTGTCCTTAGGGTAAGGCGAGTATTACCGCAACAATAAAGATGTACAGAGGAGTGAATTTGGGGACTATTACCCCTTAGGTTTGTGGTCGGGATAATAACCTCGCTGGCTTGAGGTTATGACACCCTAAGCCCTCAACCTTTGTGCTGGTTGCGAGGGTGAAAGCGTTCTATCTGCTCGCGTAATTGACGCTTGTCGAGGTGGGTGTAGATCTCTGTCGTACCGATGTCTTCGTGTCCGAGCATCATTTGTATGGCTTGCAAATTCGCCCCTCCCTCAAGCAGTGCCGTCGCGAAACTATGCCTCAATGTATGCGGACTGATATTCTGTTGAATATCCGCAAGGACAGCCGCCTCCTTGATCATCACGAAGACCGTAATACGGCTGATGGCCTTACCACGCTTAGAGAGGAAGACGACATCTTCTTCGCCTCGCTTGGGTACGGCTCGTTCGGGGTGATGGAGGTATGCCCGTATTTCCTCAATAGCCTGTGGGCTAATAGGCACTAGACGCATCTTGCGTCCCTTGCCGAAGATACGGATATAGCCATCATCAAAGAAACAGTCCGAATGCCTTAAAGCACACAATTCGCTTACACGCAAGCCACAACTAAACAGCACCTCAATGATAGCCCTATTGCGAATGCCCTCGACACCACCTTTACAGCCCGCAGCCTTAATAAGGTCGTCTACTTCCTCTGTTGTGAGGTATGTAGGGAGGTAAGTACCGAGTTTGGGGCTCTCTATAAGTTCGCTTGGATCTTTGTCAATATATCCCTCCAAGACCAGCCAACGACAAAAACTCTTAATCCCCGATATGATACGAGCGACACTCCTTGCTTGTATTTGTAGGTCGTATAGGTTAGCGAGAAAGTTTTGCAAGTAGTCATAACTAAGGGCTGTATAACTAACCTTATTCTCCTCGAGCCACGAGATAAGTTTCTCTGCGTCCATTAGGTAAGCGGAGCAACTATTCTCGCTTAATCCTAGTTCGAAGCGTAGGTAAGCAAGATATTGTTCTTTTATTTTCGCGTTATGGTCCATTGTTTGTTGTCTTTGTCACGAACCAAAATTACAGAAATAATCCCTAGTACACTATCCTCTGCCTTACAGGTCTTAGTCTCCAGCCCATTTACCTACCCCCTTGGAGAGCCTTTACTGATCGGGATTATAACAAGATACTTAGACGTCATTCGAAGAGATACTTAGTTGTCACTTGACAACATACTTAGTCTTCAATCGACGTCTAAGTATCTCTTCATTTTAGCCCCAAATTTTTCATCATTCGGTACCCCAATACCCCGGCAATCCAAACCTAAGTATTCTGCCACATCGGAGGGTAAAATCTTGTCCTTTCAAATCCGAATATCTTGGCATTCGACTCGGGAGTATTAGAGTCGTTTCAGCCCAAATTTTGTGGCAATTGCTCTTCTACGTGAATTCCTCCTCTATCACCACCTGCAGGTCAATTATATTGATAAGATCATCTGTCGAGACAGGACTAAGGTTGAACGACTCGGCAGCATTCTCTATAATCACATCTTCATTATATTTTGATGTATCGAGAAAAAATGGTTCTAGTACTTCCTCAATCTCTTGTGAAAATCCATTTTCATTAAAGCTTAATGTATGCTCACAGCGAAAGAGTGCTTGATAATATAAAAGATATAAAGTACACAGACCCACAGATAAAATCGGATTTATAGGTGTATTGACCCCAAGTTCTTGCGTAAGTCGATTAGGGAAGAGATCTTTAGTCTCTTGTATGAGTTTAGGTAGACTATAAGATCGGTCTTTGATCACTTGGTATATTTTAGGAGAAAAGAGTTTAAAAAAGGTAAGCAATGCTATTGTTTGGGGTTGAGGGTCTAGGTAATATGGACTCGAGGCACCTATTGAGTTTAGGAGGACGATCCATTTCTCAACCTGCCTCATTGATAGACGTTGGTCGGCGGATATCAGAGCAATGAGTTCTATAGACTTACTTATCTCATCGATATTATCGTTACTGTTGCTCTCCTCCATATCAGGGACAGAGAAGATAAGATCAAAATACTCGAAGAAGTGTCGGACGATACTTTTGTAATCGGAGCAACCCAAGTTATACTCGTAGTCGATGAAACGGCGGAGATATTCGCTTGCATTAAGTTCGCTTGATCCGTAGTAGCCTTTGATGGCGTGGCATAGTTGCTCTTTGTCTACGGCAAGGACAAAGATTAGGTTGTTTACCGAGAATAGGTGCTTGATCTTCTCCAAGACCTCTACGGCATAGTCGGGTCTACACCTATCTAATTCGTCGACAATAAATATCACGGGCTTCCCTGGGCTCTGAGACTCAACAAGTCTCTCTAGTTGCTTTTTAATCTTACCAAACTCGTCTTTTCGGGCTTTATAACTAAGGACTTCCTCTTCAAAAGAAGATATAGCGTGTTCGCCTAACTCTTTGACAATCTCTGCACAATCAATGCCGGTGAGTTTCTTGGCAAGCATTGATAAGGCTAGGGGAATAACTTTCTTTGTGAATTTTGCTAAACCTTTGCTTATCGTCTCTAGTTGGGTGTCGTTTGGATCATTGATTAAGGAACCTATTTCCCCCAAGATGCTTACTAGGGGTTCGGTGCTGAAGTCCGTTTCCCAAGCGTTGAAAAGAATAACGCGATAACCTTCCTTCTCGAGGTCTTGCTGCCACATACGTAGGAATGTCGTCTTACCAAAGCCCCACGCTCCATTGATCGCAATAGTTCCTCCGCCCTCAATAGACTCTATGAGATCGTTAAGAGCATCGGCATCTAGCCATCTGCCAAGTTTACAATTCGCGAAGGGATCACCTTCTTGGAGTTCTAATTCTTTATGCTTTAATTTCATAGGATATAATGTATATAAAAATGATCGGTACTAAAGTTACAAAGAAAAAGGCTATTCGCTATGGAGGGGCTAGTCCATATTATATATAGGGGACTGCGTAGGGCTTAGTCTTTGAGGCAACAAATACTAGCCCTTGCCTCGGGATCTAGGGTGGCTCTAGGCTTAGGCGAAGAAAAGTTTTTTGCCCAAAGCCAAAGTTTTTTTCGCCTTATGTCACCTAATGGAATAAATCGCTCAAAAGGCATCATACCTTTGTAGTGTCAAGAGGGACAAAGAGCAATACCACGCCAAGGATCGTGCACGAGGAGTCGGGTGTTTGTAGAGGTCGGTCTGTTATCTCCCACATCTAGACTTCCCTAGCGTAGGTAATCGTTGAAAGGCTTGGAGTCCCTTGCGATACAAGTGTATCTATTAACCATTAAATGTATTAAGAATTATGTTAGTGTACAACTCAGCAAGTCGCAAACTCAGTGTTGGTAAGAAGAAAGGGCAAACCATGTATTACGCCCAAGTTGTGTCTACGCCTCGCCTAACGGCAAAGGCTGTCGAGGACCTCATCGTAGAGAAGACCTCACTCTCTCGAGGGGATATTCGCCACGCAATCACAAGTTTGGCAGAGATCATTCGCTGGTCTTTGGGCGAAGGCATAGCCATAGACCTTGCAGACCTAGGGAGTTTTAAGGTTGAGCAGACCAGCAAGATGGTGGCTAGCGAGGCAGAAGTCAATGCTTCGATCCTCAAGACAGCGAGAGTTCGCTTCTATCCACGCCATGCGATGCGTAACCAAGCAAAGAGCGTGAGCGTAGCCGTCTACAACTCTCTATCGGAAAAGCCTAAGGCAGGTGCCAGCACTGGGGCTAGTGGCAGTGCCTCGGGCGAAGAAGAGGACAACATTATCTAAGCCTACTGTCATACATTCGTAACCGTCTGTATGACACCAATGTAACTTTGCCATAAATGCTAGACGCCAAGATGATGTATTCGTCTTGGCGTCTTCTGCTGTCTATGGGGTGTCGGTATCTGTGGTCTTCTACGATCCCCCTAGTGACTTGGGCTGTGGTCGTCCCCTAAGCCATACAGCCCCGTGTGCCTTGGGGCTTGATCGCTCTGCTGTCTTCGCAGGGAGGGTTTTGCTCCTTGTGGATAGCCACGTCAAGGCTATGGGCTTTGCCAACGAGGGGTGTTGGCATGGGGTCGCGAGGTCATTTACAAGGGGGAGGCATACCGACCTTGTGTTTGGCGTGATATAAGCCTTGTGTACTATATCCTGCTCTCTTAGGCTAGGGTGTGTCGCCTATTTGCAAAGAAGATCGCATCTGAATTGCAAATTGATAAATAATAGAGATTTTGACGTTTTGTTGCAGTGTTTTCTCTTTGGTCTAATCTTAAATAGTTGTCGATGTTGTCTGATATTCTCTTTGTGTCTTAAGTGATATACTCTCGTCGACTTTTTATTAGTAAACAATTCGGAGTAATAATAAAAAGTTAAGTTTTGTTTTGTTTAATTGGGGCGAAGTACATATCTTTGCCTTGTGAGAGTTGGCAGATAATTTTAGTTCTGACGTATTTCTTGAGTTTCTATCAAATCATAACACCTCAAGAGGCACCCAAACTCCAGCGTATGGGTTGTGTCTGTCTGTAATTTGTCTGTCTGCTCTAGAGAAGGTAGATGCAAATTTATCATCATTAATATATAAACAATGAATCGAAAGTTCTTAGGAGCCATGTCGCTCGTAATAACTCTTCCCTTCAGTGGCATCATTGATGCTACTGCGGCTAGTTATGCGACGCATGCACCTGTTGTCGAGATGCAACAGGGTAAGACGGTTACCGTCAAGGGTAAAGTAGTCGATAAGAATGGAGAAGCCATCATTGGTGCCAACGTCCTTGTCAAGGGTACAAGCACGGGAACGGTAACAGACCTCGATGGTAACTTCACGCTTAACGCATCTCCCAATGCCAATCTCGTAATCTCATACGTAGGTATGAAGTCACAAACCATCGCACTCTCGGGTCGCACTCAACTCAACGTTACTCTTGAGGACGAGGCTACCAGCCTTGATGCAGTAGTGGTAACGGCTCTCGGTATCAAGCGTAGCGAGAAGGCTCTATCGTACAACGTGCAGAAGGTGGACAACTCTGCCCTAACCAAGGTCAAGGAGGCGAACTTTGTAAACAGCCTCAGTGGTAAGGTTGCCGGGGTGAATATCACACGTTCGTCTGCTGGTATCGGTGGTGCTACAAGCGTAGTAATGCGTGGTAGCAAGTCTATCACGGGTAACAATAACGTGCTATATGTGGTAGACGGTATGCCTATCGGTAACGCCAACAGAGCCGGTGATGGTAGCGAATATGGTCGTCCCGGTGGCGGTGAGGGTATATCGGACTTTAACTCGGACGACATCGAGAGCATCTCGGTACTTACAGGTCCCTCGGCGGCAGCCCTCTATGGTGCTAGTGCCGCTAATGGTGTGATCATCATCAACACCAAGAAGGGTGCTGCCGGTGCACTCAAGGTGAACTTCTCGTCTAATACAGAGTTTCTCCGTGCAGGGGTGATGCCAGAGTTCCAAAACACTTACGGGACAGAGGCAACACCTATCGTAGTTGGGGTGACAAACTCACGACACCCTCTACATTTAATCCACGCGATTTCTTCCAAGGAGGTTACAATACGATCAACTCGCTCAATATCTCTGGGGGTACAGACAAGAGCCAGACGTTCCTCTCTGTAGCGACAACGCATGCAGAGGGTATTATCCCTAATAACGAGTACTATCGTTACAACTTCAGTGGTCGTAATAGTTCTAAGCATCTCAACGACAAATTACATCTAGACCTAAGTGCCAACTACATCATTCAGGGTGACCAAAATATGATGTCGGGAGGTCGTTACTTCAACCCTCTACGTCCTCTGTATCTCTTCCCTCGTGGTGATGACTTTGAGAACATTAAGGTGTGGGAACGCTACGATCTAGAGCGTCGTATCAATACACAATACTGGCCTTACGGCTCTCAAGGGGAAGACTTTGAGAACCCATACTGGATCGTAAACCGTGAGATGTTTACCAACCAAAAGCACCGCTATATGTTTAGTTTCCGTGCTCAGTATGACATCTTGAGTTGGCTCAACGTGGCTGCTCGTGCACGTGTAGACAATACTTACAGCACGATCCGCAATAAGTTTTACGCTACGACTTATCCGCTCTTTACAGGAGATGTTAGTCTTGAGACGGCTAAGGGTAGTTTTGGTCAGACCGAGGAACGCTATAAGCAGACCTACGCAGACCTTATGCTCAATATCAACAAGAAGTTTGGTAACGATTGGTCTTTGACAGCCAACGTAGGTACTAGTTTTGATGACCATTATACGACAGGAGTATCTGTTGGCGGTCGCCTCAAGACGATACCTAACCTCTTCTCGACAGCCAACGTAGACCCCGATGTAACAGGTGGTGGCGGACAGAGTTATCGTCGTACACGTAATATAGCCATCTTCGCTAGTGCCGAACTAGGCTGGAAGAATATGCTCTACTTGACAGCAACAGGTCGCTCAGACTGGGCTTCTCAACTTGTAAGCAACGGCAAGACACCTGCCATCTTCTATCCCTCGATAGGTCTATCGAGTGTACTCTCTGAGATGATCAAGATGCCAGACTTCGTTTCTTACCTCAAGGCTCGTGTGTCGTTTACAGAGGTAGGTTCGCCTATCTCTCAGGTGGGTATCACTCCGGGTACGATCACATATAGTATGTCTGGTGGAGAGGTCAAGCCTATATCTACTTATCCTTATCCCGACTTCCACCCCGAGCGTACTCGCTCTTGGGAAGCAGGGGTGAATGCTCGTCTATTCAAGGGCAAACTACGTGTAGACGCTACGGTGTACCAGTCTAATACGTACAACCAAACATTCTTGCAGAATATGTCTGATGCCTCGGGGTACTCGGGCTTCTACATACAGGCAGGGGATATCCGCAACCAAGGTATCGAGCTCGCACTGGGCTATGAGGATCAGATCGGCAAGGATATTAGTTTCAGTACCAACCTCACCTATACACGCAACGTAAACCGCGTTATGGAACTCGTCAAGGGCTACAAGAACCCTATTGACGGTACTGTCTTTGATATCGATGTCCTCACAAGTCCTAAGTATATGCGTCCTGGAGATTCGATGAATGACATCTTCGTACAAGGTATCCTCGTCAAGGGTAAGGACGGCAGATTTATCGAGGAGGGTGATGGCTATCGCATCGATAAGACTCAGCGTATCAAGGTCGGCTCTTCGGCTCCAGACTTTATGATGGGTTGGAATAATAGCCTCAACTTCTATGGCTTCAACATCAACTTCCTTATCTCTGCTCGTGTCGGTGGTAATGTTACCTCTGCAACGCAGGCTATGATGGACGGCTATGGTGTATCTAAGGTGACGGCAGACGCTCGTGATGCTGGTATGGTAATGATTGACGGGCAGAGTTACGACCCTAAGCGTTACTATACGACTATCGGTCTTAATAGACTCGGGGCATACTACCTCTACGATGCTACCAACATTAAGTTGCAAGAGTTGTCAATAGGCTATACACTGCCCAAGAAATGGCTAGGTAAGGTATTGTCTAATGCCTCTGTATCGTTGATTGCACGCAATCTGTTTACGATCTACCGTGCTGCTCCTTACGACTCGGATATGGCAGGGGGTACAGGTGTTTACTCTGCCGGTGGTGATAACTTCATGCCACCAAGTATGAGAAGTATTGGTTTCAGCCTAAATCTAGGGTTCTAACATATCTAGCAACAAACATTAGTATGAGTAATACAAATATAAGTAAGTTGGCTTTGTCCGTATTGGCTGGTGGTTTACTAGTCTTTGCCTCAAACTCTTGTACGGGGGATTTTGCTGCGGTCAATACCAATCCACTCCTCGCTACCGATGCGATGCTTAGTCAGGACGGGGTCCTCAATGGAGCATTCTTGCCTGCATTACAATTCGCTCCTATCCCAACGGGAACGGGAGGTACAGGATTTGTCAATAACTATCAGGTTTCTCTCAACCTAACGGTAGATAGTTGGATGGGCTATCTCGCTCCTCGTGATGCTAAGTGGCCCGGTCGCAACTTGACGCAGTTCTACTTTGATGAGGGTTGGACCAACGGTATCTTCTCGACGGGGGTGTCGGCAATCTTCTCTCCTTGGATCAAGATCAAGCAGATCAACTATGACGTTAGCCAGCCTAACCTAGAGATATGGCATATCGCACAGATCACTAAGATTATGGGCTTGCATCGTACTGCTGATAGATACGGAGCCATTCCTTATTTCAATGTAGGTAAGGGTTCGTTTACGGTGGCATACGACTCACAAGAGGAGGTGTACAAATCATTCTTTAAGGAACTAGAGGAGGCAGTAGCACATCTCTACCAATACAGCCTTGCGACACCTATCGTGCCTAAGGCTTCGGACGTCGTTTACGATGGTGACGCTCGCCGTTGGGCTAGACTAGGTAACTCGCTTATGCTTCGCCTAGCGATGCGTGTACGCTACGTTGATCCTGCTCTCTCAAAGTTGTGGGCAGAGAAAGCGATGCAACACCCTGCGGGACTTATCGAGTCGGTTGCTGATGTAGCACGCATTGATAATAAGGCAGGCCTACGTACACGTAATGCACTCTTCACGATTGCAGGATCGTATAATGATACGCGTATGGGTGCGTCGATACAGAGTTACCTCTCGGGTTACAACGATCCACGCCTCTCTGTCTACTTCGAGGGTGACTTGACGACAGCAGTACCACCTGCTATCCCTGCATCGGCAAACACCTATGACCTTGCAGCGTTGCCCAAGGTAGAGGAGTTTTCTCCGACTTATTGGTTCAAGGCTTCCGAGGTAGCATTCCTCAAGGCGGAGGCAGCCGTGGCTGGCTATACTGTTGCAGAGAGCCCTGCCGACCTTTACCAACGTGGGATACGTTTGTCGTTTGAGGAGAATGGCATCGATGCCTCACTAGTGGCATCTTACATGAGTGGGGCGAGAACGCCTGCATCGTTTACTGACGAGCAATCGCTATACAACTCTACGGCTCCATCAAACGTAACTGTCGCTTGGGACAACAATGCCTCGGAAGAGATCAAACTCGAGAAGATCATTACGCAGAAGTACCTTGCTATATATCCCGATGGAATGGAGGCATGGAGCGAATGGCGTCGTACTGGCTATCCAAGACTGATCCCAGCGAACACTAATATCTCGAATATGGGTGTTGTGACCTCAGATGGTCATAAGAATGGTGTACGTTGCTTCCCTTATCCTCAAAAGGAAATCAGTGAGAACTCAGTAAACGTACAAGAGGCTATCCGCAAATATCGTAACGGATCAAACACTGCCAACGTGAACGTATGGTGGGACGTTAAGGTAAAGAACTAAGCCTCAATAGACAAATAAATCAAAGTATAGTTACCATGAAGACTATTAACAAAAAAGTATATTGGGCACTTGCTACTCTCTCTCTTCTAGCCTCGACTGCTTGCTCTAAGGTTAGTCCGCTAGACGTAGACGACGAGGCACAGGCTGCTCTGCTTGTCCGTGACCAAAAGAAATGGGCAGAGGAGGCCGAGATCCTCAAGAAGAACAAAGCCGACTCGGCACTTATCGCCGAGGAGAACAAGCGTTTGCGTGAGATCTACCTCGAGGACTTGCGTGCCTACAAGAAAACGAAGCACACCGTGATGTTCGGTTGGTTTGCTTATTGGAACCCCACATCACCAGACCCAACGTTTTCTCTAGATCACTTGCCCGACAGCGTAGACTTTATCTCAAACTGGGGACAACAATGGAACCTCGGTCCCGAGCGTTTGGCTCAGTGGGATCGCCTACGTGAGAAGGGTACACGTATGACTGCAGGTTGGATTATCGAGAATATCGGTGATGGTCTACGCAATGCCCCTGAGGGCGGTTGGTCCGAAACTCCTGAGGTTGCGATTGAGCAATATGCTCGTGCTATCGCAGACTCGGTAGCGAAGTATAACTACGATGGTATTGACCTAGACTACGAGCCACAATTTGCATCTCCTTTCAAAGCCGGTAATCACTGCGGAGACTGGCCTAAGTCTGGGGAAGAGTGGTCTACGAAGCGTGCTCTTATATCATGTTCTCCAAACTCAAATAAGGAATATGAGAACCTATTCTTCACGAAACTACGTGAGTTCTTGCCCAAGGAGAAGATGATGAATATCAACGGCTCTATCGGCTGGATCGATCCTAAGGTAACAGGGCTATTCAACTACTTCGTTTATCAGTCGTACAATGCTGTTTGGTCTACTTGGGTTTCAACGACAAGCCAAGTAATGGCAGCAAACCCAAAGATCACCCTAGATCAGTTCATCTATACGGAGACATTCCAAACAAGCCCTCCTAATGCTAATGCCTTTGGTCGCTATGTGACCCACGCCAAGAATGTAAAGGCTGGGGGTATTGGAGCCTTCCACATCAATGAGGACTATCTATACTCAAAATACCAAAACGTTAGAAGTGCTATCTCGGCTCTTAACCCACCGATGGATAAATAGCCTTTTGACCCCATAAATAATACAAAACTATGACAAGTAATATATTCAAAGGGCTTGCTCTGCTATCGCTCTTGGCTTCTTGCTCTGCAGACGAAACTGTAGGACTCGCTAGTGGCTACGGCGATAATGCGGGTAATGCTATTTATATGGGCAATACTAATAGTTCGGGTGTTGTTGCAGTATTGGCTTCGGACGAAACTGGTGCTACATTCTCTGCAACTCCTCGCCTTGCTCATCGTGCCGAGAGTGACGTAACCGTTACGGTAGCCGTAGATGAGGAGACTCTTGCCCAGTACAATAAGGCTAATAACCTTAGCGTCATTCCTATCAATCCTGAGGACGTTACGCTTACTAATGCTGAGGGACAAGAGGCTAAGGGTCGTATTACGGCTACTATCAAGGCTGGCGAGGTGATGACGACTATCGCAGGTAAGTTGTCTTCGCTAGACCCCGAGAAGTATCCTTATAGCGGTCGCTATGCTGTACCTCTCAAGATTGTGGCTGTTGGTGGTCCTTCGAGAGTAGAGTCTTCTGTACCTACCAAGATTGCTCAAGGTGGCAACCCTAGACTACTATCGTCGCCATTGACGACAATCGTTAATCTAAACCGCAAGATTAAGACCTCTGTACTGCATTTGGTTTCTACTACGGGTGATGGTCACGGCTATACGATGTATATGCAGCCTAAGGTACCTTACACTACGGAGATGAGTGAATGGACTCTGCAATACATAGCACAATTTAATTATTTGGGCAACAATAACCAGACTACGGCATCACTAGGCGGTAGCAATGGTTTCTACAATCGTATCAGTCCGGGTATGGGCTTGCAGGTTAAGAGTGAAGGACGTGACGGAGAAGACACGTGGACACTTAAGCCTGCTAAGACTGGAGAGTGGATGCACGTGAGTTATGTATATCGTAAGAATGGCTTGGTAGGTCATCTCACGATATATCTCAACGGAGAGGCTCAACGTTCTTTCGTTACTTCGCTTCTTTATCCCGGTAATGGTGGGGGCTGGGGTTTTGGTAATGTAAACCTCAGGGATTACTACCTCCGCGAACTTCGCTTTTGGAATAGAGCACTTACTCCAGCCGAAATTCAAGATAAACTTTATCTCCCCGAAGATCCTAATGCAGAGGGCCTAGAGGCGTACTTCCCATTCACTAAGGAGTCATTTGACGAAGACTCACAAAAGTTTACAGACCTAACAGGTAAGTGGACTTGGTCTTGGGCTGATAAGATTGTATCTAATGAAGTCCTTGTTACCAAAAACATAATCGAGAATGTTGTATTCCCTGCCAAGAGTTTTGTAACGGAGGAATAAGAACAAGCGAATACACCCTAGTATCACTGATGCTCCGAGCAAGGGGTGCTAGGGTGTACAATGCTCAACAATAAAGTGAGATAAATCAATGAAAAAGAATATAATCCAGTTATGCACGTTAGGGGCGATGTTGCTTGTTGCTTCGTGTAGCAAGGCAGAGCCCGAGATCATAACAGAAGATCCAACGTACAAGATTGATCCCAAGGAAGTGTACGTAGATACGCCTGCGAAGTTTTTGTACAATACAGACAACATTCTGCGTAATGAGTCTGACAGAATTATTGCTCTTGAGGTTAAGGTTATAGATGGTGTCCCCGAGATCAATACCGAGACAATCCCTCTGACCTTTAGATTACGTAGACCACTAACTAAGGATCTAGTTATAACGCTAGAGCAAGACAATAGCCTACTCTCTCGCTATGCCGGGGATAGGACGAATGTACAAGAGTTTCCCGAAGGTACTTTTGAGGGCTTGAGCGTGACTATTCCTGCAGGAACGCTTACCCATACTGCTAACATTCAAATCAAGAATGTAAACCAACTGACAGACGTTAATGACTACCTTACAGCCTTCCGTTTTGTCGTTCCCACTGATGTGAATATGGCAGAGGAAGCCAAGGTAATGTATGTACGTGCTAATGTCGAAGTACCAAAGGTTCTGCTCCTAGATGAAGTACACCCAAGTTGGAGTGAAATAAATACGAGCCTTTATTACTTCTCAACTACTAAGTATGGAGGTAGTTGGATGTCGTATAGAAATACCAATCGTATAACTTTGGTAAGGAACTCGATGAAGCCAGATATTGCAGGTTTATCAATCCATATGAATACACTTCCAAGACGATTAAAGACTGTACAGATAAGAGCCTACAATCAGACTCCTTCCGATGGAGAGACTTTTGAGGTATTCACTCTACCTGCTCCGAGAGAAACTGTGTATATTAGGTTTACAACACCTTTGACCTACAATAGGATTGACGTTACAGGCTTGACTCCTTTTGCAGGATCGGTTGTTGAGGTTCATGATATAAAAATATACAGTAAGCAATAATAGTATTGCTGTTATCACGTGATTTGTAGTAAGGGCTAAGCCGAATTATTCGGCTTAGCCCTTATGTCTTTCTTGGGGACAATGGGGTATTAGACTAGCGATAAAGAGGGTCAAGTGCTTAGACCTTTGGGTATTGCAAAGGTGGAAGCCTTAGTATCTGTACTTTGTCTTGTTACGAACCAAGGCGTGGCGTTTATCCGTCAAGGCTTGACGCATAGAAATCACGTCTTGACGCTTATCCGTCACGTCTTGACGGATAGATTATTTAGGTAGGATTAGGCAGATTAAGTTCCCTCGTTAGTGACGAAATACCCCATAGCCCTAAGGCTCGAGAGCATACGGGAAGCGATCTAAGTGCGAGTTCTTGCGATGGGGCTTTATTAGATTGGTGTTTATATCCCCAAGCCTTTAGTTCTCAAGGCATAGCATCGGTCAGTCGGATAGAGTGGGGACGGATATTATGCTTCTCTTATTGAGGGTTTTGTGTGTATCGGAGATGGCATCACGAGGAGGCGAGAGAATTTTTTAAGTGGTGGAGATTAAACTGAGAGGGCTAAGCCTACGGAAGTACAGAAGACAAAAACACCTATTCGATAGAGTGTTGGTCCCCAACATTCATCTCGAATAGGTGCGTCTTTTGCCCTTTGGCTCTCCTCTAGTTTGCTTTGCCCTCTAGGGCTGTACGCCTATGCTATCGACCCTCGGGCGATGGAAGCGAACAGCAAAAGAGTCGAGCGAACGTAGTGCCAAGGTCGAGTCTTGGATCTCCTCAATGATCAAGGCTGTCGTTCCCGTCTGATCTGTTACAAAGAGAGTATCCTCTTTGATCTCCCACGATCCCGGGCGAACTTTATCTCTTCCCTCGGGTGCACGGAAGTACTGACTAAGTCGCTTGTCGGCGTGAAAGGTAACGACACAGATAACGCCGTTATTTATTTCGTCGGCTTGCCACTTCCCTACGATCTCTTGGGCGTGTATCTCTGCCTCTGTCTGTGTGCCTGACTTTTGTCCCTTACAGCCGATAAGGATAGAGCCCCCTAGGCAAACGCTTAGGACGGCAAGAGGCTTTACTCGGTGGTATATCTCACAAAAAACTGTCTTCATCTCAATCGTTATGGATTTGTTGATCTAATACTTACTTATGCTGACGATTTGCCTGCAAAGATACTCAATCTTAAGAACCTAAATTATTGTCCCAGCCATTAGTGTCCTAAAAGCTGATTGGAGTTAAAAGACAAGGAGAGGCACTGGGAAGTGCCTCTCCTTGCTTACATTATCAGAGACGCTAAGGTAAATTATCGTACCTTTAGCCTATTCAACAAAAAAAACTCTGATG
>JBHAFI010000094.1:0-4476 GCA_041856045.1 Porphyromonas sp. | reverse complement strand
TCGTAGGGCATCGACAACTGCAAGCGAGTAGCCCCAGCATTCAATATCGAAGAGCACCTGCACCCTCAACAGAGCAACATCTGCACTCCATATCGAAGAGCACCTGCACCCTCAACAGAGCAACATCTGCACTCCATACCGAAGGACATCGACAACTGCAAGCGAGTAGCCCCTATACAAACTACTTAATTGTAGCCCAAGGCACTACCCTAATAACGAGATACGACTTACTTTGTTGTAAATGAAATAGTCCGTTAAACTTACGCTTAACGGACTACTTAACGTTTGTGGAGAATATCGGACTCGAACCGATGACCCCCTGCGTGCAAGGCAGGTGCTCTAGCCAACTGAGCTAATCCCCCATGTAAGGTTCTACTGCGTGCAAAGGTAATACTTATTTCTTAACTATGCAAACAATAGGACCTTACAATCTCAAAAGCATTAAACCAACTCGTGGATAACTAGACCCGAACGTAGTTTAGGCTCAAACCATGTCGTCTTAGGTGGCATTATGTTACCCGAGTCTGCAATATCAATGAGTTGCTTCATTGATACAGGATACAAGGCAAGAGCAACTTTCATCTCTCCACTATCCACTCTTTTTGACAACTCACCAAGACCTCGGATACCACCAACGAAGTCAATACGCTTGTCGCTACGCAAATCCTTAATACCAAGGATCTCGTCTAGTATAAGGTTTGATGAGATCGTAACGTCTAGTACTCCGATAGGATCATTATCGTCATAAGTACCGGGCTTTGCCGTGAGAGAATACCACTTACCTCCTAGATAAAGAGCAAAATTGTGCAGAGCCGCAGGCTTGTAAATATCCGTTCCCTTCTCCTCTACCTCAAAGTGAACAGACACCTTTTGTAGGAATTCTTCCTCCGTTAAGCCATTGAGATCCTTGACAACACGGTTGTAGTCAATGATTGTCAATTGATCATCGGGGAAACAAACAGCCATAAAGTAATTGTACTCCTCATCTCCACGATGATTGGGGTTCTGCTTAGCCTTCTCTGCCCCTACAAGTGCAGCAGCAGCCGAGCGATGGTGTCCGTCGGCAATATACAATGCTGGCATCTCGGCAAAGAGCTCGGTAATACGCTTAATATCCTCCTTGTTGTCGATAACCCAAAACTCGTGTCCGAAGCCATCGAGAGGAGCAATAAAACTGTATACAGGCTTAGTGTCTGTGTATTTCTTGACAATAGTATTGATCTCCTCCTTGCTTGGGTAAGCAAAGAACACAGGCTCGATGTTGGCATTATTGACACGCACGTGCTTCATACGATCCTCTTCCTTATCTCTGCGTGTCAATTCGTGTTTTTTGATTACGCCATTGAGATAATCATCGACGTAAGCCCCTACAACAAGACCATACTGAGTCTTGCCATTCATCGTCTGAGCATAGACATAATAATTCTCCTCCTCATCTTGCACGAGCCAACCGTTCTTACGGAAAAGAGCAAAGTTCTCGGCAGCCTTATCATACACAAAAGGTTCGTGCTCGTCTGTGCCAATAGGGAAGTCAATCTCAGGACGGATAATATGGTAGAGTGACATCTCATTGCCCTCTGCCTCTGCACGTGCTTCGTCACTATTTAGGACGTCATAAGGACGCGAAGCAACACGCTCTACTAGATGTTGTGGTGGACGGATACCACGAAATGGTTTGATGATAGCCATAGTGTTATTATGGTTCTTTTATGATGATTATTTGTTTAAGCGGAAACGCTCATTTCCCTCTTTGATGAAGCCTACGATCTGGCGTGCAGCCGCAAGACCTGCATTCGTATTTGCCTCGGCAGTTTGTGCTCCCATCTTCTTTGGTGTAGCGAAGTAACGCTCACCAAGAGCCTCAAGCATCTCTGCGTGGTTGGCTGGCTGTATATCTGTGAAGTAGCGTAGGTCCTCACGCTCCTTGAGGATCTCGAGGAGTTCTGCCTCATTGATGATCTCCTTACGTGCAGTATTCACGAGGATTGCTTTCTTGGGCATTGAGCCAACAAGAGCCTTACCGATGCTACCCTTCGTCTCTGGCGTGGCTGGGATATGCATAGATACTACGTCACAAGCAGCAAACAATTCGGCTGGCGAAGCAATAGGAGTCACGCCCTCTGCTTGGATTGCTTCTGCTGGCATGAAGGGATCATAGGCAAAGACCTCCATACCAAAGCCTTTGGCGATACGAGCAACGTTACGTCCCGTAGCACCATAGGCTAGCAAACCTAACTTCTTCCCCTGTAACTCTGTACCCGATGCTCCGTTGAAGCGATTACGGATACCAAATAGCAACATACCCACTACGAGTTCGGCTACTGCATTGGCATTCTGCCCGGGCGTATTCATCACACATACTCCGTGCTTGGTCGCAGCCTCTAGATCTACGTTGTCGTATCCTGCACCTGCACGCACAACGATCTTAAGGTTCTTGGCAGCATCAAACACCTCTGCATCGATAATGTCGCTACGGAAGATGATCGCATCAACATCTGCTACGGCAGCAAGCAACTCTGCCTTAGTGCTATACTTCTCTAGTAGTACGGTCTCGAAGCCTGCCTCCGTAAGGATAGCCTTAATGCCCGATACGGCAGCCGCAGCAAAAGGCTTCTCTGTGGCTAATAATACTTTTGTCATGATGACTATAATGTAGAATATGAATGATGGTTAATATCTAGAGTGAGGTATAAGTCCCGACAAGTGTCATTTGCTTTCCTCTAGATACTAACCATCGGTTTGGATTACACTAGTGCTTACGAGCGAAGTCGCGCATCGTTTGGATAAGAGCCTCTACGCTCGACTTGGGCATAGCATTGTAGAGAGAGGCACGGAAGCCACCCACCGAGCGGTGTCCCTTGATACTAGACATACCTAGACCAGTAGCATAGTCGTAGTATTCCTTCTCGAGTTCCTTATACTCATCGTTCATCACGAAGCATACGTTCATTATAGAGCGGTCTTCTGGACGAACAGTACCGCGGAAGAGTGGGTTACGATCGATCTCATCGTAGAGCATTTGAGCCTTCTCTAGGTTCATTTGCTCAAGTACCTTAACGCCCCCAAGTTCCTTATACCACTTCATAGTCTGCAAGGCTACATACACTGGGAATACAGGTGGCGTATTGTACATCGACTCCTCTAGGTGTACGCTATACTTAAGCATCGTTGGGATCACTCGGTCTACTTGGTCTAGAGCGGAGGTCTTAACGATAACGAACGTAGCCCCTGCTGGTGCTATATTCTTTTGAGCCCCTCCGTAGATAATATCATACTTGCTCACGTCTACGGGACGGGTGAATATGTCGCTACTCATATCTCCCACAAGACGGCAAGGTACGTCAATATCTTCTCGAAGTTCCGTACCATATACGGTGTTATTAGTCGTAATATGTAGATAATCGTAGTCTGCCGTTACCTTATCCCATGGCTTAGGATACCAACTATAGAGATCATCTTTACTAGAGCCTAGGACATCAACTTGGCCAAATAGTTTTGCCTCCTTGATTGCCTTATTCGCCCAAGTTCCCGAGTCGATATAGGCAGCCTTGGTCTTCAATAGGTTCATAGGTACTTGAGCGAACTGTAGACTAGCACCACCACCGAGGAAGAGTACTTCATAGCCCTCTGGGATATCAAGTAGTTCTTTCATCAAGTCACGGGCTTCCTTCATTGTCGCTGCAAATTCTTTACCACGGTGGCTCACCTCTAGGATAGAGAGACCTGTACCTGCATAGTTAAGAACTGCCGAAGCGGCGTCTCTGATGACGCTCTCGTCCAAGATAGATGGACCTGCAGAGAAATTATGCTTTTTCATAAACTCTTAATGGTGTTTAGATAACCGTTATTTTGTTGATTTGATTTGTACTTCTTACCAATCGTTATTTAAGCCTAGTATCCGACATTATGCTAAGTATAAGATACTGCAACAAAGTTAATATATATTACCTAATTAACAAATAGTCTAGCCGATTACATCAAATTTATTTTACCGCGAGATCCTTGTTTACTCTAGTCTGAAGGCAATAGGGATTGTAAATCGACATCTAACTGCAGTACCTCCCTGTGTTCCGGGAGTCCATCGTGGCATAGATAGTATTACACGCATCGCCTCCAAGTCCATAGAGTTCTCGACGCCTCTCAAGACCTCCACGCTAGAGATACTACCATCGACCTCGACCACAAACCTGATCGCAACTCGCCCCTGAATGCCCATCTCGGCACAGATCTCGGGGTATTGCACAGTAGAGGCTAAGTATCTAGACAAGTCTGGCAGACCTTCCCCATACTTTGGCAATACCTCTGGAGCCTCTACAATATCCCCCTCAATAGGCTTGGCACTTGCCACCTCACTCTCATTAGTGTCCTAAAAGCTGATTGGAGTTAAAAGACAAGGAGAGGCACTGGGAAGTGCCTCTCCTTGCTTACATTATCAGAGACGCTAAGGTAAATTATCGTACCTTTAGCCTATTCAAC
>JBHAFI010000093.1:0-3751 GCA_041856045.1 Porphyromonas sp. | reverse complement strand
CCTCGGGATTTGGTGATACTACGGTAGGGAAGTCACCGCTCACCACATCTTGTTCTGGGACACTGATGATATTCTCAAAACCTATTGCACGCAAGGTCTCGGGAATAATGCGTACACCAGCACCGTGGATAGGCGTGTAGACGATCTTGAGATCTTTATGACGCTTAACGCTATCCTTGGCTGCACATAGAGCCGCCACTCGCTCGATGAACTTCTTATCCATCTCCTCACCGATCACCTCGATAAGGCTCTCATTGGCAGTAAACTTAATGTCCTCTGCTCCCTTGATCTTATTGACCTCAACAATGATGTTGCGGTCGTGTGGGGCGATAATCTGTGCACCATCGCTCCAGTACGCCTTGTATCCGTTGTACTCTTTGGGGTTGTGGCTTGCGGTAATCATCACTCCGCTTTGACAACCTAATTCGCGAATAGCAAAAGATACCTCGGGAGTAGGACGTAAGCCCTCAAAGAGATAAACCTTAATACCGTTGGCAGAGAATATCTCGGCAGTAATGCGTGCAAAGAATGCACTATTGTTACGGCAATCGTGACCTATGGCTACAGAGATCTGCTCCAAACCTGCAAACTCTTGCTTGAGGTAATTGGCCAGTCCTTGCGTCGCAGCCCCGACAGTGTACTTATTCATACGGTTGCTACCTACGCCCATGATACCACGTAGACCACCCGTACCAAACTCAAGGTCTTTGTAGAAGGCTTCTATCAAGTCATTAGGGTTCTCATTATCAAGGAGTCCTTGTACTATTTGTCGGGTCTCTGTATCATAACTTTCGGCTAGCCAAGTATTCGCTTTGGCACGTACAGAGAGGAGCAATTCGTTCTGTTCCATATTCAATGTTTCGTATGTATTTATTATCTAAGCACAAAGATAGTCATTTTCTAGGGAGTCTTGCCATCGTACGAGCATATTGCGTCTAGAGATATTGTACCGAGGTGTCTATGCTCGTCTAGGTGTAGCAAGGTCTTATCGGCAACTTGGCGATGCTATGCGTCAAGACGTGACGGATAAAAATCAAGCCTTGATCTCTAAGCGTCAAGTCGTGACGCTTATCCGTCAAGACGTGATTTATAGATGCAGATAGTAGGCTCGCTGTACTAGGTAATCTTTGCACACGAGGAGGGATAAGAGTGTAGGCTCTCTAAGTGACAAATTCTCAGTCTTTTTATTTTGCTATCTTTGTATAGTATTTTGGTACATATTTATTACGTATTTAATGAACTCAAACAACAACAAACCCGGCTTTTGGACGAGAGCGTGGGATATGTATAGAGAGGGCTTCAAAACCTTGACTCCGACCTCTCGTACACTATGGCTCATCGTCGCGATCAAACTATTTGTTATGTTTGCCGTCCTCAAGGCATTCTTTTTCCCAAACTATACCAAGCAACAAGCCAAAGAGCATAATATCACTGGCTCGGAGTGGGTACAGCAAGACCTCATAAACCGAGGAGCCCAATAGATTGCAAACACTTAAACTGTAGGATTATAGAGAGTATTATAACTTAATTAAATAGAATTGTCTTTATGGATTTGGAACAACTCATGGCGTGGTCGAGAGCCCAGTTTGCTCTTACGGCCATGTATCACTGGTTATTCGTGCCTTTGACCCTAGGTCTAGGTATCATTATGTCCTTGGCTGAGACACAATACTACCGTACCAACGAAGAGTTTTGGAAGCGTAGTGCTATGTTTTGGCAAAAACTCTTTGGGATCAACTTCGCTATCGGTGTAGCGACGGGGATCATTCTAGAGTTTCAGTTCGGGACAAACTGGTCCAATTACTCAACATTCGTTGGCGACATCTTCGGAGCCCCTCTTGCTATTGAGGGTATGATTGCCTTCTTTATGGAGTCAACCTTCTTTGCCGTGATGTTCTTTGGCTGGGGTAAGGTTAGTAAGCGTTTCCACTTAGCCTCGACTTGGCTCACTATTATCGGAGCGACCATCTCGGCAATATGGATCTTGGTGGCAAATGCTTGGATGCAGAACCCCGTAGGTATGGTCTTTAACCCCGAGACGATGCGTAGCGAGATGAACGACTTCTGGGCTGTGGCACTATCACCAACGGCTATCATTAAGTTTTGGCACACGATAACGTCTAGTTGGACGCTAGGTGCCTTGTTTGCTGCTGGTATCCTTGCCTTCTATGCTATCCGCAAGAAGAACACCGATTTCGTCGTACGTAACTTCAAGATCGTTGCTCCCTTTGGTCTGGCTGCAGCACTCCTTACGGGTATGACAGGACACTCATCGGGTGTTGATGTTGCTAAAAATCAGCCTATGAAACTAGCGGCTATGGAGGGCTTGTACGAGTCGGGACAATGTACTCAAGACTACAAAACGGCTAACGGCAAGGGAGTAGGCTTTAGCATGGGTATCCTTAACCCAAGTAAGAAGCAATGGAACGATGGGGTAGATCCTTTCCTCTTCAATATAGAGATCCCCTATATGATGTCTATTATGACCGGTAGTAGCCTAGACTGCTATGTGCCCGGTATCGGCAATATCATTCGTGGGGACTACTATTTGCCCAATGGTGAGAAAGCAGTTCCTGTTGAGGAGAAGATGGCTCGTGGTCGTGAAGCAATAGCCTCTCTCAAGGGCTTCCGTGAGGCACAACTCAATTACCGCAAGACAGGTAATCCTGCCGATAGCCTACTCGCTAGTGAGCATAACGCTGCCTTACAGCGTAACTTCCAATACTTCGGTTACGGATACTTCGACAAGGCAGAGGAGGTTGTCCCCAACGTACCTCTTACGTACTATTCATTCCGTATTATGGTCGGATTGGGTGGAGCCTTTATCTTGCTCTTTATGGTACTTTGCTATCTAATCTATCGCGGTAAGAAGAGCATCAACGAGTACGGTTGGCTTATGTGGTCGTCACTCTTTTTGGCTCCCACAGCATGGCTTGCGAGTCAAGCCGGTTGGGTAGTAGCAGAGGTAGGACGTCAGCCTTGGACGATCCAAAACCTCCTACCTGTACGTGCTGCCGTCTCTCAGTTGGAAGCCTCGTCGGTGATGCTTACGTTTGCTCTCTTTGCTATCCTCTTTACGATAATGCTCATAGCCGAACTCAATATCATGAAGAAGGCTATCTCGGCAGGCCCCGATGCTCACTAATCATTAACCACTAAACTATATAACGAAATATGGATTACGTATTTTTTCAGAACTATTGGTGGTTCCTCATCTCTCTACTAGGTGCTTTGCTCGTCTTCCTACTCTTTGTACAGGGTGGACAGTCGCTCTTCTTTAGCCTAAGTAAAGACACGCTAGAGCGTCGCCTCCTCGTAAACTCAGTGGGGCGTAAATGGGAATTTACCTTTACGACCCTTGTGGTATTTGGTGGTGCTTTCTTTGCATCATTCCCGATGTTCTACTCAACAAGTTTCGGTGGTGCCTACTGGGTTTGGATGCTTATCCTTTTCAGTTTTGTGATACAAGCCGTATCTTACGAGTATCAGAATAAGTTAGGTAACTTGCTTGGTGCGAAGACCTACCAGACTTTCCTATTCATCAATGGGTTATTAGGTCCTGTACTCCTCGGTACGGCAGTGTCTACATTCTTTACTGGGGCTAACTTCGCCATTAACCGCGGAGCGATCCTCGAACTAGGAGGGGCAAGCCAAACAATCTCTACTTGGGTACCATGGAATGGTATTCAGTTGCATGGTCTAGAGGCAGTATTCAACCTATGGAATGTGTTATTTGGTCTTGCTGTTTTCT
>JBHAFI010000092.1:0-53446 GCA_041856045.1 Porphyromonas sp. | reverse complement strand
GGCTTTTACGAGTCTTTGCTGATTAACGATGGTATGCGTGACGAGCGTCACGCGATATGGCAGTCTGCCCCTATTACGGGTCTGGGGTCGATAGAGCGTATTGAGGTCTTGAAAGGTGCAGCCTCGATGCAACAAGGACACTCTGCTGTCGGTGGCGTCGTCAATCTAGTACGCAAACAGCCACAAGCCGAGTTGGACGCATACGCTCGACTATCGTATGGGAGTTACAATACGCTACGCGTGAATGCAGGTGCTACCAAGGCACTCACCGATAAACTACTCTTGCGTGCAGATGTTGAGGCGGTGCGTAGTGATGGTTGGCGTGAGAACTACACCAAGGGCTATAACGCTAGTGTGGTGGGGAAGTATTTGCTCGGTTCGCGTTCGCACTTACAGTTATCTCTCTATGCCAATAAGGATAATTATGGTGGCGACTATGGTATCCCACGCTATACACAAAACGCTTATCGTGTGAGTGATAATAGTTTGTTTGCCAAGGCGGGCGAGCAACACCCTCAATTGACGCGTAAGGTAGTACACGGCTTTGCCCAAGATGACTTGGGACACCGCAACTTATCGGCACAACTACGCTACGAATATCGCTTTGCCAATGGCTGGCGACTTAGTGAGCAACTCTTTGCCTCTCTAGACGGCATCAGATATATGTCTACCGACTCCTATTCGTGGGTTACGAGTGATACGCCTAGTGCTAGTTTGCCCTACTACTTCACCGATGGCGTGAGTAAGAAGTACACAGACCTTAATACGCTAGAGCGTGGCGGTTTCGCTTTTGACTACGATACACGTAGCCTGCAAAACCAACTAGAGTTGTCTGGCACCGTACGCCACTCGGGAGGGCTAGAGCATAACCTACTCTTTGGCTATAATTATCTCAATATGGGTATGACCCGATATGATAGAGCCTCGATGACGGGCGAGGGCTATACCAAGCATATTACGCTACTCAATCCTATTCGCAATCAAGGGCGTATGTCGTGGGAGTTCTCAAGACAACAACGCTATGCCGACCAAACGCATGGTTTCTATGCTCAGGACTATGCCAAGTGGGGACGCTTCGCCTTGTTGGCGGGTTTGCGTCTAGATTACTTCCGCCGTGATTTCTCGGTGGCAGACACCAAAGGGAAAACTGTCGTTCGGGACAATGGTACTCAGAGTCTTAGTAACCTCGCACTGACCTACCGAGCCGGGTTGGTATATAACCTTACGTCGGATATAAACTTCTATGCCTCTGCCTCGAGTTTTTATAAGCCACAGAAGATCGCTTTGTCGTCCGAAGTAGCCTATCTCGACAACGCAGGTAATGAGATGGGGGCTAGCGAACTCAGCAAATTACCCCCGATGCGTGGAGAGCAATTTGAGTTGGGATCGCACCTCTCTCTTGGGGAGAACTTGAGCCTAGATGCTTCGTTCTTTTACTTGACACTAAGCAACAAACTTAATTCCTACCTCGGTCGCCTTGATAATGGTAAGCGTCGAGGAGCACTTGTCGATGGCTATGAGAGTAAGGGCTTTGAGTTGAGTGGGGAGTATCGCCCCCTTGAGTGGCTAGGGCTACAACTATCGTATGCCTATACCGATGCAAGAGTGCAGGCAGGTAAGGGGACAGTTGCTCAATATACGAGCAATAGGGGCAATGCCGTAGAGCATAGCCCTAAGCATAAATTGACGACTTGGCTCTTTGGGAAGCATCAGTTAGCAAGGTATAGTCGCTTGTCCTATGGTCTGGGTGTTGAGGCATCTAGTGGCTTCTATACCTCAGAGAGCAATCAGTATCGTATGCCCGGCTATGCTATCCTCAATGCAATGGCTTCGTATCAATGGGCTAAGTGGACCTTACAACTCAATGTAGGCAATATCTTGGATCGTGACTATACGCGACATGTCCTCTATGACTTCCAATACATTCCAAGCGAGGGGCGTAACTTCACCATGAGCATAGCATACAGACTATGATGAGCAAGTGGGTCTTATCTATACATAGAGTGCTGGGGACTATCCTCAGCCTCTTGTTTTTAATGTGGTTTGCCTCGGGCTTCGTGATGCTTTTCTATTCTTTCCCAAGTATCACCTCGGCAGAGCGATTGCGTGGACTGCCTAGCCTTCCCCCTTACGATAGCATCGAGGGGACTAGGCTCGACAGCCTCCTTGCTCGGGTAGACAGCGGTGCTATACACTATTTGCGTCTTACGGCATCGCCACGAGGAGCGGGTTACGACCTTAGGGTTACGAGAGGGGACAGCACTATATTCGTTACTACCCAGCCTATGCTAGAGAGAGGTTATACAGCCGCCCTTCTTTATGCCCAACGACTATCTAAGGCTCCCATTGCCCGAGTTGATACGCTCTATGATGTGGATACTTGGATCCCTTATCGGCGTAAATCGGCACCTTTCCCCATCTATCGTTTCTATTATGATGACGAGGAGGGAAGCGAACTATCGGTCGCTAGTGCGACGTCGGAGGGCGTACAACTAACGACGCGAGAAACAAGACTTTGGGCTTACTTGGGGGCGATACCTCACTGGATATACTTCGCCTCTTTGCGTCAGCATCGAGATCTATGGAGTACTACTATAATCATTATATCTGCATTGGGTACACTGATGTGTATCTCTGGGATTTGGGTCGGACTTCGGTCGCTATGGCTTACACGTAGGTCAAGGCGAGGACTCCACTCTCCGTATAAGAAATGGGATTATAGGTGGCACCATATCGTGGGCTTTGTCTTTGGCCTGTCGGTAACGGTATTTATCTTCAGTGGACTAATGTCTGTGCAAGAAGTACCCCAAGCATTAGTCCCCACCTCGGGACAAGTGCGTGAGCAACTAGGTACGCAGTCTATCGGGGGAGATGCCAAACTATGGAGTAGCCAGATCCGTAGGCTCATCACGACTTATGGGAAGGAAGGGGTTAAGTCCATCGAGTGGCGTGCCTTGGGCAGACATACCTACTTGATACTCTCGACAGAGCAGAGGGCGTATCATCTAGATGCCACTAGCCAAGACTTACGACCACTCTCGCTCTCTAGAGCGGATATGGAACGCTTCGCCAAGGAGGTATTACAAGTGTCTTGTCGCATAGACTCCCTTACGGAGTATGACAACTATTATATTGATAGACGTGGGGATCTCCCTTTGCCCGTATATCGTTTGACCCTTGACGATGCAGATACCTCGACCCTCTATGTCGATGCGAAGACAGCAAACTATACCTATTATGATAAGGCTACACGCCTTAGGCGACTACTCTATCAAGGTTTGCATAGCCTAGTATTCGCTCCGCTGATCAAGTATCCGCTTGTATGGTGGACGCTCGTTGGGCTTAGCCTTGTCGGAGGTTTGTTGCTGTCTGTAACAGGGCTTAGCCTTAGTTGGCGTTATTTACGTCGCCTTGTATCTCGTTGGGTTTAGGGGTATGTAGGGGCGAGAAGTAGTTCGTCGGGCTATTATGCCCTAGCGTAGCGGATATTCCTACGTTTATAAATGATTGATTTGCCTAGGAGTCTTGTGTGTAAAAGATTTTTATCCCTTAGGAGGTAATGAGTTTAGCACGCTATCGGCTTTTAGGCAAAATGTGTGTTGGAGCCGTCCTATGCTGTGCTATTAAAAATGCCTAGCCTCCTCGCTAACTAAAGACTAGTAGGCTGTGTCAATTAAAAAGATGAAAAGTATGCATCTCTAATTCAATTTATTCATTAACTTTGTTAGCATAGAAATAATTCGTAAAATGGCAACTACAGGTATAGTAAAAGGTATCGTATCAAACCTCGTAACGATAGAGGTGAACGGTCCCGTGGCTCAGAACGAAATCTGTTACATTACTGTCGATGGTACTCGCCTAATGAGTGAGGTCATCAAAGTGATAGGGTCTAGTGCTTATGCACAGGTATTTGAGTCTACACGCGGTATGCGTATAGGCGACCCCGTAGAGTTTATGGGGCATATGCTTGAGGTAACACTTGGGCCCGGTATGCTCTCAAAGAACTACGATGGTCTACAAAACGACCTAGATAAGATGGAGGGCGTATTCTTGCAACGAGGATCTTATACTTATCCTCTCGACGAAGACCGCCTCTGGGATTATAAGCCCTTGGCTCAAGTGGGTGATCTCGTGACTGCTGGGGCTTGGCTTGGTGAGGTAGATGAGAACTATCAGCCCCATAAAATTATGGTGCCTTTTGTCCTCACAAAGACCTATCGCATCAAAGAACTTAAGCCTGAGGGACAATACACCGTCAAGGAAGTCATTGCCCTCCTTGTCGATGAGGTGGACGGCCACGAGGTGCCAGTAACGATGGAGCAAAAGTGGCCCGTAAAGAAGGCTATTAGTTGCTATCGCGAGAAACCTCGTCCCTCGCGTCTACTAGAGACTGGTGTACGTGTGATAGATACTCTTAATCCGATTGTAGAGGGTGGTACGGGCTTTATCCCCGGGCCCTTTGGTACGGGTAAGACCGTATTGCAGCATGCGATCAGTAAGCAAGCCGAGGCAGACATCGTGATTATTGCTGCCTGTGGTGAGCGTGCCAACGAGGTTGTGGAGGTCTTCAAAGAGTTCCCCGAACTGATAGATCCTCATACGGGCAGACATCTGATGGAGCGTACGATCATCATCGCCAATACATCAAATATGCCCGTGGCAGCACGTGAAGCCTCTGTATATACTGCTATGACGATTGCCGAGTACTACCGCTCAATGGGCTTGAAGGTGATGTTGATGGCAGACTCTACGAGTCGTTGGGCTCAAGCACTGCGTGAGATGAGTAACCGACTAGAGGAACTCCCCGGTCCCGATGCTTTCCCTATGGACTTGTCGGCGATTGTGGCCAATTTCTATGCTCGTGCAGGCTTCGTGTACCTCAATAACGGTGCTACTGGCTCTGTAACCTTTATCGGAACGGTTTCTCCTGCCGGGGGTAACCTCAAGGAACCCGTGACAGAGAATACCAAGAAGGTAGCACGTTGCTTCTACGCCCTAGAGCAAGAGCGTGCAGACCGCAAGCGTTACCCTGCTGTTAATCCTATCGATAGTTACTCAAAGTATCTCGAGTATCCAGAGTTCCGCTCATACATCACAGAGCGTGTAGGCGAGGGCTGGGTAGAGATGATTAGCGAGATGAAGATGCGTCTGATCCAAGGTAAGGAAATTGCCGAGCAGATCAATATCTTGGGTGATGATGGTGTACCTCTTGAGTATCACATCACCTTCTGGAAGAGTGAACTCATTGACTTCGTTATCTTGCAGCAAGATGCCTTTGATGATATTGACTGTAATACCAGCCTAGAGCGTCAGGAGTATATGGTAAGGCATATCATACGTATATGTAATACGGACTTCGGCTTTGAGGACTTTAGCGAGGTCGCTGGTTACTTCAAGGAGGTTATCAATGCCTTCAAGCAAATGAACTATGCCGAGTATAAGAGCGAAGCATTCTATAACTTTGAGCAGAAGGTAGAGGAGATCATCAAGCGTCGAATGAAGTAGTCGTAAGACGCTGGTAGTATAAGTATTAAATAGACCAAAGTATGGGAGCAAGAGCATTCCAAAAGATATATACCAAAATTAGTAACATCACCAAGGCTACTTGTATGCTACACGCTACGGGTGTAGGTAACGAGGAACTCGCAACTATCAACGGCAGACTAGCACAGGTGGTGCGTATTATGGGGACAGAGGTAACACTGCAAGTATTCGGGGGTACTGAGGGTATCCCTACAGATGCAGAGGTGGTATTCCTCGGTAAGTCTCCATCGCTACGTGTGGGTGAGGGACTCGCAGGACGCTTTCTTAATGCCTATGGAGAGCCTATTGATGGTGGTGCCGATATTGTAGGTGAGGAGCGTGAGATTGGAGGACCCTCGGTAAACCCAGTAAGACGTGAGCAACCCTCGGAACTGATTGCAACTGGTATTGCTGGTATCGACCTAAATAATACGCTTGTGACGGGACAGAAGATACCATTCTTTGCAGACCCAGACCAACCATTCAACGAGGTGATGGCGATGGTAGCCCTACGTGCCAAGAGTGATAAGATTATTCTAGGAGGTATGGGTATGACCAATGATGACTATCTGTTCTTTAAGAATACGTTCAGCAACGCTGGGGCTTTGGATCGTATCATCAGTTTCATCAACACGACAGAGGACCCCTCGGTAGAGCGTCTGCTGATCCCCGATATGGCTCTTACGGCTGCGGAGTACTTCGCTGTCGAGAAGCAAGAGAAGGTGTTGGTGCTTCTTACGGATATGACCAACTATGCCGACGCTCTCGCTATCGTGTCTAACCGTATGGACCAAATCCCTAGTAAGGACTCTATGCCCGGCTCACTATATAGCGATCTTGCCAAGATATATGAGAAGGCAGTACAATTCCCCGATGGAGGATCTATTACGATCATAGCAGTAACAACGCTCTCGGGTGGAGATATTACACATGCAGTACCCGATAACACTGGGTATATCACCGAGGGACAGTTGTATCTACGCCGTGATACCAACGTAGGTAAGGTTATTGTAGACCCATTCCGTTCGCTCAGCCGTTTGAAGCAACTCGTGATCGGGAAGAAGACGCGTGAAGATCACCCACAAGTAATGAATGCTGCTGTACGACTCTTCTCGGACGCAGCAGGGGCACAGACCAAGATGGAGAATGGTTTTGATCTCTCCGACTACGATGAGCGTACACTACAATTTGCCGATGATTACTCTCGTGAGTTGTTGGCTATTGACGTAAACGTAGATACAGAGGAGATGCTTAATACGGCTTGGAAACTCTTTGGCAAATACTTCAAGCCTAGTGAGGTTAATATCAAGCAACAACTTGTAGACCAGTATTGGGTCGAGAACTAGGCGTTAATAGTCAGTAAGTAATGATAATCTTGAGTATGAGGCTATACTTAGGATTTTAAGGAGAAATTGTTATGGCTATTAAGTTTCAGTATAATAAGACTTCGCTACAGCAACAAGAGAAAGCACTCAAGATGCGTGTGCGTACGCTCCCGACGATCAAGAGTAAGGAGAGTGCACTGCGTCAGCAGGTGAAGCAATGTAAGGCTGAGGTCGAGGCTCGAGAAGAGGAATTGGAGCGTCAGATGCAGAGTTACGAGAGTATGGTAAGTCTGTGGGACGAATTTCAACCCGATCTAGTGAGCGTCAGTAGTGTGGAACTCTCTGTCCGTAAGGTCGCAGGTGTAGTGTTGCCACAGTTAGACGCTATTCATTATGAGGTGAAGCCTTTTAGTATCTTTAATTCGCCCTCTTGGTATGCCGAGGGAATAGAACTCCTCAAGACCTTAGCAACAACGGGGATCGAGGCGGAGTTCCTCCGTCTAAAGATGGAGTTCCTAGAGCATGCTCGTAAGAAGACGACGCAGAAGGTGAACCTCTTTGAGAAAGTACAAATTCCCGGTTACCAAGATGCTATTCGTAAGATTAAGCGTTTCTTGGAAGACGAGGAGAGCCTATCCAAGAGTTCGCAAAAGATAATGCGGGCCAATCTCGATAAACGTAAACAAGAAGCAGAGGAGGTAGTGGTATGATTAAGCAGATGAGTAAGTATGCCTTCTTGATATATCATAGAGAGTATGAGGGCTTCCTTAGTTATGTACAGGGTCTTGGGGTAGTGCATATCGACCAAAAGTCTAAACCACAGGACGAGGGTGATCTGAAAGCCTTCAAGGACGATCGACTACGTATTGCTGCTCTTATCCGCAGTTTGAGAGCGTGGCTCCCAGAGGGGGATAAGGTAGAGGCTGTTACTAAGGCTCCGAGTGCCAATGTCATTGCAGAGACGGAGCAGTTGCTTGCTCAGCACGAGGCTCTGCGTGATGAAGTTGAGAAACTCAAACAGCAGGTCAAAGATCAAGAAGTGTGGGGTGAGTTCTCGCCCGAGCGACTTGTCGATTTGGCTACGAAGGGCTACCGCATTAGAGCCTACGCAATGCCTGCTCAGTTGTTCACCGAGGAATATGTGGAGCGTTATGAATGCGTTGCTGTCGAGCGAATAGCAACGACTCAGTACTTCATTCGCTTGGAGGGTAATGATACACCTGCTTGTCCCGATGCAGAGCATAGACCGCTCCCGACAGTGAGCCTAAGCGTAGTAAAGGAGCAACTCCAAAGTGCAGAGCAAAAACTCGTAGACTTTGAGCAGGGCTTGCAGGCACTAGCAGGAGAACGTATCGCTTGCCTTACGGAGTGGGACACTTTGCTCGGTGGGAGCATTCAGTATGAGGTAGCACGTCAGCAAGGACGCAGTGAAGCAGACAATATGCTGATGTATCTCGAGGGCTGGATCCCAACGGAACAAGCCCCTTCGCTTGAGCGTGCCTTGTCCGAGTCTGGCTATTATTACTGCCAAACGGAAATAAAAGAAGAAGACCGAGTTCCTATTAGTCTTAAGAACAATGTATTTGCTCGTGGCTTTGAGTTAATCTCCAAGATGTACTCGCTCCCTAGTTACAATGAGTTTGATCAGACAGCACTCTTCGCTCCTTTCTTTATGCTGTTTTTCGGCTTGTGTATGGGGGACGCTGGGTACGGACTGTTGGTATTCTTGATCGCTACCTATCTCAAGATGAAACTCAAGAAGGGCGAAGACGATACCGCATATCTACTGATGCAGTGGCTAGGTGGTGGTGCCTTTGTCATTGGCTTGTTTGTCGGTAGTGTTTTTGGTGTAACGCTTCCTTATGCTATGCCCAAAGACTACTTCCTCAACCAAGACAATCTGATGGCTCTCTCGATTGTCCTAGGTCTTTTGCAGATTTTCTTCGCCAAGGGTGTTGCTGCTTACAAGACGCAGGTACAGAAGGGGCTTAAGTTTGCTCTAGCACCTTACTCGTGGATTATATTCCTAATTGCGATCGGTGCTATGTTGGGCATTCCCTATCTAAGTGTTAGTATCCCGAGCATAGTTACCTACATTCTCTACGCCATCGTAGGTATCTCGGGGGCTATTATACTATTCTACAATACTCCGGGGGCTAATCCTTTGGTAAATGTTGGTTCGGCTCTTTGGGCTGCATATAATAATGCCTCGGGACTACTTGGTGATACGCTCTCGTATATACGTCTATTTGCCATTGGGCTTACTGGAGCAGTCTTGGGGAGCGTGTTCAATACGCTTGCTATAGAGCAAACGGAGGGGCTGAATATCTTTGTTCGCTTCCCTTTGATGCTCTTTATTCTCCTTGCTGGTCATAGTATCAACATTGGTTTGGCTATTATTGGGGCCTTGGTGCACCCTATCCGCTTGACCTTTGTGGAGTACTACAAGAATTGCGAATTTGAAGGCGGAGGCATCGAATATAGTCCTCTCAGCGGTAAAGTAATAACAGAAAAATAAGAACAAAATAAATAAGTCATTTAAGTATTATGAATGAAATGTTGTCGTGGTTAGGTATCGCTATCTTGGTGAGCCTAACGGGTATTGGTAGTGTAATAGGAACTACTATTTGTGGTAACTCTGTTGTTGGAGCCCTCAAGAAGAACCCCGATGCTCTTGGTCAGTATCTTGGGCTATCGGCTCTCCCTAGTTCGCAGGGCTTGTATGGGTTCATTGCTTTCTTTATAATGAAAGACAAATTGCAGGAATTGGTTGCTGCGGGGGCTCTTACTGATGTTGTTGCTTGGGCGTTTCTTGCTTGTGGTATCGCTCTTGGTGCTGTAGGCTTCTACTCGTCTTATCGCCAAGCACAGGTTTGTGCGAATGGTATTCAGGCTATTGGTGCTGGTAACAACGTGTTTGGTGGTACTATGGTGATGGCGGTATTCCCCGAGTTGTACGCTATCCTAGCACTTCTTGTAGC
This sequence comes from Porphyromonas sp., assembly GCA_041856045.1. GTDB lineage: Bacteria > Bacteroidota > Bacteroidia > Bacteroidales > Porphyromonadaceae > Porphyromonas. The sequence goes on along the minus strand of JBHAFI010000092.1, from coordinate 43,617 downwards.
ACTTCTTACGACTTTCTCTCTCTAGTCGCAGGACAAGGCGAGTTTTAATATAAGTAATTAGGGTGGGGCTTGGAGTTAATCCTCTAGGCTCCGCCCTTTGTCATTGTCGGATATTAGGATCGTGAGTGTCGAATATCAGACCATTCAGCAAGCCCCTAGTGATAGGGGCTTTTGTTTTGCTAAGTAGAATGTTTGGTTTGTGGTGTCGGTGTCGTTCGCTTGGCTTAGTAGAATGCTTTGTTTGTGGTGTCGGAGCCGTTCGCTTGGCTTAGTAGAATGCTTCGTTTGTGGTGTCGGTGTCGTTCGCTCGGTTTGGAGGAATGCTTGATTTGTGATGTCGGGGTCCTTCGCTCGGCTTAGTGGAATGCTTGGTTTGTGGTGTCGGAGCCGTTCGCTTGTCTTGGTGGAATACTTGGTTTGCGTTGTCGGAGCCGTTTGCTTATTTTGGTGGAATGCTTGGTTTGTGGGGGCGAGTGGGAGATGTAGTCTTGTGCGACAAAAATATCGAACAAGTAAAGTCTGAAGTTTAGACTACTTAATCGTGCTGTTTGTATTGCTTGATTAGATCGCTTGTATTGGTTCAAACTTGGAGGGGGATCGGCTCGTATGCAGACTGCTTCGCTCCTCCTTCGGCAGAGTGCCTGCTTCTCGCTCGCATTCATTCGTCGCTTGTCTGCTGTGAGCAAGGTCGCTGTCTGCCCTCTATTAGAGGTTGGATCGTCTAGGTCGGCTTGTAAGCCGAGTGGCTTATATCGGGGCTTGACCTAAGAAGCCCGAGCGGTGGGGCGAATGGTGGTTTAGCGATCTCAACGAGATACTAGACGGAGCGTTCGGTGGCGAATAAACGCGAGAAAAACGAGGCGAGAGGACGCTCCAGTTAATGTTGTAGGGCAGAAGTTTGACTAGATGCCAACGAGGGTTTCAGTGGAATTTCGGCAAGGAACAATAGATTTAAGTATAAATTATGACTTAATCTGCGAATTTCTTATTAAAATACGCTCTTCGCCTTTAATTGCTTAAAAAGATGTCTGTCTATTCATAAGTGCCGAGAATGACCGAAAAACTCTGCTTAAACTCTAATATGAGGGTTTAAGTTGCTTTTTTGCGAAGTGCCATTCTTAAATATAGGGCTTGCAGACTCATTAGATTGTGGCTAATGTCAAAAACATTAACTACATTTGCTATACAGATTGCAACTAAATAAGTAAACAAATAAATAGGTAACGTAAACCCCTAAACTAAGGTGTTTTTATGAAATCTGCAGACATTCTCGCTGCCCTAGAGGCAAAGCACCCCGGAGAGAAAGAATTCCTCCAAGCAGTCAAAGAAGTGTTACACTCTGTCGAAGAGGTGTACAACCAGCATCCCGAGTTTGAGAGAGAGGCGATCATCGAGCGTCTTGTAGAGCCAGATCGTATCTACACATTCCGTGTACCCTGGATTGATGACAATGGTAAAGTGCATGTTAACATCGGTTATCGTGTACAGTTCAACAACGCTATCGGTCCTTACAAGGGTGGTATCCGCTTCCACCACACGGTAAACCTCTCTATCTTGAAGTTCCTCGGCTTTGAGCAAACATTCAAGAATGCCTTGACAACCCTCCCAATGGGTGGTGGTAAAGGTGGTAGCGACTTCTCTCCACGTGGTCGTAGCGACAGAGAGATTATGCGTTTCTGCCAAAGTTTTATGATGGAGTTGTGGCGTCATATAGGTCCCGATACCGACGTACCAGCAGGGGACATCGGTGTAGGTGGTCGTGAGGTAGCCTATATGTATGGTATGTACAAGAAACTAGCACAAGAGCACACAGGTACACTTACTGGTAAGGGCTTTGAGTTTGGTGGCTCTCGCTTGCGTCCAGAGTCTACGGGCTATGGTGCTGTTTATTTTGTCGATCATATGTGCCGTGCCAACGGTTTGGAACTTAAGGGTAAGACCGTGGCGATCTCTGGTTTCGGTAACGTAGCGTGGGGTGTAGCCAAGAAGGCTACCGAGCTCGGTGCTAAGGTTGTAACAGTATCGGGTCCCGACGGATATGTGTACGATCCCGATGGTATCAATACGGAGGAGAAATTCCAATGCTTGCTAGACCTACGCTCTAGCGGTAACGATGTGGTGAGCGACTATGTGAAGCGTTTCCCTAATGCACAATTCTTCCCCGGTAAGAAGCCTTGGGAGCAGAAGGTAGATATTGCTATGCCTTGTGCGACTCAGAACGAAATGAACGAGGAAGATGCTAAGATGCTCCACGCTAATGGTGTACTCCTCGTAGCCGAAACATCAAATATGGGCTGTACAGCAGAGGCTGCCGACTACTTCGTTGGTAACAAGATCATCTTTGGTCCGGGTAAGGCTGTGAATGCTGGTGGTGTAGCAACCTCGGGTCTCGAAATGACACAGAACGCTATGCACATCTACTGGACGAACGAAGAAGTAGATGCTAAACTACATCAGATTATGAGCGACATTCACGAGCAGTGCTTGCAGTACGGCCGTGAAGATGGCTACATTAACTACGTTAAGGGTGCCAATATCGCGGGCTTCCTCAAGGTGGCTAATGCGATGCTACAACAAGGTATCGTATAAGGATCAAAGGTCGTAATCGACTGAACTAACTTTCCCCGTCCTATACAATCCATATCGAGGATTGTAGGGGCGGGGATTTGTGTTCATTGCTTGTAACACTCCGCAATCGTAAGTTGTGGCTTCGTGTGCTCAAGTGTAGCCAGTGCGGAGTCCTTATCAAGGTATTATTCGGGTCTTGATCAATATCTAGGCTAATCGATATAATCACTCTTGCCCTACTACCTGCTTTGCGTGTATGTCTTTGTTGGGGGGAGGGGCTTATGCCTTAGGCTAGACGCAAGTAACTGCGATCTCGTGTTCATAGTATTAGCCTAATGCCTTGGAACTAATGTGGGTGGTTTATCTTGCTAATATATTGCTGTTTAGATTTATATAGAATAGCATACTTTTGGGACTGATGTAGGTGGAGCATAGTTCTAATTGTAGATCTGTGTTTTGGCTGATGTTGCCATTTGTATTAGTAGTATGCTTGCTATAGCCAACTAGTATAATACGGCAGATTAACCAGTAAGTCACGCCTTTTTTACTAGTTGTTGGTTTGTGTTTCGCTAGTAAAAGCCTTATCTTTGTGTTTATATGAAAATAACAGGGATAAGTTTGGCATTGTGCCTATTCGCTATCAACTTGTCCGCACAAGCACCTTATACCGAGAATATAGAGGCTATACTGCAAGACGCAGAGGCTCGTCACGGAGGACGAATTGCTTTTAGCCTTACTCGCTTGTCGGATAAGAAAACAATTAGTCAATATCGTAGTCGCGAACTATTTACACCGGCTTCGGTCGTCAAGGTGTTGTCGAGCGGGGCTGTACTTCTAGAGCGTGGACGTCGCTACCGTTATCCGACGGAGGTTTATACGGTCGGGCTTGTCGAGCGTGATAGCCTTAGGGGTGCATTGCTCATACGCGGGAGCGGTGATCCCTCGATAGGGACAGATCTCATTGCTGGTGAGCGTTATCGCTTCAATAACGAGGTGTTGCACGCACTACAAGAGCGAGGTATCAAGCATATTACCGGGGGGATATATCTAGACGCTTCTCTGCCGACGGGCGTTGGGACCGTGGAGAGTTGGGCAACGGAAGATTTGGGGCGAGCCTATGGTGCAGGCTTGTTTGGCTTGAATTATGCCGACAACAAAGTAGGGGACAAGTCCGATCCTAATCCGGCTCAAAGTCTGGCCGGAGCCCTTGAGAGTCGCTTACGTTTTGCTGGAATAACGCTCGGCAAGCCTACGAGCGTGAGTTACGAGGGCTACGAACCCGAGGGGCTTCTACTACATACCTATTATTCGCCTACGCTGGAGACGCTTGCAAGTGTTACCAACCACAGGAGTATGAATATGTATGCCGAGGCTTTGGCTCAAAGCCTTAATCCTAATCTTGATCGGGGTGTGGCTCTGACGAATTATTGGCGGAGAACACTCGGCTTGGGTGCAGAGGATATTCAACTCGCAGACGGATCGGGTTTGAGCCGTGCGAATAAACTTAGTGCTAGAGCCTTAGCAGGGGCACTGATCACTCTGTATGGTGGTCTGGCTCCCGAGGACGGGGTACTAGTAGAGACGTTGCCTCGTCTTGGTGCAGAGGGAACGCTCAAAATGCTGATGCCGGGGACAAGCCTAAAAGCCTATCTCAAAAGTGGTACGATGCGACAAGTCTGCACCTATATCGGCTATGTGCATTATGCTGGTGAGTGGTATGCCTTGGTGTATTTGAGCAATAATATCCCGATAGCCCGTCAAGCAAGGGGGGTACTCTCGGCTATCCTAATGGACGTATTCCCTCAGCCTTGAGGACTGATGCGATCGGCATTATATGACACTATATTAGCCTAAGATATTATCCTAAGGGGGCGTATTTATCTTGCTCCGTCACGGATTGGAGTATGCTTATTCCTTCGGGCGTACTTGATTGAGGGGTAGAGGCTATAATTATTCGTAGTGAAGCCTGCAAGATCATGCCTTTGGGCATACTTGATTGAGGGGCAGTGGCTATGGCTATTCGCAGGGAAGTCTGCTAGATTATTCCTTTGGGCATACTTGATTGAGTGGCAGTGGCTATGGCTATTCGCAGAGAAATCTGCTAAATTATTCCTTTGGGCATACTTGATTGAGTGGCAGAGGTTATGACTATTCTCAGAGAAGTCTGCTAGTTGCTCGGTATATTTGACCTTGTTCGCTCTCGTATCTTATTTGGGACGATATAGGTGGGTTTTTAATAATTTTGTATCTTTGTGGCGTCAGACTCTATGTCTTGATTTTAAAATTTCTATTGAATACTAAGATTGAACGTATGAAGAAACTAATGTATATCCTCACGGCTATGTGCCTTTTTGTTGGGGTTGTATTTGCTCAAGCCGGTAAGGGAGCAGTTATCTCGTCACCTAAGATTGAGCATGATTTTGGGGTTATTAAGGAAGCGAATGGCAAAGTAACGCACACCTTTACGGTGAAGAATACGGGTACTGCTCCGCTTGTAATTACTCGTGTGGTGGCTACTTGTGGTTGTACGACACCGAAGTACGATGTCGAACCTATCGCTCCGGGGAAGGAAGGTAAGGTTGTAGTAACTTACAACCCAGCAGGACGCCCCGGACAGTTCGTCAAGACTATTGCCGTGTATAGTAATGGTTTTGATGGAGCCTTTACGCTTCGCATTAAGGGCGTAGTTGAGTAATAGAGGAGGACGCGAATTGCTTTGCCGAAGTCCTCAATTTGTTTGCTTTGCTTAGGCACGAGTTGCTAGCGAGATCGGCAGGTACTACCGCAGAAACTCTCGAGAACGAATAACCGAAGCCCAACGATGTCTAGTACATCGTTGGGTTTCGGTATTTTTGTGCTTCCAACTTCTAGTGCTTGTCGGCTTGTCTTATCGCCCTCAAGCCTCCGTTTACGCTTACCCCTAAGCCAACCTAATCGCGAGCAACGACTCTACTAATCATGAGTAATTATTCTACTAATCATGAGTAATTACTCTGCTAATCTTGACCATTTCCCTCCTCTTAGAGAGTCCCTTTTAATAGTCCCCTACAACAATCGAGAAAAACATCAAGAACTTTTTGCGAAAAGATCTAGATAAATCGACGAAATAATCTAGATTATTTTGAGCGAACTTCTAGGAGCCTTGGCTGGGGCTTTAACTTGAGGGGATTGGCTTTGCTGAGTTAGGATCTCTATTCGCTCAAAAGGAGGGGTGGATTAGGACGATAGTTGTGGAGTGATTAGCCAATACTTCGGGGTTTATTCTCTCCTATGGAAGCATATTCATCTAGAACATTAGACCGAGGGGGCTATTGTAATACTTGATGAATGTGGTACAAATACTTGACGAATGTAGCACAAGAGGGAAGTGTGTATTCGCAGAACTTAGTTCAGTACCTAATACGTGGCCGTTGTGTTATCGGTCGTAGGCGAGTTTGCTCTTGTCGTAGTGTGTAGTGTTTAACGATTGTAGGCGAGAGTTTGGTCTTGTCGTAGCGTGTAGTGTTTAACGATTGTAGGCGAGAGTTTGGTCTTGTCGTAGCGTGTAGTGTTTAACGATTGTAGGCGAGAATTTGGTCTTGTCGTAGTGTGCAGTGTCTAACGATTGCAGGCGAGAGTTTGGTTTTGTCGTCGTGTGCAGAGTGTCTAACGATTACAGGCGAGAGTTTGGTTTTGTCGTAGCGTGCAGTATCTAATGATTGCAGGCGAGAGTTGTCTGTTGTAGCGTGTTGTATCTAGCGATCGGTGCGATTGGTATGTGCTGATTGGTAAAGGGGGTACTTGGGCGTGGAGGTAGAATAGAATTAGGGCGAGGAGCAGTCATAACTGTCCTCGCCCTAATTGTTGTACTTAGTGTCTTAACGACTGGCTATTAGAGTGCGTTTGCAGAGCCAAGTACGTTCTCGATCTTGTGCTTGTAGAGTTTCTTGAGTGACTCACGAGCAGGACCAAGGTACTTACGTGGGTCAAACTCCGCTGGGTTCTCAACGAAGACCTTACGGATCGCAGCCGTCATAGCAAGGCGACCATCAGAGTCGATGTTGATCTTACACACAGCACTCTTGGCAGCACGACGAAGTTGATCTTCGGGGATACCTACGGCATCCTTAAGAGCACCACCATTTGCGTTGATAGCCGCTACTTCCTCTTGTGGCACCGAAGAAGCACCGTGAAGAACGATAGGGAAGCCGGGGATTTGTTTCTCGATCTCCTCTAGGATGTCGAAGCGAAGAGGTGGTGGGAGTAGAACGCCATTAGCGTCACGCTCACATTGCTCTGGAGTAAACTTGTTGGCACCGTGCGAAGTACCGATAGAGATAGCAAGTGAGTCTACGCCAGTCTTGGTCGTAAAGTCTACTACTTCCTCGGGCTGAGTATATGTGTGGTGCTCTGCCACTACATCGTCCTCAACACCTGCGAGTACACCGAGTTCGCCCTCAACAGTTACGTCGTATTGGTGAGCATACTCTACTACCGAGCGAGTAAGTGCTACGTTCTCATCGTAAGGAAGGTGCGAACCATCGATCATTACGCTAGAGAAACCAGACTCGATACAACTCTTAACCAACTCAAGGCTATCGCCATGGTCTAGGTGAAGAGCAATTTGTGGGTTAGGGCAACCAAGTTCTTTTGCATACTCAACAGCACCTTGAGCCATATAGCGTAGGAGCGTTTGGTTTGCATACTTACGAGCACCGCTTGATACTTGTAGGATAACTGGCGACTTAGTCTCAACTACGGCACCGATGATAGCCTGTAGTTGTTCCATGTTGTTGAAGTTAAAGGCTGGGATAGCATAACCACCCTTAATAGCCTTAGCAAACATCTCTCTTGTGTTAACAAGACCGAGTTCTTTGTAATTTACCATTATAAAAAGTGTTTGAGTTGTTCTCTTAAGTTTTCGTTCTCATCAGAGCAGTACTAAACTCATCTCTGTGACATAACTATGCCACAAAGATACAAAATAATAAGCATATCATCGCTCTAAGATTGTACTCTTTTACGAATACGTAAAGGCGTATCCCCCAAAGTCTGACGACAGAAAGCCCCGAAGTAACTGACGTTGCAGAAGCCATACTTAGAACTGAGTTCTTTGAAGTTTTTATCTGTCGTTATTAGATCTTGATAAATAAGTTTGGCTCGACGCTCAATAAGCCATTCACGAGGAGAGGAACCAAACTCCTCAAAGAACGAACGCTTGAAGGCTGCCTCACTCAGTCCCTGTGTCTCGCCTACGATATAGAGATCGCTGACCTCCATATCTGCCCGATAGTTGGACATTATACACTCTCTGAAGCCCGAGATACGGCAGTGGTATTGTGCCAAGAACGTATCCCTATCGCTTGGCTCGTATTCATAGCGGATAAGGTAGAATAACTCCTCGATGCGATGATCGTAATATCGGTAGTCGCAGTGTGGATTGAGCATTAGGTGCTTGACTCCTTGTAGCCATAGTGCTACACCCGTAGATATATCGAGTTTGCTGGCTTGTGCTACTTGCAGACGGCGAGGACGATAGTGTGAGGTCTTGTCGCTAGGAGGTGTACACTGGCTTTGCTGGTTGGGATCTTTACGCTCGGGGCATAAGCCACCGCAGAGGCTAGTACTAGCCTTGAAGTGTAGGACGATGATCTCGAGAGCCTCGTCGCAGGCTTGTATAGAGATGGGTAGCCCCGAGGGTATCAAGTACATAACGGCTCTATCCTCTTGTGGCTCGGCTACATCTTTGTTGTGTAGGATATGTCCTCCTGTGCTTACGAAGATCAGCCTATAATGCAGATCATTGCCTTGTAGGCTGATTTTGCCCGCGGCTAATGTATGCCTCTCGGGGCGGGCGAGCATATAGCGTGCTTTGAGATCTAGTTTCATCGTGTGTTGTTTTGTTACTCCCAGTCCTCTTCCCAGTCAAAGAGTTCCATACCGCTTGGCATATCTTCCATAAACTGCTCCATACTCCTACGGTCTTTCTTGGTAGGTCTTCCCAAGCCTTTTGCTCGGTCTACGAAGCCAGATATCCTTTGCAACTCGAGTATCTCGTATTGCTCACGCGGTGTTACATTCTCCATATACTCGGGGACAAGTTTGGCTCCTACTCTGTTGCCTAGCACTTGCAATACTTTGAACGAAAACTCAATAGGTGGCTTACGGACACTGACCACATCACCCACTTTGATGCTCCTAGAGGCTTTGGCAAGTTGTCCGTTAATGCTCACACGGTTCATCTTGCAGGCATCTGTCGCAATGCTACGAGTCTTAAACACTCGTACAGCCCACAACCACTTATCGACTCTTACTTCGCTCATTATCTGTCTACTTTTATATGTATCGCTCCGAGGCGTATGCCTATGGGGTAGAATAGGGGAGTTTGTTGTATTATCTATTCTCGCGAACAGGGCAAATGTACAGAAAAAACTTCAAATTATCCCTGCCCAATTATTGCTCTTGCTGTGCCTAATAAGTTGCTAAGGTTTGTTGAGGCTAGTGAATGGAGTTAAACGCCAAGGCTTGATTTTTATCCGTCAAGACGTGACGCATAGCAATCAAGGCTTGGCGGATAAGCGTCACGCTTTGACGGATAGCAGATGCTACTTGAGGAAGTAAAGACTTCGCTTAATGTTCGTGCTTGTTAATGGTCTTGGGTTTACTCCCCTCCTCGTATAATGTCTGTGCTTAATGCCTACTGTGTGGTCTTGCCCTCTAGATATATGTACTCGACAAGGGGGAGCCCGACTCGTAGATGGCTATACTCCCGAAGCCTCTTGGGGCTTTGCTCTTTGATCCCGATACTTATCCGAGAGTAAAAAATTTTGCTTGTCTATTTGACTTTTGACGATTTTCCCGGTCTTAATAAGTGTACGGTGCTTACTAGTGTAAGATTTCTTGCCCCGTACGAGAGTGACTAAGTTTAACCTAAATGATCCCAGCGAATATGAAAGCGATAGTAATCAAGAGCCTACTATTTCTTACGATCTTCACAACATTTACCCTCTCTGCCGAGGTACATCGTAAGTCACACCGACACAAGGCTTATCCGCTTAAGGAGCAAACCTTGCATCGCCATAAGCACCGTGATTATCGTCACAAGGCGACCAACCCTAGACAGCGACTAAGCCTAGCCCTAGAGCATATCCGCCGTTATGGTAAGATTAGCCCCAAGGAGTATGCACGCCTTACGGGTATGTCTAGGAGAGATGCCAAGCGAGAGTTGCGTTATTTGTCACAAGAGAGCCTCTCGCCTCTGCGTGCTTTGGGTAAGGGACGTAGCGTTTACTACGTAATGTAATAGAGCCACGAGATGCCACAGTTTGATGATGCTACTATAATAGTTGCACTTCAAGCAGGGGATTATAAGGAGGCATTTGCTCTCCTAATGTCACGTTACAAGGAGGCGATATATTGGCATATACGCAGGTTAGTTGTCGTACACGAGGACGCTCAAGATGCTACGCAAGAGACCTTCATACGTGTATATCGCCACCTTGCAACAGTAGAGAGAGAGGAGAGCCTACGTACTTGGGTCTATACGATTGCTAGTCGTGAGGCTATGCGACTAATTGAGAGTCGTCGGCACGCCCCCTATGCCTTGCAGGACGCACTAGAGCAGACTACGGGGCAGGGCATTGCTACTCACGATATGTACGCTACCGATGCCGATGATATAAGCATTAGGCTACAGCAAGCGATACAGAGACTTCCCCCTAAGCAGCAACTATGTTTCAACCTAAGGTATTATGACGAATTGAATTTTGAGGAGATAGCCTTAGTCCTAGAGACAAGTCCCTCTAGTGCCAAAGCGAACTATCATCTCGCCAAAGAGAAGATCGTCAAGTATATGACCCAGTAAAAAGATTGTTAGATATGCAAGATCTTGATATTGACAAATTACCCAAGCGAATGCCGTATTCGCTACCCCCAGACACCTTCGAGACCATCGAGCAGAATGTTTACCAACGTATTGCCGAGGAGGAGGCGAAGCAACAACAGCCCAAGCGTTTTAGGTGGCGAGGGCTAATGCTTACGGGCTTGGGAGCCTCAATTGCAGCCGCACTTTTGGGCTTCGTCTATTGGGCTCAACCCCAACCTATGCCTAGCCCTACGATAGAGGAGGTAGATGCTTCGTTTTATAATCTTACAGAGGCGGAGCAAGAGGGTATCCTCGACCTATACCAAACAGATGACTTCATAAACCTATAAACAACCTTATAAATACGATGAAAAAGATCGGACTATACCTAGCCCTACTATTGGCTAGCCTAATGCCTAGTATTGCATTTGCCAAGACCCAAGGTGGTAAGGAACGCGAAACTCCTCGTTCGCTCTCGGAGCGACAAGCCTTGTATATTGCCGACGAATTGGCTTTTGATGATGATACGACACAGAAGTTTGTCGAGGTCTACAAGCGTCAGAAGCAAGAGTTGCTCCAACTGCGAGAGCCTCACCAAGCAAAGAGCGAGAGTAGGACAGACAAAGAGGTCGATAGAGCCATACGAGAGCGTTTTGTGCGTAGTGCCAAAATTTTGGAACTAAGGAAGAAACACTATGAGGAGTATCTCACTTTCCTTAAGCCCAAGCAAATAGAGCGAATATATCGTCTAGAGCAGACATTCGTCAATCGCTGGTCTATGGGCTTTGATGCCAAACGCTATACATATTATATTGATAGTCTAGGGAAGAGTTTGGGAGAGAAGTATGGCAGCCTATCGGGATCACACCTCTATAAGTGGATTAAGCCACAGGGTGATAAGCAAGATCTCTTGGATAAGTATATGCCTCTCGAGATCAAAGTCCCAGAGCGAAGCGGGGGTGAAGATCTAGACGTATAAACACAAGGCGAGTTACGACCTTGATGGGAGCATTAGGTTCTCGAGGGTCTAAGCAAAGAGTAGAGATGATGAGCCGATAAACCTAACCTCAAAGGTACACTAGACTTGGGCTAAGCCTTAGCCCTTGATACCCTTCATCTAGCCCCGACGGTAGCAGTCTGTGTGCTGTCTACTGGCTCGTGACTAGGCAAGATACTTAGGGATTGATTGATAAGATACTTAGATATCGATGGACGTGATACTTAGGCGTCGATTGATGCCTAAGTATCTTGTTATAAGCCCCACGGGTAAAGGCTATCCGAGGGGCATTATTTGTCTTACGAGGAGCCAATATCTACTCTTGGGGCCTACGGGTACTTAGCCTTGGGGCAAACCTTACTCTTACTATGCCCTATATTCTTATTAACTTTGCATCAAGATGATAACAATAGAACAACTAAACGCCCTTAAGGCTCGCCGTGATGCCTTAGGTCGTTATCTTGATATAGATCAAAAGCGTATCCAACTACAAGAGGAAGAACTCCGTACGGCAGACCCAAACTTTTGGGAAGATCGCAAACGTGCCGAGGCTCAGATGCGTGTCGTAGGCGATCTCAAACGCTGGATAAACGCCTATGAGAGTGCCGACCAACTTACCGAGGAGGTGGCACTTGCTTTGGACTTCGTCAAAGAGGGCGTAGCAAGCGAGGACGAACTAGACCTAGCGTACAATAATGCCGTAAGTCACTTCGAGGAGATTGAGTTACGTAATATGCTACGGGCAGAGGAAGATGCCTTGGGGGCAGTCCTCAAGATCAATGCAGGGGCAGGAGGCACAGAGAGTCAAGACTGGGCAAGTATGCTTGTGCGTATGTATAGACGTTGGGCAGATAAGCAAGGCTACCGACTAACGGTAACAAACTGGCTTGATGGTGAGGAGGCAGGCATTAAGACTGTTACTATGCAGATAGAGGGAGAGCAGGCTTATGGCTTCCTTAAGAGTGAGAACGGTGTACACCGTCTTGTACGTGTATCGCCCTTTAATGCTCAAGGCAAGCGTATGACTAGTTTTGCATCGGTCTTTGTCGTTCCCTTGGTTGATGATACTATCGAGGTGGAGGTCAATCCGGCAGCAATTAGTTGGGACACCTTCCGCTCTGGTGGTGCTGGAGGACAGAATGTGAATAAGGTGGAGACGGGCGTACGCCTTCGCTACCAATACAAAGACCCCGAGACAGGACAAGAAGAGGAGATCCTCATCGAGAATACCGAGACACGTAGCCAGACCGATAACCGCGAGAATGCTATGCGTCTATTACGCTCTCAACTCTACGAGAAGGAACTAGAGCGTAGACGACGTGCTGAGGCTGAGGTCGAGGCCAATAAGAAGAAGATAGAGTGGGGTAGTCAGATACGCAGTTATGTCTTTGATGATAGACGTGTCAAGGATCACCGTACCAACTACCAAACGAGTAACGTAGGGGCTGTGATGGACGGAGATATTGATGGCTTCATCAAAGCCTATCTTATGGAATTTGGAGAGCAGTCATTATAGATAGTACGCTACCCACGATGAGAGTTTACCGCAGTCTTGTGCTTGCCTTGCTTTGTAGTTTAGCCTCTTGCTCGATCAGTAAGTTTCAAGGGGAGGGGGATATTCTGTATACGGGTATCAAGGATATTAGTTACGCCAAGTACGACAAACAAGCAGAGGCAGAGGTCGCCATACAGGCTGCCGAGGAACAACTCGCTTATCCGCCCAATAACTCCCTCTTTGGGAGCAGTACGATGCGACTACCTCTACCGCTGTATCGCCCTTATCTGCATCTCAAGTATGCCGATAGTAAGAGTGGCTTGGGGAAGTGGTTGTATCGCCTTGGGAATAAACCCGTTTGGATACGAGATGTAAACCCTACACTTCGGGCGAAGATTACCGAGCGAGTGCTGGGAGAATATGGTTATTTGAGGGCGAGGGTTAGCCCTACGATTATCCCTAATCCCAAGGACTCATTGCAGGCACGTGTTGCTTACCATATTGATATGGGGCAACTACATCATTACGACTCGATACGTTTCTTACCACCCATTCGCCTTAGTGATACGACGAGCCTCGTACACTCAGACCTAAGTACGCTACATAGGGGCTTACACTATACGGCGGACGGTTTGATACAAGACCGTACTAAGGTGTCGAGCGTGCTACGCGAGAATGGGTATTACTACTTCAATCCCTCATACATTACTTACGAGGCAGATACCTTACAGGTGCGTGAGCAGTTGCAGTTGCGTGCTTTGATTAAGCAGGGCTTGCCGAGCGAGGCACTAAGGCAATGGCGTATCGGTGAGGTGCGTGTCCGTTTTGTAGATGCCGAGGACGGCATAGGGCAGAGCCTTGTGCGTGATACGCTCTCTGTAGGGGATCGTGTCGTAGCCTATTATAGGGGTAAGTTGCCCATTCGCCCTAAGACGCTTAATAGCAGAGTACGTCTTCGCCCCGATAGCCTATATAGGTATTCGCAAGAAGATCTAACGATCAAGAGTTTGGCAAGTATAGGGACTTTCTCCTCGACAGAGATTTTCTATACACCTCGTACGACGGATAGCCTTGCGACAGATAGTACGGGGCTTATGGATATGACAGTCTTGATGCGTCGTGATAAGCCTTGGAGTGTTTCTCTAGGGGGACAATTCGTACATAAGACTACGGGCTTTATTGGCCCGGGGGCTATCTTCTCTCTTAATCGTCGTAACCTCTTTGGGGGAGGAGAGACCTTGACGCTAAGTGCTACGGCGAGTTACGAGTGGCAATGGGGGCAAAACCCGTTTAGGTCGAGCAGTGCAGCACTCAATAGTTATCAGTTGGGGCTAGACGCGTCTTTGAGTTTCCCGACACTCCTTATCCCGGGTATGCTCGACTACTATTGGGATTTCCCGACGACAACGACTTTCAAACTCTCGGGACAAAGGCTCAACAGAGCCGGTTACTATGGTCTTAATAACTTGGGCTTGAGTGTGAGTTATGACTATCAGCCTAGTAGTTATACGACCCACAACATCAAGGTGCTTGGTTTGGACTATAGTTATCTAGGCTATACCAGCACTACTTTTGATGCAGTCCTTGCACAGAACCCTAGCCTCTCACTCAGCCTTACGAGTCAATTGATCCCGAGTATAGGCTATACCTATACGTGGACTAAGAAAGTGGGGCAACGCCAACGTAATACGCTATGGATACGTAGTACAATTAGCGAAGCCGGCAACCTTACCAAGGGCTTATTCATGGCCTTTGGCAACTCCTTTAATGATACGCAGAAGATCCTCAACGTGCCCTATGCTCAGTTTGTCAAGGCTAATACGGAACTACGCTATACTCGCTATATCGATCGCTATCAAAGTCTATCGACACGCCTTAGCCTAGGAGCAATATATAGTTATGGGAATATGAAGTATGCCCCGTATATCGAGCAGTTTTATGTCGGGGGAGCGAGTAGTATCCGTGCTTTTACGGTGCGAAGTTTGGGGCCCGGGAAGTTTAAGGAAACTGTGAGTTCGTCCTATAGCTTTATGGACCACGTGGGGGACCTTAAGTTTGAGGCGAATATGGAGTTTCGCCGCAAACTCATCGGTAGTCTAGAGTTGGCACTCTTCCTAGATGCCGGTAATATATGGCTCTTACGTACCGATGCCGATCGTCCCGGTGGGTCTATTAGCGAGGTCGAGGGTATCGGTGACTTTCTCAATCAGATTGCTGTGGGTACAGGCTTAGGTTTGCGTTATGATGCGGGCTACCTACTCCTACGTGTCGATGCCGGTATAGGCTTGCACTTACCCTATGAAACGACACGTAAGGGTTGGTATAATATCCCTAAGTTTGCCGATGGTTTTGGTTTACACTTGGCAATAGGTTATCCATTCTAACATCTCAATAAAGAACTATTCATCTCTCAATCATTATGCAAGACCTCTTCTCTAAGGCTTTTTTGCGTGACCTTCTCCTTATTGTCGTGGGGTCATTCCTCTTGGGTGTTGGTTATTCGCTCTTTTTGGCTCCCGTCAAGATCGTTCCCGGTGGTGTGTATGGTATTAGTATTGTCCTCAATCACTTGACAACTGGTCTTACGGAGATGTTCCCCCACGGGCTACCTATTGGCATAGGAGCCTTATTGTTTAATATCCCACTCTTCATCTTGGCACTTGGCAACTTGGGTCGAATGAGTGCGATAAAGACGGCTATTACCTTTATCCTTACTGCCGTCTTCTCCGATCTAGTTGCTGATTGGGCGGGGGGTAAGCCTCTTGTCGAGGACGATCCTTTGCTCTGTGCTTTTTATGGGGGGGCTTTGTTGGGCTTCAGTGTCTACTTGATTTTTATGGCACAGAGTACTTGTGCTGGTACGGATACGCTGGCTCGCGTCTTAGCCTCAAAAACTAACGTTAAGATCAGTACCTTGATTATTGTCATTGACTCGGTAGTTGTGCTGATGGGTTTACTCGCCTTTGGGGACTGGAGCGTACCGCTTTACAGTTGGGTGGCTATCTTTGTTTACGGCAAAGTGGTTGAGGTGTTGCAACCGGTCAATCCCTACAAGAGTGTCTTTATCATCAGCAACAAGACGGACGACCTACGCGAATTGCTGTGTATCAAACTCGGGCTACGTGGTACGTTTTTGCACGGCAGAGGTATGTATCTAGGGACGGAGCGAGAGGTGATCTTCGTCATCATAGAGCGTAAGATGTTGCAGACACTCAAGACGGAGGTTTTGGCTCTCGATGAGCAGGCTTTCATCACTACGGGTGATGCTTCCAACGACAGCACCCCTCGTATCCATTAGTATCAAACTATACCCCTCGGAGAGCCTTTACTGATCGGGGTTATAACAAGATACTTAGACGTCATTCGAAGAGATACTTAGACGTCATGTGACAAGATACTTAGTCTTCAATTGAAGTCTAAGTATCTCTTCAATCCACACGAAAATCTTACCTCATTCGCCACATAAATTACTTGTCCTTTCAGCCCTTAATCTAACTTCATTCGACACTAAATCACCCCTTCACTCCACACCCCAATATCCCTCCAATCAAAAACTAGAAGGAGTATCATTTTGCACGCAAATTACTCGTCACTTCAATCTTTAATCTGTCTTTAGTCGCCACGTGGGGATCTCTTCAATTTGAGCCTAAGGGTATGATCCTTTCGGCAAATAAAGTCCTTGTCCTTTTAGCCCCAATATCACGGCAATTTAAGCCCGAATATCTTGGTATTGCTAACACAATACCCCAACAAGCCCAATTCCGAGTATCTTGGTATTGGACACGTAAACATCTCAGTAATTCCAATCTAAACATCTCTTCAAATTAAGTCCGAGTATCTTGGAGTGTCGTATCTAAATACCTCGGGGAATACGCCTAAGTATCTTGTTGCTTCAGATCTAAATATCTCGGGGAGCAAGCCTCTAAGATTGTGTCGGGTAAAGGCTAGTTCGATTTGTTGGGGCAGGCAAGTAAGAGGTCGTTATAAGGGAACCTGTGAGATTGAGATCGCAGAAATGCCCCTAGAGGTCGGGGATATATCGTTTGCCCTTTCCCTCGTTGCTT
The DNA here is from genome assembly GCA_041856045.1 of Porphyromonas sp. Lineage (GTDB taxonomy): Bacteria > Bacteroidota > Bacteroidia > Bacteroidales > Porphyromonadaceae > Porphyromonas. The sequence goes on along the minus strand of JBHAFI010000092.1, from coordinate 26,650 downwards.
TGATGTTTTGCAGAGGAACGAGGTGCTAACCACTCTTAGCCCCAAGATGGGGTGATGGAAATCCAAGATAGAGGCTGTGTAAGAGCCTTATTAGGAGGACTGATAAGACTTCGTAAGATTGAGGGGGAATGAGTATCTTTGCAAAAGATTTGAAAATACGAATGCAATAATGACAGAAAAGCCCACGTCCCTTCCTAAGGGGCTGTCTAGTGCTCAAGTTGAGGAGCAACGCAAGAAGTATGGAAGTAATACCTTGACGCCTCCCGAGCGTGAGCCTCTATGGCGTAAGTTTGTCGAGAAGTTTCAGGATCCTATTATCATTATTCTTCTCGTAGCCCTCGCTCTATCTTTTGGTATCTCTTGTTTCCACCACTTCGTACACGGCGATAGCATTACGGTCTTCCTCGAGCCACTAGGGGTCCTCCTCTCTATTCTTTTGGCAACGGGTGTAGCCTTTTATTTTGAGTTAAAGAGCGAACGAGAGTTTGAGATCCTCAACCAAGTAAACGAAGACATATTATATAAGGTATATCGTGATGGACAACTCCAGCAGGTCCTCAAGGGGGATATTGTTGTCGGCGATATTATCACACTAGAGACAGGCGAACAAATACCTGCCGATGGGACACTCCTTGAGGCTATATCCCTCTCTGTCGATGAGAGTAGCCTGACGGGCGAACCCGTAATGAACAAAACGACACGCCCCCAGGATTTTGATGAGGAGGCTACCTACCCAAGTAATTATATCTGTCGAGGTACGACTATCCTAGACGGGCACTGCCTCTACCAAGTCGATAAAGTAGGAGATGCTACCGAGTATGGTAAGGTCTTTGAGGGTGTGCAGATAGATGATAGTGTCAAGACACCTCTCAACCATCAGTTGGACGGACTCGCTCGTATCATCACACGCGTTAGTTATGGAGTGGCTTCGCTCGTAATCATTGGTTCGATCATCGTCTATGCTCTAGATGGAGGCTTCGCAAACTTCAATTGGGGTCACGCTCTAGAGTTTTTCCTCAATAAGATTATGGTGGCTGTGACTGTGATCGTTGTAGCCGTTCCCGAGGGATTACCTATGAGTGTTACCTTGAGCCTTGCTTATAGCATGCGTAGTATGATGAAGACTAATAATCTCGTACGTAAGATGCATGCCTGCGAAACAATGGGTGCCGCTACGGTCATCTGTACGGATAAGACCGGTACCCTTACTCAGAACCGTATGACTATTGCCGATACTAGTTTTGAGGCAGACTATGCCGACTCTATGCTCCTACGTATGAGTATGGCTGTAAACTCTACGGCACATCTCGACCTAAGTAATCCTAATAAGCCCGAGGCTCTAGGGAACCCTACCGAGGGAGCCTTACTCTTGTGGCTCAAGGCAGAGGGATATGATTACCAAGCCTTGCGTCAGCAGTATGCAGTGCTAGATCAACTAACGTTCTCTACAGAGCGTAAGTATATGGCAACGATTGTGGAGCATGAGGGGCGTCGCCTACTCTGTGTAAAGGGGGCTCCCGAGATCGTGATGGGGCTATGTACTATGGAGGCTAGTAAGCAAGAGGCGTATATGCAACAACTCCTTGCTTATCAGAATAAGGCTTATCGCACTATCGGCTTCGCTTATAAATATCTAGATAGCGACATTTGCCCTTGGTCGGACGGTCGTTTGACGATTGATGGCTTACAATTTATGGGTGTTGTCGGCATTAGCGACCCCGTTCGTCCCGATGTACCCGAGGCGATCAAGCGTTGTATGGAAGCCGGTATTCAGGTGAAAATCGTAACGGGCGATACCCCAGGTACAGCCAAGGAGATAGGACGACAGATAGGTCTGTGGGACGAGACTTGCTCTGACGAACGTAATCTGATCACCGGGGTAGAGTTTGCAGCGATGAGTGACGAGGAATTACGTACAAGGGTGCAAGATCTACGTATTATGAGTAGAGCAAGACCTATGGATAAGGAACGTCTAGTACGCTTACTACAAGAGGCAGGCGAGGTAGTAGCCGTTACTGGTGATGGTACCAATGACGCTCCTGCCCTCAATAGAGCACAAGTGGGCTTATCGATGGGGGACGGTACCTCGGTGGCTAAGGAAGCCAGTGATATTACGATCTTGGATAGTTCCTTTGGTAGCATTACGCAGGCTGTCGTGTGGGGACGCTCACTGTATCAAAATATCCAGAGGTTTATTGTCTTCCAGATGACTATCAACGTGGCTGCCTGTCTTATCGTACTTATTGGTGCTTTCCTCGGTACCGAGAGTCCGCTTACAGTGACGCAGATGCTTTGGGTAAACCTTATTATGGATACCTTCGCAGCCCTTGCTTTGGCTTCGCTCCCGCCCAACGAGCGTGTTATGCAAGATAAACCTCGTCGCCAGAGCGACAACATTATTCGCCCCGATATGGCAAAGCGTATCCTCTCGACAGGTCTTGTATTTGTTGCTCTTCTCTTTGGCTTGATGCAGTACTTCAAACACTACGATGTAAGTAATATCTTACACTTTAGTGTTGGTGATATGGGGGCTAGTCTGTTTGATTTCTCATCGGGAACAGATGGCTTGAGTGCTTACGAATTGACGACAGTTTTCTGTCTATTCGTGTTCTTGCAGTTTTGGAATATGTTTAATGCTAAGGCGTATCGTAGCGAAGGCTCTGCTCTTGTAGGATTATCGTCAAGTCGCAACTTCCTCTTCATCGCAGGCTTGATCGTCTTGGGGCAAATCTTGATTACAACCTTTGGAGGAGAGATGTTTAGGGTACAGCCTCTAGATGTGACAACTTGGTTACTACTTTTCTCGGTAACTAGCCTTGTTTTGCTCGTTGGTGAACTATTGAGATTGATCAAGCGTTAATTCTATTGGAATAAACTAAGTAGAGAAATATAGAGAGATGAAAATACGAAGCGAGATTAAGATCGGTATCATAACGATCGTAGCCTTTGTCTTAGGCTATCTAGGCATAAACTTCCTCAAGGGCATCAATATATTTGAGCCAGAAAATCGCTACCACTTGCGTCTGGAGAACCTTAATGGTACGGCTGTGGCAACGCCTGTAATGATTAGCGGTTACAAGGTCGGTTCGGTGCAGAAGATTAGTTTTGGTTATGATGAGAAGAGAGGATATGGAGCAGATGTTGTAATCGGTCTAGACCCAGGAGTACAGATCCCCCAAGGAAGTACGATCAAGGTAAAGACGAATGTCCTAAGCGGAGCAGAACTCGTTATAACGGCTCCCAAGGAGCATCAAGGTGGCTTCTTAGTTAGTGGTGATCATATCACTGTGGTTGCTGGCGATGATATTATGGTTACGCTTACAGACAAGGTACTACCATCGGTTATGGATATCCTACCCGAATTAACGGCGACACTCAAACGCCTCAACGAACTAGCACATAACCCCGCAATTGACTCGATGCTGATTAACCTCAATAAGTCGTCCAACGAGATGAATAAAGCAATGGCTAAACTCAATGAAACGATGAAGCCTATGCCCGAGGTAGTGGGTAATATGAATACTTTGAGTAAAAGCCTAGTTGTCGTAGGACAAAAGGCAGAGCGTCTACCTCTAGACTCTCTAATGGCTAACCTCAATGCTACGACAGCAAACCTCAAACATATGACTGCCCAACTCAAGAGCCAAGAGGGTACCGCAGGGAAATTGCTTAATGACCCGAGCCTATATAATCGCCTAGATAGTCTTGCCAATAGTGCTGATGCTCTGATGAAAGACCTCAAGGCTAATCCTAAGCGTTATGTACACTTCTCTATCTTCGGGAGGAAGCAATAGCCCCCGAGCCTTTACTGCATACTTATGACAGAGCAAAAAAGAATACTTATCACAGGTGCGAGCGGATTTATCGGCTCGCACCTTGTGCGTATAGCCCTCGAGGTAGGGCTAGAGGTAACGATCGCAGTACGACCCTCTACCAAACAAGCCAATACAACAGAGGGAATACGCCTCATACAACTAGACTATACCGATGAGGACTCTATGGTCGAGGTGCTCAAGAGAGAACGCCGTGAGGACGGACATAAGCCTTGGCACTATGTTGTTCACAATGCAGGTCTGACGAAGACACCCAACCTAAACGACTTTTACGAGGCTAATGCCGAGAATACGCGTCGTCTATGCTCTGCTCTATTACGTGCAGGTTGCGAGCCTACTCGCTTCTTGTATATGAGCAGTATGAGTAGTTATAGTTATCTTGGAGCCAAGGACGGTACTCTTCGTATCAGCGATAAGCAGATACCGACAACAGAGTATGGTCGCAGTAAACTCTTGGCTGAGCAGTATGTGCGAGCAAGTGGACTAGACTATACGATGCTTCTCCCTACAGGTGTCTATGGCTCGGGAGAGCAGGATTACCTTATGGCGATAAAGGGTATCCGAGATGGTATTAACTTTATGGCTGGTTGTACGCCCCAAGAGTTAACCTTCGTACACGGAGAGGACGTGGCTCGTGCCGCTATCTTTTTGTTGCACGATGGGAGAGCCACGGATAGTTGCTACTTCATATCGGACGGTGATGTGTACTATGATTATGAGTTTGGCAAACTAGTACAGACGGCTTTGGGGACAAAAAGGTTACTCAATCTGCGTGCTCCGCTTTGGCTGTTGTGGATCATCTGCCAGTTGGGAGGTCTATATGCCAAGGTTAGTGGCAAGAGTACAGCACTCAACCCCGATAAGTATCCCCTAATGGCACAGCGATCGTGGAGATGTGATGTGTCGCCTTTGTTCGAACTAGGCTGGCGACCTCGTTACACACTACGTGAGGGTATCGATGAAACCATTGCGTGGGCAAGAGGAAAAGGTTTGTTGTAGATTAGAGACAAAGAGATGGAACTAAGCATCAAGTACAAAGGGCGGAGCGGACGCATTAGTCTTGTAGACATCGATCGCGAAGCAGGTTATCTTACTTTTGAGATAGAGGATAAGCGTCTAGTATATGCTACGCATACGATCGTTGGTGAGGATTACCAAGGACAGGGATTAGCAAGGCGTTTGGTTGATGCCCTTGTAGAGTGGTGTGAGCAACGCTCGTTGCTGATTGAGCCAGTATGTAGTTATGTACGCAAACTCTCGGAGCGTGATGAACGTCTAGCACAGCGTTTGGAGGGCTTTGATGACTCCGTATATTATGTAGAACTCCTTCGTTCGCTTGGGAGTGAGAAGAAGGCAGCAGAGGCAATGCGTTTCTTTAAGACCGGCAAGGGAGAGTATGGTGAGGGGGATATCTTCTTGGGCGTTAGTGTCCCAGCGATACGAGGCTTGAGAGCGAATAAGCAAGGACCTCTCGGCTTCCGTAAGCGTAATCTTAGTGTGGCTACCTTGCGAGGTTTGTGGGCAAGCCCTTATCACGAGGCACGTCTATTGGCGTGTCAGGCTATTGCCGATTGGGCAGTAGTTGCAGAGAATGACAATTCTCGCCTACGTGTCTACGAACTGTACCTTGCTCATGCGGAGAGATGTAACAATTGGGACTTGGTCGATAGTTCTGCTCCTCAAGTCATGGCAATGTATTGGGCGGATAAAGATGCAGGTAAGCGTACAGAGGCCCTCAAAGCATTGGCTTTGTCTCATTCTTTGTGGAAGCAACGCATCGCTCTAGTTGGCACCTTGGGGCTTATTCGCTTGGGGCTTTACCAAGACACCTTCTATCTTGTAGACCTACTCCTAGGTCATAAGCACGACCTTATACACAAGGCTATGGGTTGGATACTTAGGGAAGTAGGGAAGCACTGCGGTAAGGAGATCTTGACCGAATGGCTAGATACTTATGCCCCACGTCTACCTCGTACAACATTACGCTACGCTATTGAGCATCTCAATGAGGACGAGTGTAAGCACTATATGCAGATCAAATAGTGATGCCAAGCAAACGTATCTTACTCCTAAGTACACGCTCTAGTGGTGGTGGTGCTGCCCACGCTACTAGACGTCTATTCCTTGCATTACGTGAGGCAGGGGTAGAGGTGCGTATGCTGACCTTAGTCGGCGATGAGGGGAACGAAAGCGAGGGGATAGCATCTGTTTGTCGAGGTCCTATGGGGCGAGGATATGCCTTTGTCCTTAAGGCTATGGAACGTCTAGACTTGATACGGCATAACGACTATATACCGAAGCCATTGTGGCGTTTCTCTCCCGCTAGTCGTGGAGTAAATATCACTTCGCACCCTTGGGTACAGTGGGCTGATGTCATTCATCTCCATTGGATCAATCAAGGCTTCTTATCTCTCTCTACGATTACGCAACTACAAGCACTTCGTAAGCCTATTGTTTGGACCCTGCATGACCTATGGCCTGTGACGGGAGGTTGTCATATTCCTTTCCGTTTCTTTGCCGATAAGGCAACACTTTGTCCTAACCTTAGTGAGTCTTGTGTATTATGCCCTCTGTTGAGTTCGGAGGCTAATAATCGAGGTTATAGTCATCAACTATGTGAGCAAAAGCGAAGTCTACACGCTACACAAAGCCCAATACATTACATTGCCGTAAGTCGAGCAGAGGCAGTACTGTTTGACCAAAGTTATCTACGCCGAGGTTTACAGCCTTGCTCGGTTATCGCCCCTCCTATGCCTCATCTGCTCGAGGAAAAAGACTGGACGAGGGTCACTGTGGAGTCTTATACAACCGATGTAGACTATATCCTCGTTGTTGCGGCACGTCTTGATGATGAGGTTAAGGGCTTCTCTCTTCTTAAGCAGACCTTACAGCATCTGTGTGATCTGTATCCCGAGGGAGAATTGCTTCCTCACCTTATCCTTGTTGGTGAGGTTAAGGATAAGAACCAACTGCAAGATATGCCCCTCCGAACACACGACTTAGGAAGTCGTACAGCGAGCGAACTAGCCTATATCTATTCATCGCTAGCCTCTCTTACGCTCTCTACATCTTTGTACGAGACCTTTGGGCAAAGTCTTACCGAGAGCCTCGGATATGGTACCCCTGTTATAGCCTTTAATGCCGGAGGTCCTAGCGACATAGTACAGCATGGGTCTAATGGCTACTTAGTCGAGGCATACGACACCGCTCGTATGGCACAATACATCTATCGTCTTTTGCGAGAGAGACGTACTCAGCACCTATTCGATGCTGATACTTGCAAGTCCTCGGTACGACACTTCTCGCCCTCATCTATCGCAGAGGCACACCTCAGCCTATATGATCGTTTGTAACTCTCCCTCTAGATAGGCTTTGTCCTTATCGCTCTACGTGGGGATAATGTTGTACCTTTGAGTTACAATAGTAAATATCCCTATGACTAAACTTAGTGTAAACGTAAATAAGATAGCCACCTTACGTAACGCCCGAGGTGGTAATACCCCTAATGTATTGGAGCTATCGCTCCTAATTGAGGATCTAGGTGCCAATGGTATCACCGTGCACCCACGACCCGATGAGCGACATATCCGCTATCAAGATGTGCGTGATCTAAAGCCTAGGTTGCGTACCGAGTTTAATATAGAGGGTAATCCTATCCCCGAGTTTTTGTCCCTCATCGAGGAGATACGTCCGACGCAGGCAACACTCGTCCCTGATAGCCCTACACAACTAACGAGTAATGCAGGCTGGGACGTAGTTACCAACGAACAGTTCCTACGGGAGGTTATCTCCGACTTACACGCTTGGGGGGTACGTGCCTCGATCTTTGTGGGGACAGATCTAGAGAATATCCGTGCTGCCAAAGAGGTCGGTGCCGATCGTATCGAGTTATATACAGAGCCTTATGCAAGTCTATACACCTCCGACCCTGCAAAGGCTGTTGAGCCTTTTGTCAAGGCAGCCGAGTATGCCCATTCGTTAGGGCTAGGCATCAACGCAGGTCACGACCTTAGTCTAGAGAATATCGCTTATCTCAAAGCCAGTATTCCCTACCTTGATGAGGTGTCGATCGGACACGCACTCATCAGCGAAGCCCTTGTTCTAGGTCTTCCCGAAACAATCAAACGCTATCAAACGGCTCTCAAGAATATCTAGGACTATGGAGATAGGATCACTGGTGCCAGACTTCCTAGGCACAGACCAAGAGGGGAAAGAGGTGCGTCGCTCCGACTACCCCGGTAAATATATTGCCCTCTATTTCTACCCCAAGGATAATACCGCAGGTTGTACGACGCAGGCTTGTAACCTACGGGATAACTATAGCCTATTAAGGCAACACAATATAGAGATTATTGGGGTCAGTAGGGATAGTGCGAAGAGTCATCAAGGCTTCATTACTAAGCACTCCTTACCCTTTCGTCTTATTGTGGATAGCGATGCCGTACTTAATGAGGCTTTTGGTGTATGGGTAGAGAAGAGTATGTATGGTCGTAAGTATATGGGGACTGAGCGAACAACTTTCCTCATCAATCCCGAGGGAGTCGTCGAGCATATAATAAGGGGGAAGGCTGTCAAGACCTCGGAGCATAGTGCCCAGATCTTGAGTTTGCTTAACTAAGGCAATGGGCTATGACTACGGCACACAAAGTCTATCTTACTCTTGCCCTTGCTCTCTTGTTGGTAACTTGGCTTGTCATAGCCCTAAACTACGCAAGCCTACCGGGACTAGTACCGACACACTTTGACCTCTATGGACGGGCCGATAGTTGGGGTTCCAAGTCGGAGTTCTTACTCACGCAAGTTGTGCATATTTGTGTCTTATTCCTTGTGTTCCTAGCAACTCGCAAGGCTCCTACCTTCCGCTTTGGTTTAGGACTAAGTGACGACAAAAAGGAGGCTAGGCATCTCGTCATCGGAGAAATGCTTTACAGACTAATGCCTGCCCTAGGACTTATTAACCTTGGGCTTACGCTCCAAACGATATATCCACAAGAGTTGTATCTGATGTGGATAAGTATTGTGGGGCAGGTGCTGACACTTGCGGTTATATTGTTGTGTTTCTATAAGATAATGAGATACCATCGTTAGATGTCGCAATGTCGATAACTTAGGGTTTATCTTACTCGAGCGAGGGGGATAAACCCTTTTTATATGTACAGTCGTATCGCCTTAGTACTTATCACAGCCGAGGCTAAGTAATTTGTTTGTAAAAATGTTGTACCTTTGTGTCCGATCGACCATGGGGATGAATTGGCTTTGACAGCATGATGAAGTGGTTGGTAAGCATGTAGTGCGTGGGTGCCCAGCACTATAATCTCGGACATCGAACTTTTTAGTTGGCGAAAACAATTACGCTCTTGCTGCGTAGTCGAAGAACAGTAGACTGACGCTTAATCGCAGCACCGTTGTGCAGCGACAAGACATCACCCTAGTAGCCCCCGCCTTGAGGCGACTAGATATGGTGGTGCCGGAAACTCAAGGTTTGCCCTCCCGATAGTTGTCTACGGAGGTGTCAATACTAGACGACTAAGGCGAAGGAATGGTTGTCTCTGCCGCAGCCTCTGCCCTACAATTGAGTAAGAGACTAAACATGTAGAAAACTAATTAGTTCCGTGTTTGGACCGGGGTTCAACCCCCCGCATCTCCACACAGATAAGGCTAGAGTCGTAGCATTGCTAAGGCTCTAGCCTATTCTTTTGTCGGGAGGCTTGGGACTAAGCCTAGATATACCCAAAGAGTAAGCACGAGTATATAGAGTATCACTCAAAACTTGTTATCGCGACTATTGCCGAGTAGCCCTCCAAGGGGCATGTACTAGTCGTAGGCTAAGAGCCGATACGATACAGATTATCCCCTGCAAACGATTATCGCTTGCAGGGGATAATTATTGTTTCTAGGTCAATGTGAAGTCCCTCGCCCTTGGACGATGCATTAGCATGGGGGGTGAGGTCTACGCTAGCGATCTATTGCCTCCTGCTACCCTTAAGCCTCGCCCACGAGTAGGATACAATACCTCTACTTCCTTACGGAATGAGTGTGTCCTAAGGTCATTCCTCGGAGCCGTAGATCTTGCTCGTAGATATGCCCCAAGTATTGAGGCTGGCTTAGCGATGATATACCTCCCCGAGATCACTCAAAGCGAAGTACTGCCGAGGGACGGATAGAGGTTATGATCTTCGTAGGGAAGACGATGCTTATCGCAATAACAGCGAATACCCCGATATTTAAGGCTATCCACAAACCTAGGTTAAGGCTAACGGGCACCGTATCCATAAAGTAATCCTTGGGATTAAGTTTGATGATATGCCACGTATCCTGCACTAGGAGTAGGGCGAGAGCCACGATATTCCCCAAGCATAGCCCTAGGGCGATAAGCCTAAGGGCAATAAGCGAGAAGATCTTACGCACAAACGCATCATTCGCCCCAAGAGCCTTAAGGACACCGATATGCCTAGTCTTATCAAGTACGAGGATCATCACCGTTGTTGCCATTGTGAAGATACCGATGAGCAAGATGACGACAGAGAGGAAGACCACATTGGAGTCTAGTAACTCGAGCCACGAGAAGACATCGGGCATAAGGTCTTCGCCAGCCATTAGGGTGTAGTTATCCATCGGTATGGTAACGCCTGCAAACCTCCGATAGAATGCTTCGGCTGTGGCTCTAGGATCCTCCCCAGCCTTTAGTTTGAGGAGAATACGGCTATAACTATCTGCCTCAAGCCCTTGCAGGCTACGCAGGCTCTCGGCTCTACATAGAGCAGGGAGTTTGTCACCACCTCCTAGTTGGTAGACGCCAACGAGCGTAAAAGGGCGTAGGCGTATCTTCTCGCCCATAAAGTAGAGATATACCTTTGCCCCGATCTCTAGGTTGAGCCTCTGTGCTTGCTCTTGTGGTAGGATAATAGGACGCTTGATGCTGTCTGCATAGAGGGCATTAAGCGTATTGCTGTCGAGAAAAGAAGCGAAGTCTGTCCCTCGGAAACTATCCTCGACCCCGTAGATAATTTGTGCAGAGTAGTTATCCTCCGTCTTGATGAGCGTAGACTGCTGTATGATCCCAGCCAAATGCTCTACCTCGGCTTGGGCAGAGAGATAGTCGGCTGTCGCTTGAGGCATAGAGATGTGTGCCTCGGTATTCGTCCAACTATAACCATAACGGAATAGGCTCAATTGCCCCGTTTGGCTGTAAGCCAGACTACTTACTTGCTCCTTGAAGCCCAGTATCACCGAGAGGGAGATAAGCATAATCGCAACACTTAGGGCAATCCCTACAAGGCTTAGGGCAATGAGTCTACCGGCTCCCAACTGATACTTCCCTTGGGAGAGTTTGCGTGCAAAAAAGAGGATATTACTCATACTAGATATAGGTGCGTATTATGCTATACTCAATGGCTAGGGCGATATTTGTTTGTCCTTGCTGGCTTTGATCCCTTTGTGTGGGGGATAAATCTCGCTTAAACAAGTAGATCATTCTATCCGTCACGTCTTGGCGTATAAGTGTCAAGGCGTGATTTTTATCCGCCACGTCTTGATTTTTATGCGTCAAGGCGTGATTTTGAGATTGTTTCCTTTGCTTGTACATTATACTCTGGACTTGTGGTGTGAGGGGATTAGCCTTGGGGCTGTGCTTACGATACTTTGTCGGCTGGCTTATAGGTTCTGATTGTTGCGTCTAGCGTCTATCCCGAGGAAGATGAAGAGCATAAAACTAAAGCCCCACAAAGACGAACCACCATAACTGAAAAAGGGCAAAGGAATGCCTATTACCGGGACTAAGCCTAGCACCATACCGACGTTGATAAAGAGGTGGAAGAAGAAGATAGAGGCAACGCAATAGCCGTAAACCCTACCGAAAGCAGAGGTCTGACGCTCGGCAAGAGTACAGAGCCTAAGGATAAAGGCACTGTACAGCAGTATAAGGGCTGTCGAACCGACAAAGCCCTGTTCCTCCCCGACGGTACAGAAGATAAAGTCGGTATCTTGCTCGGGGACGTAGTTAAGTTTCGTTTGTGTTCCCTCCAAGAAGCCCTTACCGAGGAAGCCTCCCGAGCCTATGGCTATCTTCGATTGGTCTACGTTGTAGCCCTTGCCCCTAAGGTCGTCCTCGATACCAAGGGCTAGGCGGATACGTACCTGCTGGTGAGGCTGTAGTATCTCGTTGAAAACATAACTCGTCGAGAAAAAGAAGCCCAGCGACCCGAGCGAGAATAGACCGATCAGCAGATATGAACTTAGGCTCTCCCTAAGAGCAGAATAAAGCAGATAGCCGACACAGAGAACGAGTATAGCAAGGACAAGCCACGATACATCAAAGGGGAAGAAATAGATACTCACGAGGATTGCGACCAACTCGGTGAGTACGATACCAATACTAGACCATAGGACAAGACGCTCGATACGTCGTCCGTAGATAGCAACGAAGATGATCGTATAGAGAATAATTAGGTTGAGGACTACGAACCAATCAGCACTCGTACCGCCCCACCAATTATGCTCGGCAAAAACAAGTGCCGAGACAAAGTAGGTCACGACAGCACCGCCTAGACCCATAAACAAGCCGGTAAAGCCCTCACGATATAGTGCCAAGAAAAGAGCAAAAAAGACGAGAGCAGACCCAGTCTCACTCTGCCCGATGATGAGCAAGACAGGGACGAGTATGATTGACGAGAGTATAGCGTAACTACGAGTCGAACCAATCTCAAAGTCATACTTGTTACATAGCCAAGCAAGCGTCAGAGCCGTAGCAACCTTGGTAAACTCTGCTGGCTGTAATCGTAACGGCCCTATTACGAGCCAAGAGCGAGAGCCCTTGATGTCGGGTGCTACGAATATCGTTACAAGGCAGAGTAGGAGCATTAGGCCGTAGAGGACGGGAGCACTGGTCTCAAACAGACTCGAGTTTACCATCAGCACAGCGAAGGCTATTACGAGTCCTAGCCCAATCCATATAGCCTGCATCATAGGTCTACTGCCGGGAGCAAGTAATTCCTCCATATCAAAGTTGTAGGTCGCTCCACAGATCGTGAACCAACCTGCAATAACGAGTATCAGGTATATGAGGATTGTCCACCAATCGAGGGCTTTCCAGAGGGAGTCTGTACGGTAGTTTGTCATGGGGTGGGGGCTTAATTGCTTCGTCTGTTGGGCTGTCTTTTGTTTGTCGTGGCTTGCCTTAATACCGAGCCTTGGGTTGTTAATCGCTTCGTCTGTTTGGCTGTCTTTTGTTTGTCGTGGCTTGCCTTAGTGCCGAGCCTTTGGTCTGTTAATCGCTTCGTCTATTGGGCTGTCTTTTGTTTGTCGTGGCTTGCCTTAATTCCGAGTCTTGGGTTGTTAATTGCTTCGTCTATTGGGCTGTCTTTTGTTTGTCGTGGCTTGCCTTAATTCCGAGCCTTAGGGCTGTTAATCGCTTCGTCTGTTTGGCTGTCTTTTGTTTGTCGTGGCTTGCCTTAATTCCGAGCCTTAGTGTGCTTAATCATTAAGGTAATAGGAAATCGAACTGCGAGCCATAGAGTTGGCAACAGACTGTCCCGCCGCAGACAACTCTCCTTTACGGAGGTAATACTCCATCATTACACGTCCGATAGGTACTCCGTAACGGGCACCGAAGCCTCCATTCTCTACATACACCCCAACGGCTATCTTAGGATTATTCCGAGGAGCAAAGCCAATGAATGCCGAGTGATCTCGTCCGTGAGGGTTCTGGGCTGTACCCGTCTTACCGCATACCTCAAACTCACGTGGAGCGAAGTTGGCAGCCCTACAAGTCCCTGCTTTGACTGCCTGCGACATACCCTCTACGACATACTCCCAATTGCTGGCTTTGATGCCCGTCTGCTGTACGTTGGTGTACATGGTGTCGAGCGGTAGACCTTTGATCTCGTGAACAATATGAGGACGTCGCCAAGTACCTCGATTGGCAACGATTGCCGCGAGATTGGCTGTTTGGAGCGGAGTCGTGAGGATCTCCCCTTGCCCAATTGATATTGAGATGATACTAGCCGATGTCCACTTGCCTTTGTTCGCTTTGTCGTAGACCTTGCTGTTGGGTATATATCCACGCTTCTCTCCCGAGATGTCGATACCGGTGCGATAGCCGTAGCCCATGGCAACGATACGTTCCTTCCAATTCTCAAAAGCCTCTTGTATCGTCTTATGACGCTTGCGGTCGTCTAGCAAGAAGTGCATACCCCAGCAATAGTACGCATTACACGAGGTCGTGAGCGAGTATACTACCGCTGGCGATGGAGCGTGACCGTGACATTTGGGGCGTCGCCCTAGGAGCGGGTATCCACCATAACAACTAAGACGTGTCGTAGGGCTTACTACACCCTCCTCGAGGAATATAGCGGCTTGCCCTGCTTTGAAAGTAGAGCCGGGAGGATAAGTCCCCATAATCGCTCTATTGATGAGAGGCTTACCGGGCGTCTGCTCAAGTTCTCTGTAACGCTCTCCCTTGTCCTTACCCGAGAGGAGGGCAGGGTCGTAGTTGGGGGCTGTGACGAGTGCTAGGACTTCGCCCGTTGCAGGCTCTATGGCTACGATGGCACCACGCTTACCTTGCATCATACGCTCCCCGATGGCTTGTAGTCCCGAGTCGATAGAGAGGACGAGGTCGTGTCCGTTGCTGGGGGCTATGTCGCTTAGTCCATTGTTGTACCGTCCTTTGATACGTCCTCGAGAGTCACGTAGGAGTATCTCCTCGCCTTTGACACCTCTGAGGATTGCGTCGTAGTGCTTCTCAACGCCCGACTTCCCTACATAGTCACCGGGGATCAAGGTACTATCTCGCTCGAGGTCATTCTCGTTGGCCTCGGAGAGATAACCGAGGAAGTGTGCCCCGTGATGGTAATCATATTGTCGTACGGTACGACTTTGGATTGAGAAGCCGGGGAACTTATATAGTTGCTCTTGGAGTCGAGCAGCCTCCAACTCACTCAATTGGCTGATGAGGATCTGAGGCGTATAGGGCGAATAGCCACGATTGACCCTGCGGTCTTTGACACGTGTGAGTTTCTCGTTAAGGTCTTGCGTGTTGATGCCGAGGAAGCGTGCTAGTTGCAAGGTGTCGAGATGCTTCTTGGCAACAGACATCGTGATCATTAGGTCGTAGGCAGGCTTGTTGCTTACGAGGATATTGCCATTACGGTCGTAGATGATACCACGAGAGGGCTGTACTATCTTGGAGTAGTAAGCATTACGTTCGGCTCGAGCCTTATAGTCGGGACTAAGGATTTGAAGGTAAAAAAGACGCACCACAAAAATTATCGCTACTACAACCACAGCGATAATCATCAAAAAGCGTCTAGAGTGATATTGGTCGTTGAGCATCTCTTACAAAACTTATAGCCGTAAGCCTATGCTCAATAGAGCCATTACGGAGAGGATATACGAGAAGATATAGCCTGCCCCGAAGCGAAGTAAACTGTATAGCAAATCGCCATGAAGGCCACTGCTCAAGAGATAGATGACTATGTGTTGGGTAAGGAGTAACTCTGCCAGCAAGACAAACGAACGTGTCCCGAGGACGCTGGGCAAAGGTAGGTGATCGAGGTTATCTTGGGCATCTGTCGAGAGTTGGACAAAGTAGTAACGTGCGAATGCCGTTACTGTCATGGCTGAGGCGTGTAAGCCCGGAGTGAAGCCGAAGTAATCTAGTAGTGAACCCACAACAAAGCCGAAGAGCGACAAAGGGATCTGGCTACGACTCATCGGCATCAAGAATAACAGCACCGGATAGATAAGTGGTGTCGCCACCCGAAACAAATTTATAGGGTTGAGTACCCATACTTGCAGTCCTATGATGAGGATCGTTACTATTAGGGTACGTATGTAACTATTATTCATGTGTTTGCTTAGTCTTATTCGTCATCTGCGTCTATCGTCATTGTGTAGCCTCTCCGAGTGTCATACTGCTCCTCTGTCTATTCTCCGCTCTTGGCTCGTCTTCGTTTGTCCTCTTTGTTATGCCTATTGCCCTCTGCTCGCTCGTCTTTGTTTGTCATTAGAGGGTTGTCTATTCTGCCCCGTAGGTTCGTCTGTTTTTCTCTTTTGTGATTTATCTATTCCCTTCCACAGGTTTGTTGGCTTTTGTCCTCTGTGTGGTATCTATTTTCCTCTGTTACCTTGGTGATCGTTCTCTTTTGTGGAGTACCTATTGTTCTCTGTAGGCTCGCTTCTGTTTTCCTCTGTAGGCAGTCTATCCTCCGTTGTTGGCTCGTCTAGGTTTCTCTTCAGTGGACCACCCTTTCTCCTCTGTTACCTTATCTGCGTTTGCTCTCTATTAGGGGGCTATTATTCCCTCTTGGGTTATCTAGTTTTTCCCTCTGTGGATTATTTATTCTTCTCCGTAGACTCGTCAACTTTTTGCCTCTGTCGGCTGTTTATCGTCTATTCCTCCCCTTCGATTAGTGTTTGCTCAAGCATCTTAGCCTCTGCCGTGTGGGGCGTGAGTAGAACGTAGACGTATTTGAGTTTATCGAAGTCTGTTGCCAACTTCAAGCGAAATGTCCCAAAAGCACTAGCAGCCCCTGTGACGCCTCGAGTATCTTTCTCCTCTACACGCCCAACCATCAGACCCTCGGGGAAGATATAAGAGTATCCACTCGTCACCACGGTATCGCCCTTTGAGATCGACGCTTGCAGAGGTACACCACCCAAGAGTGTGGGGCGATTATAACCGAGTGAGAATACTTCGCCCTTGTACTCTTTGCCCCGCACCATCGTACTAAGTTTCATACGAGGATTGGTAATAGGGATAATAATAGAGTAGTTGTTTGAGACCTTCATAATAGTCCCCATCACACCAGTCGAACTCATAACGGGCATATCTACCTTAATCCCCTGCCGACTGCCTCTGTTGATTATGTAGTAGGCTTCGCCCTGCTCATTACGCATATTGACGATACGAGCCGTAACGAAGGAGGGAGCAATCCCCGTACTGTCGAGAGGGAGGAACGTAGGTAGGCTTTGGTTGGCTTGAGCATCGGCGATACGACGACGTATAGTGATGAGTTCTTGCTCCAAACGGGCGTTCTCGGCAAGGAGTACTTGGTTACGCTCGGCAAGGTTGATATAACTATAGCCGTAGGTCATCGCTTCGTTGCAGTATCCGCTTATATAGGAGCGTGCATAGAGGCTTAGCCCTCGTCGATACATACTATCGTTGAGGAAGAGGCTAAGACTAAAGACGAGCAAGATGAGCAGTAAGAACCAATGCTTCTTCTCGACAATAAAACTCCAAAGTTTCTGCATACTCTAAGGCACAAAATCGAGTAGTGTCTTCGTCTAGACACCACTCGACCTGTTTGCTAGTAAAGGCTAAGTTTAGCGAATAAGGAACTCAAACTCTTTGACACGCTTGAGTGCAATGCCCGTACCTATGGCGACAGAGTGTAGTGGGTCCTCAGCAACCTTAAACTCGATACCAAAACGCTTGGTTAGGCGTTTGTCGAGTCCACGGAGTAGAGCACCTCCACCCGTAAGTACGACACCATTCTTATAGATGTCATCGTATAGGGTGTCTGAGGCTTGTAGTGTCTTGAGGATCGCTGTCTCGAGTTTGAGGATCGACTGCTCTAGACACTCTGCAATATCTAGATATGAGAGCGAAACACGCTTCGGCATCGTCGTCATCATATCGGCACCTATTACCTCATAGTCGGCAGGAGGATTGTCGAGGTCTTTGTAAACTGCCCCTACGTTGATCTTGATTTGTTCGGCTGTACGCTCCCCAATCTTGATCTTGTGGGTATCCCTCATATAGTTAATAATGTCTTGGGTAAATTCGTCCCCTGCGGTGCGAATACTTTCGTCCGTTACGATACCACCTAGCGAGATGACTGCGATCTCGGTAGTACCACCACCGATATCAACGATCATGTGTCCCTCGGGGGTAAGTACATCGATCCCCACACCAATAGCGGCAGCCATTGGCTCGTGTATCATATAGACATCTCGTCCCCCAGCATGTTCGCTAGAGTCACGTACGGCACGTATCTCTACCTCGGTACTTCCCGATGGAATGCAGACTACCATACGGAGCGATGGAGAGAACCATCGGTTACGAGGGCTGATCATATTGATCATACCTCTGATCATCTGCTCGGCTGCGTTGAAGTCTGCAATTACGCCATTACGGAGCGGACGTACTGTACGTATCTTGTCGTGTCCTTTCTCATACATCTCGTTCGCCTTTGCACCTACGGCGATAACACGCTCATTGCTGTCAAAGGAGATAACACTTGGTTCGTCAAGGACGATATTGCCGTCCTTGATAATAATCGTATTAGCCGTACCTAGGTCTATGGCTAGTTCTTGTCTAAAGGAGAATAATCCCATCTATCAATATCTCTGTGATTAAATCAATAATTACGAATGTATAAAACTAACGCTACAATACTTAGCCTTAGTGTTTGAAGTGACGTACGCCTGTTACGAGCATAGCGATACCAAGATCATCAGCCTTGGCTACACTCTCCTCATCACGTACACTACCTCCCGGCTGGATAATAGCCTTAATGCCTGCCTCGGCTGCTATCTCCACGCAGTCTGGGAAGGGGAAGAAGGCGTCACTGGCCATCACGGCTCCCTCCAACTCGAAGCCAAAATTGCGAGCCTTCTCGATGGCTTGCTTCAAGGCATCGACGCGTGATGTCTGTCCGACTCCACTTGCGAGTAGGCGGCGTCCCTTTGCCAGCACGATAGCGTTACTCTTGCTGTGCTTGACGAGTTTGGCAGCGAAGAGCATCTCCTCGATCTGCTCCTCACTAGGCTGTACTCGTGTTACCACTTTGCAGTCCTCACGACGCTCGATAGCGAGGTCTGCCTCTTGCTGTAATACTCCGCCTAGCATCGAGCGATAGTTCCACTTCGTCTCGATACGTTGCTTTTGAATGAGGATAATACGGTTCTTTTTGCTCTTGAGTACCTCGAGTGCTTCGGGAGCATAACTAGGAGCGATGAGCACCTCACAAAAGAGTTCGTTGATACGCTCTGCTGTCGCTAGGTCAATATGACGGTTGGCGACAAGCACACCACCAAAGGCCGATACGGGGTCGCAGGCAAGAGCCGTTACATACGCCTCTAGGATAGTATCGGCAGAAGCGAAACCGCAGGCGTTGTTGTGCTTCAAGATAGCGAAACTAGGAGCATCAAAGTCTTGGATTAGTTGGATAGCAGCCTCGATGTCTTGTAGATTGTTATAAGACAACTCTTTGCCATGTAGTTGCTCTAGCGATTGTGACAAGTCGCCAAAGAATACACCTCTTTGGTGAGGGTTCTCTCCATAGCGAAGTGGCTTAGGATTGTCAAAACTAGGGCGGAAGGCTGTCTGCTCATCGTTGTCGAAGTAGCGGAAGATAGCAGCATCGTAACCCGAACTAACAGCAAAAGCCTGACGAGCAAAATCGCGACGTTGCTCGAGCGTGGTCTTTGCTCCTTGTGTCTTGAGAATGTTGTAGAGCGAAGCATACTGTGCTTGCGAAGCAACGATCACAACGTCTGCAAAGTTTTTGGCAGCTCCTCTGATGAGTGAGATACCCCCAACATCGATTTTCTCGATGATCTCCTCGGCACTAGCACCAGAGGCAACTGTCGCTTCAAAGGGATACAAGTCTACGATAATAAGGTCGATAAGTGGGATAGCATAGCGAGCGATCTCTTCTTGGTCTGTGGGATTATCTCTACGTGCGAGGATACCACCAAGGATAGCGGGGTGTAATGTCTTAACGCGTCCGCCGAGCATTGAGGGGTATTGCGTTAGGTCCTCAACAGCCTCACAAGGGTAACCCAATTCCTCTATGAATGAGCGTGTTCCTCCCGTAGAGACGAAGACAACACCTTCCTTGTGTAGTTCGGCGAGGATCTCTGCCAAACCCTCCTTGTGATACACAGAAACGAGAACTCTCTTAATTTGCTTTTCCATACACTTTTAACCTAGTTACTGAAGATTATTGTTACGTACACAAAGGTACGATAATTATTGCACAAAAATAGGTTAGATAAGGACTTGTTTGCAGGTAAATCTCAGCATTTTTTAAGGCAAAGGCTATACCCCTTGCTCGGGATATAGCCTTTGCCTTACTGCGATGTGTCTATTGCGATGCTATGCACCTAACGTATTTCCTCAAACTCGAGGATAATAGGTTCGTTAAGCCGTGCAATCTTATCTGTCGTTGCCACCCGCTGTATATGCGTATTGATTAGACAATTTGTAATTGATGCCTTGTTACCCTCTTTCTCGGCGAACTCGTAACTTGCTTGTCGATTGCCTCGCCTCCGATATGTTGATTGACGAAATACTTAGGGATAATTTGAAGGGATATTCGTCTGTCGAATGAAGAGATCTTTAGCCCCGAATTGGGGCAT
This sequence comes from Porphyromonas sp., assembly GCA_041856045.1. Classification (GTDB taxonomy): domain Bacteria; phylum Bacteroidota; class Bacteroidia; order Bacteroidales; family Porphyromonadaceae; genus Porphyromonas. The sequence continues at coordinate 6,449 of JBHAFI010000092.1, read as the reverse complement.
ATACTTACTTGCGGAGAAAAGGGATATTAAGGGTTGAAATGATGCAATTTTTAGGAGTGGATTGGAGGGGTGTTTGCGTAGAGATTGAGGTCAGATTGAAGACCGAGTTGAAAGAGTATTTTCGAGTAAAATGAAGAGATACTTAGACGTTGAATGAAGACTAAGTATCTTGTCAGATGACAACTAAGTATCTCTTCGATGGACATCTAAGTATCTTGTTATAACCCCGATCAGTAAAGGCTCTCCGAGGGGTGTATCTTGATCTGTTAAGACTTGTTGCTTAGTATTTTCGGGCTGTACACTTATCTTCGTTATGCCACTGCTACTGATGTGGGTGGGGATACGTTAATTGGAGATAAGTAAGCCCTTAATAGTGTTTAGTAAACGATACCCTTTATTTATCTTTTGAGAGGAGAATGTAAAAATGCTTATCTTTGTGCTGACTACTATGATGTTGATAGTTGTAGGATTGTATCGAACTTAAATTAGAATTACAGATAATGAAAAAGACGCAATTACTGCCATGGATACTTACGCTTTGTATGGTATTCATACTTGGGGCATGTCATTCGCAAGGTCTACGCAGTTATGACGGAAACAAGGGGATTATCGGCACAGACCCTAGTGATGCCGAGTATTATCTAGAGTATATGCTCGAGGCAGCACAAATCAAGCAAGACGAGAAACTCATTATAGAGGTTTCATCACTCACAGGGGGTGAAAATTTTTCGGGGGATATATCCGTGTCGTTTGTGGACAAAGCCAATAAAGGGAGCATGATAGACTTTGATTATGTTTGGGGAACTGATACGCTTAGTCGGGTTGCGATGCCTATGGCTTCTGAACTCTTGGAGTATTACACGGTAGATGACTATGATGAGAAGTTACGTCTGCTTGCTTTTGATTACAAGACGGTACAGAAGTTTCTCGATCAACTACCACTCCTTATCGAGAAAACGTTAATATCCCAAGGAATGCCCAAAGACACTAAGGTGGTATACTGGGGTATTCTTAGTGATATGGGGAAGCCGTATATACAAATACTTTTACACGAAGAAGGCAAAGAGGCTCCTTGTTATGATATAGAGGGTAAGCCCTATACTCCTAGTGAGGAGTGTTCACTCTGAACTTATAGGTTATGCGGGGAGGTCAGGTGTTGAGGCTTCCCCATTTTGTTTCTTTCTACTTTTCGAGACTATGTAAGGCTCTTGGCATCTCTCTCTAACGGTTACTAATAGTCGCAGGTAGTCACTCTATCGCTCTACGGTGATTTGTCATCTGTCTCAATGATATAAGATCTTATGGAAGATCTTTTGCTATAGCCCACTCAGGAGTCCATCTTTATGGCAGATGTGTGGTGTTATCTCAAGGGGGGATAAATTTAGATAGACCTAAAAGCCCCTACAGCCCATAGAGACTATGGATTGTAGGGGCTTTAGCGTGGGTCTATTACCAAGGCTTCTCAAAAGATACTCGTCAATCCTTGTAGTAGAGATTTAGAGTAAACCCTTGCAGAAGGCCACTATGGTAAGCCTATGAAGCAATTTCGTCGTAATATGGACGACGTATTCGTGTATGCAGCTCGCACTATGATGCAATTCATCCCGAATAGTTGATGTTTACTCGGCTGATGTGATGCAGTTCTATCAAAACTATTGCATCTAACGTATCCATATAGAGTAATCTTCGTATTCTCCTGCATCTATAACCTCACAGCCATCTGAGTATTGGGTTGTAGACATTGCAATTCGCACACGGTATAATCCACTTTTTAGCCCTTGTTTGAGGGTAATGCGACCATAGATCGAATGAGCATCACTCGTTTCAAGAACAATCTCATTACCTTCAAACGTTTTATTGTTGTTATAGTCGATCCAGATCCTATAAAAGTAAGGGTTAGTACCCGTGTTGTTGGGACTAATAGTGTAACGAAGAGAACCTCCTGAGGCTACACTTGTGTACTTGGCTGTAAAGTTGCTATATCCTCCATTATGATATGTAGATTGATGCTCGATATTGCCAAGCTCGACAAAGCGGATATAAGCCTCTGTAGAGTTTTGTGATGAAGGTGTGCAGTACTCATTGGGGTTGGGAGTCGGCCTAGGAGAGGGATTAGGGCTTGGACTCGGTTGAGCAGGTTTCTCGATAATGACATTATAGTCCTCTACCTCCCCATGGTCAAAAACAGAGCATGGCTCGGCATAACTATCATAACTCATAGAGACACGCATTCGTAGTGTTTTGGCTGTAACGGCATGAGTTGGCACTATGAATGTTTTACTCAAAGGTGTGCGTAAACTGCTTTTCCCAAAGGTGATTACTTCATTGGTTTCAAATATTTTATTGTCATTATAATCAATCCAAGCCCGCCAATACTCATCATGTGCTGTGGTTCGGAACCCCGGAGTGAGTATAAGTGTGTACTGCTTGCTAGGCTCGAGTTTTATCGTAATCCCATCGAAGTATTTATACCCTTTGGTACAGCCCTCTGAGATATTGTTGATATTAGCGAGTTGTACCCCTGCAATATAGGTACTACATGAATTCCACCCTTGCGACCCACAATAGCCTCCGGGTGCTGGCTCTGGCGTTGGTCTAGGTTGTGGGGTAGGACTGGTCTTACGCGTGATAGTAATCTCATAATCCTCAACTTCTCCATGCTTAAATACTTCGCATGCTGTGGGGTAGGCTCCCCATTTCATACTTACACGCATACGTGTTGTCCCGACTTGAGCGTCTTGTGGAATAGTAATGGTACGTTCTAAGCCCGAGCGGGTGTTTGTTTGACCTGCAAGGATAATTTCGCTATCGTCAAACTGCTTATCTCCGTTGTAATCGATCCATACGCGCCAATACTCTGGATATACATAGTTGGAAAAGCCCGGGGCAACTTGTAAGGCATATGCTTCGCCTTGCTTTAGCTCAATGTTTAGATTATCAAATAGACTGTAGCCTCCGGTAGTACAGCCGTTTGTTGTGTTAGCAACACCTCCGAGTGATACCCGAGAAATATAGGTCGTACATGAGTATTGAGAGCCAGACTCACAGTATTCATCTCTGTTTATCGGATTATGTCCTTCGGGTGGAGCAAATCCAACGACAATGGATTGGTTGTTGTTATAGCCACCAGCACCCCCGCCAGTCCCAAGGGATCCCGGATTTAGTGCATGAAGCAAGAAGTAGCCATCAGACATACCTCCCCAGCCCCAGTTAAAGTGAAAATATCCCGAGGCAGTGTATCCGTCACAAACAAAAGAATGAGCACCACCAGTACCTCCACCACAATACTGCACAGGACGACCTGCATCAAGCTCTCTACGAATGATAGCCTTCCATTGTTCGTAGGTATAATCAGAGCGATCTCTGTTTTCTACAGTGTTGGGGTATTTGTAATAAGTCCTTAGAGCATTAGGGACACGCCATTGCCATGTCCCTGAGCCGTTTGGCCCAAAGCCCATATTTAGGGCAACTGCAACACCGTAGTTGAAATATGCTACATGTTTGTTGGCTGCAGTTAGAGTGCGCGCAGGCATAAGATCCCATCGAATAGGATAATCATAGTTAAAGGACAAGACCCCGTAAGATGATACGTAAGAATGTTCTCCCTCTCCTCGGTCGGGATACTCGTAGTATTTCATTATTTGTGCAGTTGCAGTTGCAACACACCCAACAGGAGTTCCCTCGGGGCAGTATTCATTATAGTAGGGACGTTGGTTCCATTTGATACGACCAAGCAAAGGGGCTACTGAGCGTGTTGTGCGTAAGCCCTCTAGGTTCCCTTCTATTGCTTTTTTTCGTATTGCTTCGATACTTTGATCTGCTTTGATGTATTTGAACGAATAGCGAACCTCCTCTGTCATATTACTCAGATGAGTCTTCATAGCATCAGGTATATCTGTAGGAGAGAATGCTGATTCCTCAGAATAAGCCAAAATAGGTAGTGTAGACTCCGATGCTGAAACAATGACAAAACCAACCGTATCGATGTTGAAGACGTAGTATGTTGGGATTGCTTTATTCTTTTCTAGAGTCCTGAGATCACCCAAATCGGTATAGATCAGTTTGAGTGTAGAGTCTCGAGTAGAGCGTAACGAACTCACAGCGTCAAAATTGTGAGCAATAAAGGCCCTTGCTATACCCTCAGCCTCTTGTACTGTTACAAGTCCGTCACCGTTAAGTGTGGTAGTGGGAGTAGGTCTATCTACGATATCTTTCTCTTGCTTACAGGCAGAGAACGTAAGCAAGATTGATATGATAGTAAAGTAAAAACGTAAGCGTAGAAAATGTGTGTTCATACTTCTGAATGTTTGAAGTTAATAGATTTAAGGTGAGTAATAATTTGACCGGGAGTCGAGAAGTGTAATTACTCCTCAACTCCCAACCAATTATCAACACCATCTATCTGTAGTAAATATCTACAATATCAAAACGAGCCTCCATACGTACTCCAGATCCATTGGCAATAACATCAAACTTATTTTCTCCACTTTTATGTTTGGCGATAATATCTGCAATAGAGTATTCTTGATATGTTTCACCATAGTCTTTGTCGTTGCGAGCAATAATACGTGCGTCATAGTCTCTGAGGTGAGTATAAAAGCGTATGCGTGTACGCATAAACTCCTCAAAGTCCATTCCATCGGGCTTGCGGATAACAAGTTCTGTATTTGGTGCGTGAGTAGATGTATAGTCTGTTCCTTTACGAACATTCACGTAGTTCCGTCGATCAAAGGTGAATATATCAGTGCGGTTGTTCCCGAAGTTTGCCCAACCACGTCCATATACTTCAAATTCTCTCCCAGTCTCACGAAGTCTGCCTCCTTCTGTCCCTCGTAGAGCATCTAGTCTCGTGACAATATGAAGTTCCTTAAACTCTTTGACAAAAGATTTGCTGATAATATCATATTGATGCTGTGAGACAAGGCGTGCTATGGAGTTATCTGCAGCATATCGGAGGGAGAAGCTGATAGGAGTCATCTCGGACATCTCAAGGTTGCTCACCATATATTCCTGAAATCCCTTCCACCCGTCAGTTAATGCTAGATTTTGTGAGGCTGTACGTCCTCCAATTATAGTAACGTTAATCTTACTATTCTCCAAAACCTTGCGATAAGATTGCTCCAAGTCCCCATTGATGTTAGCAGCCTTTACCGCGAAGTTTAGTGCCGCTTTGACTTCTGCTAAAGAATGCTTGGTATCAATACTCATGAAAATCATACGGCCATAAGTAATATTGCTGATGTAGACAGGTTGTACCTCGTTTATATAACTAGGATCTACGGCTGTAAAGATTGTCGGTGTTTTGGGTATGTCCGTTGTTACTGTATACTGCTTTTGGATAAATTTGGCGAGAATGTGATTGTTGTCCGTATTAAAATCAAAGCCAAAACTGCCAGCAATATCAAAGGCTTCATGTTTGAATGTAGCCCCGATTTTTGCTTTTGCTTCCTCCTTTGAGTTTACACTCTCAATACTATGCATTGAGGTAACAGCCCCCTTTTGATAGTTGATATTAGCCCAATCGTTGAATGCTTGACGATAATCGCTCATACGTATATTGCGAACTGTTTTTGAGGTCGACGCTCCCGGTTGGCCTGCTTCTACAACCTTGCTGATTGAGAAAGTTATATCTCCAACTTCAATATCGCTTAGGGCTGCATATGTGCCATCCTCTATAGATGAGCCTTTGAGGACACAGCCGGGATATAGAATGTCGGCTGTGGGATCTAAAACTATTGCTTCATTAAACTCATGTGAGGCTTGGTAACGACGCTTCGTAATAACCCAATATCCGGGGACTCCATCTAAAACACCGGGCTCTCGACTCTGCACTATCTCGCTACCTATAGGAGTATGATTAGAGAGTGTTCTAAACCCGTCTTTACTGTCGCTGCGTTGTACTGTTGTTGAGGGCAAGCGGAGTGTTGATAGATAACGCTTGATGGCATCAGGATTGGTGATGGACTTGTTACTTTCCATTTGAGGGTTGTACACTTCGTCCTCCATGTTTTTGCAACTATTCCCAGTCATTAGAAAGAGTCCTACAACTCCAAGGGCAAAGCCAAAATGTAATTTTTTCATGTCTTACTTAAATAGGTTAGTTAATTGATGTTCTAGAACTAGGTGCAAAAATATAGATAATGATATACTATATCTCTATTAAACAATCTTGAAGTAAAATAAACCTACTTAAATTTGTCTTTTGACTTGATTGATAAGTCTAAGTTGTTTTGTTTGAGGCGATAGAAATGGTTGTTTTGTTTTTGTTCTGATGCCTTTTGAGTATGAATGTTTTCTAAGTGTTGTCTATGTGATAAGCCTTGTTGTACGGTGATACTACTAAGGATGCATCTATTCATGATGGAAATAAGGGAAGAAAAGAAGATACTAAAGGTTGTAGTGAGGGATTTAATTTAGAGTCGTTATTGAGCTTCGGCTTTCTCCTCCTC
>JBHAFI010000091.1:0-2648 GCA_041856045.1 Porphyromonas sp. | reverse complement strand
GCTATGCTGGTATAGAGTAAGAATGCCAAGACGAGGTTAAATATAATCCCCCCTGCCATAATGAGGAGTCGTTGCCACGTACGCTTACTGCGAAACTCATCAGGCTTCGGTTCGCTCTTGAGTTGCTCGGTATCCATCGACTCATCGACCATACCGGCTATTTGGCAATAGCCCCCAAGTGGGAGCCAGCCTAAACCGTAGATTGTACCGCTACGCTTCGACTGCCACTTAAAGAGGGAAAACCAAGGGTTAAAAAACAAGTAAAACTTCTCTACGCGTGTTCCAAACAGACGGGCAAAAAAGAAATGCCCCAATTCGTGTATAAACACCAAGATAGAGAGTGAGGCTATAAGTTGTATTACGTTCATCTTTGGTTGGTTGTATCGTTGTTGTGTCCCGGGACTAAGCCTGCCATTCTTGTGCAAACCTACGTGCCTCGGCATCTACATCGGCAATAATATCTGCGTCGATCGCCACCGTATAGTCAAAGCGAGCCATTACCGACTCGATCATACGTGGCATATCTACAAAACGCATACGCTCAGAGAGGAAAGCATTTACTGCCACCTCATTGGCTGCGTTGAGGACACAAGGAGCCACGCCCCCGATCTCTAGTGCCTTGTAGGCGAGAGATAAATTGGGGAAACGCTCTAGATCTGGTCGCTCAAAACTTAGTTCCCTAGAGAATAGATCGTAGCGAGGATAGTCGTTATCCACTCGATGTGTAAGTCCTAGAGCATAACTAATGGGCAGTCGCATATCGGGCTGTCCCAACTGAGCCTTGAGGACACCATCACGAAACTGTACCATCGAGTGAATGATACTCTGTGGGTGGACGACTACCTCTATGTCCTTGGCGTCACAAGCGAAGAGCCACTTCGCCTCCATCATCTCAAAGCCTTTATTCATAAGTGAGGCTGAGTCTATCGTCACCTTTGCTCCCATAGTCCAGTTGGGGTGCTTGAGGGCCTCGGCAACAGTTACACGCTCTAGGTCGGCTAGACTATGCTTGCGAAAAGGACCTCCAGAGGCAGTGAGGATCAACTTCTCAAAGGGTGCGTCTTCTCCAACGAGGCACTGATATATAGCAGAGTGTTCGCTATCGACCGGAATGATCTGTACTCCATAACGCTTAGCCAAGGGCATAATCAATTCTCCCCCAACTACGAGTGTCTCCTTGTTGGCTAAGCCGATCGTCTTACGTGCCTCTATGGCTGCCATCGTTGGGCGAAGTCCCGAGTAACCGACCATAGCCGTGAGGACAAGGTCGATCTCACTATGTGTTACGACCTCTTCTAGAGCGTATGCCCCTGCCATCACCTCTACCTCTGTCCCACGCAGAGCCTCAGCAACATCACAATAATATGCTTCCTCGGCAATCACTGCGTAACGTGGACGAAACTCCAAGGCTTGTTGTATCAGCAACTCATAGTTACGTCCTGCTGTAATGGCAAAAGCCTTGAATTGCTGGGGATTTTGCCTTATAATATCTAATGTCTGTGTCCCTATCGAGCCTGTTGAGCCTAGGATACATATATTTCGTTGTCTACCGCTATTCATATTATACTAAGTAGTTCACAAAGATACGAAGGTTTCCCGACAATCGTAGGCTTCGCTAGGTAGTAATGAGTTGCCAAGCAATAGCCCTCGGGACGAACGGGATAGCCCTCCCCGAGTAAAGGAATTACGGTTCCCCTCTTCCGTTTGCTATTGGAACGTGTATTACCCTCATACATCTGTCCCCAAGCCTCCGAAGTTTTGGAGGTATTAGTCCTCATAGATCTCCTCGAATAGCCCCTAAGTACTGCATACCTTAGTCCCCACAGAACTGTCCGAGTAATTCCCAAATATCCCGCTCCTTAACCTCTCGTCATTTGCTCTAATACTCCCCAAACATCGCACACTTTTGCCCTCATCAATCTACCCGAATAAGTCCCACGTAAGCAAGGGGCTATCCCTCTTCTGCTTATTCCGTAGCCTAATCTAGTACCCCGTATTAGACTGCTATGGTTCCTTCTCGGCTAAGATAGCCTTAAAGCGAGCGAACGTGTCTTGTGACTCTTCGTAAAAGAAGTCTTTACCTTGATTAAGGGCGGATAGTAATTGGCAAAAGCGTAGGTCTTTGTCTTCTGTGACTAGATGCTTGTAGAGGAGTTGTAGGATCTGCTCGTTGTAATATCTCCGTTGCTCTATAAGGTTTAAGTTTTCGTTTTGTTGTTTCATCGTCTTACTCTTAATTCTCATTGTTATGCTCGCGATAGGCACAAAAATACGACACAGATATGCCATATCAAGGCAGATCTGTATTGGGTATTCGCTCTTGATCGAACTAGCACAAGGTCTGACGTTTCACGCTCCGTCTGCTTGTTCTCTGCTTGTTTCGTTTCTTGATGTCTAAGCCCTCGAATATCCCATCTCTGAATACCCCACCCTTAAACACCCGAATACCTTGTATGAGGACTACTCCGTACACCCCTCGGAGAGCCTTTACTGATCGGCGTTATAACAAGATACTTAGACGTCCATCGAAGAGATACTTAGTTGTCACTTGACAACATACTTAGTCTTCAATCAACATCTAAGTATCTCTTCATCTCGCACGAAAATATCACTTCATTTCGGACGCAAGAAGGACATCATTTTAAGTC
>JBHAFI010000090.1:0-13661 GCA_041856045.1 Porphyromonas sp. | reverse complement strand
CTAAACATCTCCCACTTATGCAATAGAAAAGTCTTAATCTTCAAGGGATTAAGACTTCTCTTATACCGAACTCAGGTGAAGTATCTCTTCGAGGGACATCTAAGTATCTTGTTATAAGTCCGATCAACACTACCTCTCCGAGGGGCCTACTTTGAAGAGGAAGGAGTTCTAAGGTTCTATGCTACTCGGAGGCTACTTTGCGAAGGAGAGGGTCTAAGGTTCTGTAATACGAGAGAGCTACTTTGAGGGGAAGGGGATTTAAGGGGTTTGTGATGGAGGGGGATCCTTGGCTTCGCTATGGATAGGGACTTGGGAGAGGAGGGACAGAGGCAAGGGCTGCGAAGGAATACTTCGCCCTAGGATCTAAGGATAATGTACGCTTAGACCCTAGGGCGATTAGACGTGCTATCATAGCACTGGGAACAATAATACCCTTACTTGCGAGGGAGTATTAGACGGAAACCCTCACCGCGTAAACGAATAGCCTTCTCATTAACGTCCTCGACAACGAAACGATATTCGCCAGATTGATACCTAGCATCAAGTTGATGAGAACGTACATTGAGGGTTAGAACCTCGTCCTTAGTAGGCGTCTTAGTAAGAGCAACGAATAGACGCTTTGTGTTAGCATTAGGCTTCACCGTATTGTACAAGGTGTAGCCAAGTCCTTTCCGCTCTACAATCAGAGGTGTCGCCATCTCGTTGTAAGGTGTCGAATTAGTTGTCTTGTAGAAGCCATACTTATCCGTTGTCGTGGTCTGACGCACCTTAACACTAAGGCTACGGCTCTCTTTGCCAGCAGCGACAAAGGTAATAGTCGCATCTCCCTCGTGCTTGGCTTTGATCTGTAGTTTGCCACTCTTGTCAATTGTTGGTGTCTCAATAGCCCCCTCGGGGTTATCAACCTTGAGCGTTAGCCCAATGCCACCGCCCGTAACGCTGACGATGTCGGATACATCTCCGGGCGTAAGGAGTATATCCGTCTTGCTAAGGGATATATCCTGTGCCTCAACAATGATGTTGAGTTTGCGTGTATGCTCTGCTGTCGTAATGGTCGCATAGGTACTACCCTCGAGCAAGCCTTGTATCTTGAGCGTATCCTTGACGATCGTAAGGCGTGCTATCTGTGCATCGGCTATTGAGGCATCGTACTTCTTGTTACCTCCGCGTAGGATAATCTTTCGCTCGGCAGAGGCAGAGAGCCTTACCTCGCTAGTGTCTGTCGTCTCTCCTATGAGTAGAGGAGAGGTGCTCTCGTTGTCGCTCTTGCAACTTGCCGTGAGCATAAGCGTAAGTCCGCAAGCAAAGAGTATGTACCCGAGTTTATATATCTGTTTCATCTTGTTTCTTGTCTAATGCTTAGTTTACGTTTAGGCTGTAAGTCAATATATAGGTGCGTTCGTCACTCTCGCGGACTTCAATCTGTAATAAATGTTCGCCTCGAGAGAGCGTTAGCGTCCCTTGCTCCGATGGGCTAACGACCGATCCATCTAGCGTATAGACGAAGGTCGCCGTATCGCTATGTAGTTCGTTATAGAATAGCCCTAGTACTGCTGGGCAAATCCCAGACTCGGGAATGGTACGCAAGTAAGGTGTACGTCCCTCCTCGTCTATAGTGGTCGTCAGAGCAGCCGTCCTTAGAGTTGCGGTCGTCCAGTCTGATGTTGTCCCTCCTTGAGTAAGTCGGAGTTTAACCGTATAGTCGTTTGCAGGCACTAGACCAGTAACTAGTAGGCTGTTGCTCGTAGTGGTATAGGTCTTATTGTTGATTTGTAGTTCGTAGGTTGCTCCCTCAATAGCCGTCCACGTGAGATCCAACTCACGCTGATGTGCTACGGCAGTTGGGGCTGATGGGGCCTGCACCTTGGGAGCGTCTGCCACGAGAGAGAAGTCGTCGAGGAAGAGGCGAGGAGCATCAGATCCTCCATTGGGTACGTTAATTGATAATACCAAACTTTTGGCGTGCTCTGGCGATACGACACTAATCTTTACCTCTGTCCATTCTGTTGTTACTTGTATCCCGTAATAGTCTTTGAACGGAATATTTGATGTCGTCACTTGCCCCCCACCTTTCCACGTAAAGGTTACAGGACGTAAGGTCCTAGAATAACTTTCTTTATCTCCCTTTACCCAAAAACTGAGAGTATATCTAACATTAGGCTGTATCCCTGTGATATCCATAAAGCCCTCTGTTTCGTGATGCAACCCTGGAGAGAAAGTAGCCCCCGTTTGCCAAATCGATAAAGCAGAAGAACCCGAGCGAACATTGCTACTGTCTGTTACTTGTTCGCCACTAAGGTATCTGTCTATATTCCAGTGTCTAGGACGTCCTGAGACCCACTCCTCAAAGCCGGGGTTATTGATAAGGTTGCTCTGTCCCCAAGCCGAGGTTAGGGGTAGAAGGGTGAGAGCGAATGCCAGCATTCGCCGCAGAGTTTTGTTCATAATTGTTTTGTTTTGAAGTTGTTTAAGAGTTTATAAATAGTGTCTGCATTTACTGCAAACTTAGCCCCACAATCTGTGCGAGTTGGTGAGCCACATACGCCAGCGAACCCTCACGGCTTGCCTCTGCCTTAAGACGCTCCACGTCCCATAATCCCTTGCCACTAAGTAGGGTATTTACGAGGGCTTTTGCCTCAAGGTAGGTCATACAAGGCTTCCCCTCTGCCACTCGGGTGAAGGGTAAGCAGTATATCAATCCGATGGCTTGTGAGATAGACTGATAGGCATAGGGTGCGTCTTCGCCTAGGTTAGCCATAGTGTTGGGACCAGTGAGTAGGTGGATAGCCCTTAGGGCGATGGCTCTTGCTAGTTCGATGCGAATATACTCTAGTTCCCGAGCCAAACTTACGTAGTCGTAGTAGCCGATATGTACACGCCCACGTACCCAAGCCTCAAAGAGCGACTGCTCTCTACCTTTGAGGAGCGGTACGCCATCACCTTTGAGCAAAGACTGCCATTGTCTGTAGTTGCCATAAGCCATATCCCAAGCGTGCTCGAGGTCTGTATAGTTCTTCCCCGAGGGGAGTACTAGGTCTTCGTGCCGACGCTCTATCTCGGGTGCGAAAAGCACCTCGTTGGTCGTATGTACATTGTATAGTTGATCGAGATATATCGCCCCCCTAGTGTACATACGATATACATCTGCCACGACCAAGCCACGGCTATCTACATAGTAATGCCTATTCCCTATATATCCGGGTGTACCACTCGTTGCCTCTGTATTGCGTACATAGGCTTTGCCGTCCCGAGGATAACCCGAGATACGTGCGATCTCATCAAGGAGTGCTTGCAAGTCCCCCAATATAGCCACACGATCGCCCGACATTTGCGTAGACCTTGCGACATAAGTTATCGGGGCATAGCCTTGGTGGTAGCCTTGCTCGTAGTAAGACATTAGCATTGTCCAGAATGCCTCGTTACCTACGTTGGCAGGAGCCAAGTAGGAGCGATACATCGCCGAGAGTGAGGCCTCTATGAGATCCACCTCTCGATAGTCTACACTCGTAGAGCCGTGACGGGAGAAACTATACTTGGGGGCTGGCTCTATCGGATATAAGTACGCACTCTCTATAGTCTGTCCCTCACGATCATCGCAGGCGATAGGGCTTAGGCTTAGGACTAATAGGAGGGCTAGGCGTAGTGTCTGTTGTAGTCTTCTCATTAGGGTAATATCAAGTATTCGCAGTATGGATAGGGTAAGGGATTGGGGCCCTCGTTATTTTGGAACTGATGTGTACCTAAGGCAGGGATCGAGATCAAACCATCGACCGAACGAGCCGATGCCGATACCTTAATAGACGCTCCACGTGGAGCCACTCCGTCGGCAGCAATATAGAGCAATTGACCCGAACGAGCCTTGTAGGTCACGCTGTACTCTGTGCCGTTGGTCATCAGAGCGTCAAGATCGCTCGTATTGCTACTTGAGCCTGCAAGGACGTAATTACCTGCCTCGTCAAGGAAACGTACTACGAAACGCGAGGAGGGGTACTCTACTAGACTGCCGTCCGTCTGCGTCTCTCTGAAACTATACTGTATCGTTACCTCATACTCACGTCCACTCTCGGGCTTATCGCTCTCGGGGTCATAAATAGATAGAGCCAACTCTTCCTTGGGATTACACTGCTTGAGTACCAAGGCATCATCAACCTGAGGTTTGTCGATACCCGTAAAAGGGAAGAGTTTGGCATAATCCTCCTCGGGACTATCATCGTACTTACGCTCACAAGCGGTACTAAGAGTGAGGAGGGCTATGAGGAGGACAAAATATCTCATCATCGTATCTGTCGTTTGAGTTTGTTATTGGTGGATATTGGGCTTATCACCCTTATTATACTTATAGGTCTTATCCGTCAAGTCGTGACGCTTATGTATCAAGTCGTGACGTCTATGCGTCAAGGCTTGATTTTTATCCGCCAAGGCTTGACGCATAGCCTCGGCTACTTAGCGAGGGATCTTACCACTGCTATCTTGTCTAGTGATTGCTCGGGGCCTTACTTGCTCACTGCTCGGCTGTGTGTCTAGCGATTGCTAGGTATGGGAGCATCGTAGATCTCGGCAACGAAGCCTGTCGCCCGACCCTCGGGATAGAGGTGCTTACTCTCTATCGTGCTACGGCGTAGGATAGGGTCATAGACCTCTACGAGTTCGGCAACGAAGCGATCCCCACTAAGAGTGAAGTCATGTATCCGTAAGTTGGCATTGACATAAAAGCCCGGGCGGAAACTCAAGCCCTCACGAGTACCAACATAGCCCGAACCCAAGGCAGAGAAGCCCCGATAACTATCTCGCTCGATCGTGAAGCGATCCTCTGTATTCGCCTCTAGAAACAAGTAGTAGCGTTTGTCGAGGATTTCTTGCAAGAGGGGCTGATTGGTCGTTACCTCGCTCTTGAGGTAATACTTGCTGTGGTAGTGGATACGTTCGCCCTCACGCACGAGAAGTTGAGGGTTACGCATAGCCTCAAAACGCTTACGATGCTCGTACGCCTTAGTGAGGGCTTCCTCGGCAGATAGTCCTTGGGGCAGACGCTCCAAACGTATGTATTCGTGTCCCGGGTTGGTATATCCATCGGTCGTGAAAACTAATGCCCCTCTAAGGTCTGTACCTTGATAAAGCAGGTCGGCACTACCCGAGAAGCGATCATTCACCAAGCGATGTATGTAAGTATAGAGCGTAAAACTAAGGCTTAGTGTCGTACCTAGGTCTATACGATAGGGAGCGTATAGAGGCGTCCCGATGGTCGATAAGTCCCAGTCGCCTCGCATAGCGACCTGTGACTCGTCAAAAGCCAAGGTCATATAGTGACCTCCATAGCCGTAACGCTCTCGATAGTCCCCGTGTCCTATACGGCTGTCTATACTTGTAAAGAGAAGAGAGTCACAGCGAGAGAAATAGGTCAAAGCCCATTGTCCCGATCCCGATCGTAGTTGCTCCTCGAGGCTTGTGCGACTTGTCTTGAGTCGCTCCGCTACCGAGGGTTCGTTTGAGGTATGAGTGCAAGCCACAAGACTTGTAAGTAGGGCAAGTGCTAATGCCCCACTATATATACGATTGCTATTGCCCCACATGATAAGTCTGTTTGTAGTTGTTGATGAGCCCAAGGCTACGTATCTGCATCTCGCTTAGTCGCTTGCCGACAACTTGATAATAATAGTTCTCGACAAATGCCTGCTTAGTCTTGAGTGCCTCGGCTGCACGCTTAGCACGCTCCTCATAGCGTTTATTGACCTCGGGATCCTGGTCAGTAAGGAGCGGTACAGCAGCACGGCTGATAGCCGAGCGTATCTCCTCTGGGTGATTGCAGAGGTTTGCCGTGATGATGTCTGCAAAGTCTGCTTCGCTGTCGAGCATACCATAAATAGTCAAGAAACCATCACTATTGGCAAAAGCACTTACACCAAAGCGTTGGCGTGCTGTCGTTGCCCGACGCTGTCCCTCGAGGGCAAGGTCTATACCAACCTCTGTATAGTCACTTAGACGGCGGAAGGCATCTCTATCGTAGGGGAAGAGTTCCATAAAGCGTCGTATCAATTGGTGATGTACCGAGTGTAGGAGGGCATAGAGATCGTCCTCGCTCTTGGGGTCAAAGTTGTTTACGTTGTAGATGTATAGTTCGAGGGCTGAGGAACGGGGCGAACTGATGAGTTCGAAGCCTCGACTATCCACCCCTTTACCACCAAAGAGGTATATCCTCAAAGGTACCTTTGCCAATAAAAAGTCGCGACCCTCTTTGTCCTTATGATCATATAGGTCAAGGCAGAGCGACTTGACGAGTTGTAATACGGGGAGCACACGCTCTGTCGTCGGGGGATAGGCATAAGTCCCGTAGGCGACAGAGTGCTTATCCCATCGATACAGCACCTCTATGCCGTAGGGTAAGAAATTAGTATCTATCCAACGATCAAGCACACTAGGGTCTTGTCGCTCTTTGGGTATCTCTATGACGCTCTCGCTGTTTGTCGCCTCATCACGACTACACGAGGGAGCCATTAGTCCTATGAGTAGAGCCATAAGGCAGGCTCTAGTACTCTTGTATCTATTACTCATCATACTTATCTAGGATTGGGTACTAGTCCTCGCTTGATCGCCTCGGTAGGTATCTGCAAGAGTTTACGGGGATCCTCCTTGTCGAGAGGTAGGTACAGACTGCTCTTACTGTCACGCTGTACGGGGAGGTAGAAACGTTTGATGTCGAGCCAACGCAAACCCTCCTCATAAAACTCCATACGCCTTAGTCCTAGGACGATCTTAACCATAGCGAGCTGTCGCATCGTAAGTCCGTAGTAAGGGGTATAACGCGTATAGTCTGCTCCCGAGGTAGAGAGTATTTGCTCTTTATCATTAGGTAGATCTACGCCAAACTTCGCCTTAAGGTAGACAATAAGGTCTTCTATCGAGCGATCGTAATCCCCAAGCATCGCTAGAGCCTCCATACGGTTGAGCATCACCTCATCACTAGAGAGTAGCACGTTGGTAACATACAGATCGCGAGGACGCAGACTACTATTATCTACGAGCATCGCCCGCTCATCAAACTTGGCGATATAATACCCATTCTTGACCGGATCGGGTGACGAGAGGAAGTAGTAATTGCTAAGTAGGTTTATGGTCTTATAAGCCTCATAGCCCTCAATACCATGTGAGGAGAATACCTCCTTGATGGTAGCGAGCGTTGGGGCGAAGCGTTTGGTGGGAAGATCTCGGGCAATACGTGACTCGGTCGTCGTGAGCAAAAGGTTGCTTCGACTCTCGGGACCTAAGTAGTACTGATGTAGACTTGCTTTGCTGACAGTCGCCCCCAAGACATCACGTTGCCACGAGCGTAGAGAGGAGGCAGGGTTGTAACCAAGTACGTAGTCGGAGTAATCTACTACTGCTTGCCAATCCCCCTTATGTAGGTAAAAACGCGAAGCAAAAGCATAGGCTGCACGCTTGGTAAAGTGGAAGCGTGGTACCCGATAATATCTATCATCAACAAGACTGATACCGAGTCGTAGATCCTCCTCTATCTGTCGGTACACCTCGGCAACAGTTCCTCGATCGTAATCGACAAGGGCGTGCTTCTCGGGCTGACGTAGGTAGGGAATGCCAGGTGCGGTAGTCTGCTCCCCTCGATAAGGCTCACACCAAATCGTTACGAGCATAAAGTGCAGATAAGCACGTAGCATAAAGGCTTCTCCGTACAAGGCTCGTACTCGGTCGGTCTTGGGATATGCTTTGAGGAGTTCGAGAGCCTTATTGGCTTGTGCTATCCCCTTATAGCATGCCCTCCAGTAAGAGAGTGGAGTGTCGAGGTCCTCTTGGTCGTAATCCTCCCAATAATACATAGCCTCATCAAGGCGATAGTGTGTACCGTGCGGACGCTCGCCAACATTATCTGTGCGTGCCTCAAGAAAAGAGAAATAACTCGCATCGGGGTAAGCAGCCGTCAATAACTCGGCAATCTTATCCTCACTATTGATCTCAATATCGTGTGCAGCATCGGGGCTAGTATCCAGATGCTTACAGGATATGTTTAGGCCCAAGAGAGCCACGACTAGGAGGTATCTATATCGGTATATATACTTCATCTTCTGTACTTGGTAGGGCTTATGCTCTACGTTTATTTGCTTGTTACAAAGTCTTAAAATTAGTTTGCTATCCTGCACACTCCTTCTCCTCTGTGATCCCGCTATTTTGTATGCCTTAGGGGCTATAATACTCCCATCGGAGAGCCTTTACTGATCGGGCTTGTGACAAGATACTTAGTTGTCGATCCAAGACTAAGTATCTTGTGAAGTGAAGAGATACTTAGTTGTCACTCGAGATCTAAGTATGTGATGCCCTCAAGCGTAAGTCATTGTCCCTTGAGGCTCCTCTTGTCCCATCTCACAATGCGATACAGTGTGCATAAATCCTAGATACCTACATTAAGGGTCAAGGTGTACTGCTTGGGAGTAGGGAGCGATACCCCTCCCGAGCGATAGTACTCGGGGTCTTGTCCGCCCAACTTGCTATCGGCATATATTAGGAAGGGATTGGTGATACTCAACTTGACGCTAAGGTTCTTGAGGTGCAGACGCTTACTGATCGCCATGGGGAGTGTATAGCCCAGTGTCACATTCTTCAGACGTACGAAACTACCATCGGCTACCCTCATCTGCGAGTAATTGTAAGTATTGTATGCTTTCTCTATACTCTCGCGTCCGAAGCGTGCTATCTGTTCGCTTGAGGGGATAGTCGGTATATCGGTCTTGAGTTCGTCCCCTGCGGTGAGCCAACGACGCTCATATTCCTTTGAGAAGACGTTAAGGTCGGCAAAGGCAGGGTCAAAACTTGGGTTTAGTCTGATCTTATTACCAGCCTGCATAGTGACAAAGAAACTGAGTTCCCAGCCTTTGTAACGCAGGGTATTGGATAAGCCTCCCGTTATTGTCGGCTCGATAGGACCGTGGTAAATGAGGTAAGACTTGGAGTATTGTGTGTCGAGGAAGTCGGCTCCGGCGATACGAGATAGTGGAGATGAGTTGCTCGGATACAAACCAAAGTCAAAGGTCGGTAAACCTTCGTTATTAAGCCCTTGGAAATTGAACGAGAAGAGCGACCCCTTGGGGAAGCCCACGATATTACCACGTCCGCGACCAGCGACCATATCAAAGGTGTTTGGGCTGTTGAGTAGTCGTGTGATCTCTTGGTTCATAAGGCTCAAAACGAGCGAAGTGTCCCAAGAGAAGCCATCGCTATCAATGTTGCGACTCTTGATGCTAAACTCTACTCCTCGTGTACGCATATCCCCAAAGTTGGCATACTTGTAATACTGCCCACCAACCCCCGAGGTACGTACTAGGTCGATGAGGTCAAAGGCATTACGCTGGTAGAGGTCTAGTGAGGCAGAGAGGCGATTGTGCCATAGTCCTAGTTCGACACCTAGGTTAAGTTCGTACATCTTCTCCCAAGTGAGATCTCTATTCTCCAAGTGTAGGATATGTAAGGCATTCTCTCTGTCGTCAAAGCGATAGCGATTGACGAGTCCATTGACATAAACAGCCTCCGAGTTGATAGCCTCCTCATTCATCTTGGCGGTAAGACCATAGGAAGCCCTTAGAGCCAACTTGCTGATAGAGGACTGTCCCTTAAGGAAGCGTTCGCGGTCGATATTCCACTTTGCCCCTACATTCCAAGTTGGGAGCCATTTGCTACGAGAGTTACGTCCCGAGGCATTAGAACCCTCGTAATTGAGGACGGTATTAAGGATATATCGCCCATCAAAACCATAGGTGGCACTTGTCGAGAATGTTATCCCACGATCGTAACGCCTACTCAGCGAGAAGTATGGAGTAGCACTATCACTCAGTTTCTCAAATACTAGCGGATTGCTAAATATCTGATTACCCTTGTCGTACTGTATCCCATAGCCAGAGAAGGGAGAAGACTCTCTGTCGGCAGAGCGTAACTCGGTAAAGCCAAAGAGTTTGATATCGTGCTTGTCCCACGAATGGCTATAATCGGCAGACAGACGTCCCAAGTAACTCGTTAGGATATGGTCATTCTTGAGATACATACCACCGTGCGTTAGGGCTACACGAGGGATCGAGAGAGGATCGTCTTGATCGCGTAGTAGGTAGATATTCTCACGTGCTACACCGGGGGTCTCGCTCGCTCTCCATGCCTTGACGAGATTGCTACCCTCGTGTACGTAGTGCGACATACTGGTCATAGCACGACGCACAGAGAAGAGTCCCCTTAGTTCCAAGCCTTTGAGGGGCTTATACGCGGCCTCTATCTGTCCCTTGAGATCCAAGACAGAGAGGTCCATATAATTATTGTTGTATTCGTTGAGGATGTTGAAGTCTGCCCAGTTGTTGCGATAGTACTCGAGCGATCCGTCTGGTCCGTAGGGTCGCAAGAGTCGGCTCGTAGAGAGTGCATAGGCAAAGGGGTTAATATCGAAGTCACGCTCATAGCCCCCGACGATGGTATTCTTCTTTTGGGGCATAGTGCCGGGTGACTTTTGCGTACGCATATTCCCATCTAGGGAGAGCGTTGCCTCGAGATTATTACCGATATAATAAGTGCTTTTGAGTTTTGCCGTTAGCCTATCGACCTTATCAGTGATCGTCCACCCGGGGTCGTGCATATAAGCAAGAGAGGCATAGGTAGCACTCTGCTCACCCCCTGCACTGAGGGAGAGGGTGTGGCTCGTCATGGGGCTAAGGCGGAAAAGATGCTCAAACCAATTTGTCCCGCTTTGCTCACGAGCCTTGAGGTACTCTGCCCTTGCCTCGGGGGTATTCGCCATATAGTAAGTACCTGTCTTGGGGTCGATACTACTGATGAGGCGATACATCTGATGGTAGATGCCACCACGACGCCCATAGAGCATTTGCTCAAGACCAAAGTAACCCTTGGACTGCATCTCTTGGTAGACGCCCAAGGTCTCGGAGGCAGAGAGTAGGTCAAAGTCCTCGTATCGGGGGATAAGACGTACACTGCCCTCCATGGCATAGGACATACTTAGGGGACTATTGCGTCGTCCGTTTTTTGTCGTAACGACAATAACGCCATTCAAGGCCCTTGCCCCATATACCGATGTAGCCGAGGCATCTTTGAGGACTTGTATATCTTGTATGTCCGAGGCATTAAGACCGGCTACTGCCGAGGATACGAGCGTTGAGGCATCGCCCGAGGCAAGATCCTCTACGCTTAGGTTGACGAGGTCCTCATATACTACACCATCAATTACCCATAGAGGCTGTACATTCCCTATTATCGAGGCACCTCCTCGGATATTGATACGAGGGGCAGCACCAAAACTACCCGATATATTCTGTATAGATAGCCCTGCCACACGTCCCTCGAGCATACGTGATATGTCGCTTACCCCCTCGAGTTTAATGTCTGCAAGTTTCACTTGGCTGGTCGCCCCCGTATAGGCTCGACTCTTAACCCTCTGATAACCCGTTATGACAGCCTCCTCGATCTGCTGGACTTTGTCGTGTAGCGTTACACGCATCTCCTCCTTGCTGACGGTAAGGACAAGCGTCTTCATACCGATAAAACTAAAACGCAACTTATCCCCCACTTGAGCCTTGAGCGTAAAGCGACCATCTGCTGTGGTGATGGCCCCCTGCTTAGTCCCAACACGGAGGACAGATACCCCGATAAGGGGCTGACGATAACTATCGCGTACAATGCCTCGCACGACTATCTCTTGAGCCACAATATGACTAAGGGACAAGCCAAAAACAAGGAGAAGAAACAAAGTCCTCCCCTGTTGTAAGGCTATATGTTGTATGTATTTCATCATCTACTAGGATATTTGTTTGCCCTTATAGGCTGTAGTTGATCCCGACATAGAAGCCACGGGGGTGACCTGCTCGTAAGCCAGAGGGGTGTCGAGAGACAAGATATTTGGCATTAAGGAGATTGACAGCGTTTGCCTTGAGGCTAAGACCTCGTGTGATCCGGACACGCACAGAGGCGTCGAGGACGAAGTGCTGAGGTACCAATTCGCGAGCGATCAACAAGCCTTGTCCCGGGCTAGTACGCATATCTCCGTTGTAACGCATGCTTAGGTTTATATCCCACAGACGATGCTCCAAGCCCCACTGCAACGATAGGGCGTGCTTGTAGATATAAGGGATCTCGTCCCCGACAAACACCTGTCCCCAGGTCGAACTCTCAAAGTCCCTCAACATACGCGTATCCGTATAGGTATAACTGACCTGAAGTGGCATACGCACTCTCCACGTACTGGGCAATGGATTGTACTGCAATATAAACTCGGCTCCATAGACACGTGCCGCTCCTACATCAAACTGCTCAAGCGTCCCTTGACCACCAGCAGCCGCTAGGTCGCTCCCCAACATATTGCTATAAGCATTGTAATAGCCCACAGCCTCTACCTTGAGGTTATCGCTTGTATAGCGTAGACCTAGTTCGCTATTGACACTACTCTCTGCCTTCTGGTCTGTACCTGCACTTGGCGGTGCGAAGCCTTTGTGGATACCTGCAAATGCCGACAGAGTAGTGCTGAGTTTGTAGTTAAGACCTAGGCTTGGGATCAATGCCTGTACCTCGTTGCGTGTCTCTAGACGTTGGTGTCCACTGCGACGGGTATCGTTGCTCCCGAAGTTATTCTTGTGTAGACTTACCTGCTCATAGCGTAGCCCTGCCGTCACGGTCATCTTATCCCAAGCGAACTTACCTAGGGCATAACTAGACCAAGCACTTGCCGAGGTAATCTGGTTGGCTTGAGCACCATGTACCCCAGCAAGATAGAGATACATACGTCCGTCCCTAATCCCGTAACTATCGTCCCATTGGTATCTGTCCTCTGCATCTTGATGGTAGCGAATGGCTCCCTCGAGATTGACATACACACGCCCTAGACGGGTGCTATGCTCTAGACGTGACTGTATCCCTCGAGAGTAATAACTACGATTGTTGGCACGCACGAATAGAGCCTCCCCATCATAGTCCTCCTCACCTCGTATCAGACGCATATAGCGTTCGTTGGTCTCGGGGTATAGTAAGATCTCGCTGAGTCCCTTCTTCTCGTACTTACCGATACCTGCTCTTACGTCGTTGAGTTTGTACCAGTTGCGATGGTAGTAGTTGTAATATGCTTGCGTTAGGATCTTGGTCTTGCTTGTGAAGTCAAGTTGATGGTGCAGAGAGATCTGATAGTGCTTACTCTGCATTCTGTCCACTTGGGCGGCAGCATAGCGTTGGTATGGGTTGAGGGCAAAGTCTGCCTCGGTAAGTCCTAGATAGGTCTCATCGGAGTCTTCGTCTGCATAGCCTACTTTCAGTTCGATCGACTGATTGATACCAGCACTACGGGCTGTATTGGCTCTTAGTTTGGCGATCAAATCGTTACGTACGAAGCCCTTGTCACTAGACCAAGGATTGTCCTTAAAGCCCTCACTGCTATAACGCAAATACTCGACGAGGTAGCCCCAGTGCTTATGGCTATTACCGACCATTAGGTGTCCCTTGGCTGTACGATATGAGCCGTAAGAGGCATTAGCCTTAATTGAGAAACGATGGGGGATAGGGGTAGACACCATATTGATAGCACCGCCCGTAGTGAAGGGACCGTACTGTACTTGGCTACTGCCTTTCAACACTTCGACGGCATACATACGTGCTGTGTTGGGGAAGTAATAGGCAGCAGG
>JBHAFI010000089.1:0-38180 GCA_041856045.1 Porphyromonas sp. | reverse complement strand
GATCTAGGCGAAACGCTCCGTCCCAAACAAACCCAACCTAAGGCTCCATAACCTCAAGATTTAATCCTACCCGAAGCCCTATACTTATCGCAATCCTTGGGCTAAAGGCATTGCGATACCTCTGCGAACTAGCACTCAAGCCCTCACAAGGTTGGGCGTACAGCCCTACCCCGTTACGCCACCGAAGCCCTACATACCTTCCCCTCACCGCACAGAATACGCAAACGAGAAACACAGCACAACCTATACTCCCGAAGGCTCGCAAGTAGAGCCCTCGGAGAGCCTTTACTGATCGGGGTTACAACAAGATACTTAGACGTCATTCGAAGAGATACTTAGACATCAAGTGACAAGATACTTAGTCTTCATTCGACGTCTAAGTATCTCTTCATTTGACACGAAAATTTCACGTCATTTCAGTCCCAAATATCCCGAAAATCTTCCCTTAAAATTCTCGCCCTTTCAACCCTTAATCGGTCGTCATTCGTCACGCAAGTAGCCCGAAACCCAAATCGGAATATCTAGGTATTCGATACGCACGTATCTCTCCCAACCAATCCTACGTATTCCGCCTCTTCGAGGCTAAAATTATAGTCCTTTGATGCCTAACTTCGGCTCAAAATGGGAGTAAGTGGTGAGGTGTTCGGGGAGAAAGGGTCGCATGGACGGAAAAGAGAGTGGGAGGATAGGTCGGAGTTAAGTGTTTTACCATTTGCCACGCAAGTTGCTCATAAAGCGAAGACATTATAGCCGCCCGAGCGTATCGATTGTATAAGGGACTGCCACAAGACGAGTAGATGGGATTAGTTCGGTCTTCGAGGGAATGGATTAGGACAAAACTATTCGATAGAGCCTTAGCAAGAGATCTGTGTTTCGGCTTCAACCTAATTATGCCTATTATATATAATGCCTCGATACTCAGCAATGGCTACTAGGCGAGGGAACACAAGAGCCTTATGCCTTGTAACAAGGTCTATTCGCTAATGTTTTTACCGAGCCTTGTATAAGCACGGCACAAGAAACAATAGCCTAACAAAAGGTGTTACTAGGGTATCGAAATAATGATATAAATCTGATATTCACATAAGCAATGAGTCTAAAAGAAGCCTTAAACTTTCGTCGTGCTATCCGTCACTACGATCCCAAGGAGGGTATAGATCCCGAGATTATCAAAGAGTGCATAGAGATGGCTCAATTGGCTCCTACTAGTTCGAACCTCCAACTGTGGGAAGCCTATCACATTACCGACTCTGTACTCAAGGGACAGATCGCTAGGGCTTGCTTCGATCAAATGGCAGTAGGGACAGCCGATCAACTCGTTATCTTCGTTACGCGAGAGGACAAAGCCCACGAGCATGCCAAGCGTGTAATGGCTTTTGAGATGGGGAATGTTGAGCGTAATAGCCCTCAAGAGCGCTGGACGCATCGCAAGCAACGTTACCAAACCTATTACGGCAAGATTATGCCCGTCCTACACGCTCGTTGCTTCGGGCTTGCTGGGTTACTACGTGAGGGGCTGTCGCGTATCGTAGGCTTATTTCGCCCTATCCCTAGGCATCTATTGGAGAGCGATATAGACACACAGACACACAAGAGTTGTATGCTGGTTGCCCAGACCTTTATGCTTGCTATGGCAGAGAAGCGACTAGACACTTGTCCCGTAGAGGGCTTTGATGAGTATCGTGTACGTAGGCTCCTACGACTCCCTAGCGGAGCACGTATCAGCCTCGTAGTATCTTGTGGTAAGCGTACTGATAAGGGGGTATGGGGCGAACGCTTTCGCTTTCCCTTTGTTGAGGTTTATCATCGTCTATAAATATCCTCTTAGCGTCGGGGCTTAGTCCCTCGTACCTATAATATATAGCCAAGCCTCGGTAAGTCCTAGACTCCAGCCGAGGCTTGGTTTGTTTATGATACTTGTACGATCTAGGGGAAATACCTTAGTTGCCTCAATAAGGATTATAGACTGTCGCCCACACACGAGAGGATCAGTCGAGAGGGGGACATTCCTACGGTCACATTCATAAGACAATCAATAAGGTAAGGGTCGCAGAGTAGCATAGCACAAGACATCTCCCGAGCGACGACAACAGAAGCCAAGAGGCAAGGATTGCAACACAGAGTAGGCAGACAGAGGTACCGCAGACGAGCGACAAGACAGCCCCAAGATAGCAGAGCGATCCAATCCAAAGAATTAGACACAAGAAAGGCTAGGGATATTACGCTATTATCCTTATCTTTGCCTTAGTAACAGAATATATTTACTAGATATGCGTATTAAACCATTTATCATTACCGTCTTGTGCCTTGTAGGTCTGATGAGTGCTAAGGCTCAGAGCGACTACATACCACAGATTATCCCGATGCCTCAAGAGGCGACTTATCAGGGTGGACGCTTCGCTCTCCCCAAGCAACTCAATTATAGTATTACCGCTGACGCTAATACCAGCAAAGCACTAAGCAATATATTACACGAATACCTAGGCAGAGAGCATCGTCTACAAAGACGCACACAGTCGGGGGCATTACAACTAAAGTTGAATAAGCGACTCCAGCATAGTGAGGGCTACACCCTCAACATATCGTCTAGGCAGATCACGATAGAGGCGAAGACACGCCAAGGCTTCCGTTATGCCCTCGAGACACTCAGCCAAATGCGTGACGCGGAGGGTCGTTATCCCTTGTGTACGATCAAAGATAGCCCTCGCTTCGCTTATCGAGGTGTGATGCTCGATGTGTCAAGGCACTTCTTCCCTGCCGACTATACTAAGAGTCTTATCAGCGAAATGGCTCGCCTCAAACTAAATCGCTTTCACTGGCACCTCGTAGACGGAGGTGGTTGGCGTATGGAGAGTAAGCACTATCCGCTCCTAACGCAAAAGTCGGCTTACCGCACAGAAAGCGATTGGGACAAGTGGTGGCACGGTGGCGATCGACAGTTCACTACCGCAGACAAGGGTTATGGTGGCTATTACACGCAAGAGGAGATCAAAGATGTCGTAGCACACGCCACCAAACTAGGCGTTACCATAGTACCAGAGATCGAGATGCCGGGACACAGCACAGAACTTATCCACG
Organism: Porphyromonas sp.; assembly: GCA_041856045.1. GTDB lineage: Bacteria > Bacteroidota > Bacteroidia > Bacteroidales > Porphyromonadaceae > Porphyromonas. Next base: position 35,102 of record JBHAFI010000089.1, on the reverse strand, counting down.
CTTATCCCGATCTTATCTGCCCAACAGCAACCTACAAAGACGCTAGCGATGTATGTATCGGTAATGAGGCTACATTCACTTTCTTTGAGCGAATACTAGATGAGACAATGGCTCTCTTCCCTAGTAAGTATATTCACATCGGAGGTGATGAAGCCGCAATGAACCACTGGGGTAATTGCCCACGCTGTAAGCAGCGTATGGCAGACGAGAACCTTAGTGATCTACACGCCCTACAGAGTTATATGATACGACGCATAGAGAAGTATCTCAACAGCAAAGGACGTAAACTCATAGGCTGGGACGAGATACTGATGGGCGGACTCGCACCTGATGCTACAGTGATGAGTTGGCGTGGAGAAGACGGAGGAATAGCCGCAGCAAAGGCAGGACACGACGTTATCATGACACCCAACGGCAACTTATACCTCGACTACTACCAAAGTGAAGCCGCAGACGAACCGAGAGCAATCGGTGGATACGTCCCCCTAGAGAAAGTCTATCGCTACAACCCTACCCCACAAAGCCTCAACAAAGAGGAGCAGAAACATATCCTAGGGGTACAAGCCAACCTATGGACAGAGTACGTCTACACGCCCGAGCACGTATCGTATATGCTCTTCCCTCGAGTGCTCGCCCTTGCAGAGGTCGCTTGGACAGACAACGAGCGTAAGGATTACAACGACTTCCGCCGTAGAGCCACAAACTATCTACCGCAACTTACGGCACGAGGACACAAACCCTACCCGATGAACGGCATCACCGTACATCAGACCTACAACGCCAAGGACAATAGCATCAGTCTGCAACTATTGCCCGAGCGTACCGATGCCGTAGTACGCATCGCAGAGGACGCTAGCCCTACGACTAGCGACAAGGCTCTAGACCCTACGATACCTTATATATATAAGGGGCAGACACCACGTGACCTCAAAGCCAACGTATTCGTTGAGGGCAAGCGACTACTCCCTAGCGACAGAGTCTATCGTATGCCTGCACACCTAGCAATAGGTAGTAGCGTGCAGTACCACAGCCTATGGAACAAGAAGTACCCCGCAGGCGAGTTGTCTGCCCTCGTAGACGGCTTGTATGGCACGCCCACCTATCTAGACGGACGCTGGCAAGGCTTTACGGAGCCGATGGACGTGACACTCACACTCAAGGAGTCACAAAAGGTACAAGGCATCGAACTCCGATTTATGGCAGAGCGTGAGCAGTGGGTATATATGCCCAAGACCGTTGAGGTACTCATCAGTCAAGACGGAACGACCTTTGAGAGCCTCGGTACCCTAGAGCCCAAGACACGAGATGATGAGCCACGCCCCGTCTTCGAACGCTTCGTCTTTGAGAGCAACAAGGAGGCTAAGTACATACGAGTAAAGGCAAGTATCGGGCGTAGCCAAGGTCACTTTATCTTCTGCGACGAGGTTGTCGTATTCTAATCCGTAGGGCTACAAACGATCGCTCGATCGTTTGTAGCCCTTTTATCAATCAATAGCAATATGTTCACAAAATATACTCTCGCCCTAGGGTTATTCGCCCTATCTGTCCTTGGGGTATCAGCCAAGACGAAGCACGTCTTTGCAAGTAGTTATGGTATCCTCCCCAACAAGAGTCAAAACGTAGCCCCACTTATCCACAAACTCATCGAGCAAGAGAGTCGTGGACTCACAGAGCAGGATACACTCCTTGTATCACTCGATTACGGACGCTTCTATTTCGAGGCTAAAGATGCTCCGAGCAAAGAGGTCTATATCAGCAATCACGACCAAGTGGGGCAACGCTCAATAGGGATACTCATCGAGGGGAAGCAAAATATCATCTTGATGGGTAACCAGTCGGAGTTGATCTTCCGCGATCGTATGCTACCGATCGCCATCATCGGGAGTAAAGGGATCAGCCTTAGGGGGCTGAGCATTGACTTCGTAGAGCCACAGATCAGCCAAGTGGAGGTTATCGACAACAAGGGCAAAGAGGGGGGGATCACCTTCCGCCCTGCTGAGTGGGTCAAGTGGCGGATAAATGATCAGCAACGCTTCGAAGCCTTTGGGAGCAACTGGAGTAACGTTCCCGAGACAGGCATCGTCTTTAATAAAGACAACTATCATACGGCTTATCGTATCTCCGACCTCATCTTTAGTACCGAGGGGGTACGCGACTTGGGGAACGGTCTGTTGAATGCTCCCAAGTGGGCGGACGAACGCCTTAAGCCCGGAATGATCGTGGCTATGCGTGGTTGGGGACGACCAAACCCCGCAATCTTCATCGACAATAGCGAGCGTACACACTGCGAGAACGTGAACGTCCACTACGCCGATGGTATGGGACTCCTCGCACAGAATAGCCACGATGTACATCTAAGTGCCTTTAATGTCGCAAGGCGTGGGCATAGCAGAGCCAACCTCAAAGGCTCTGCCGATCCACGCTACTTCACGGCTCAAGCCGATGCAACACATTTCTCGGGTTGTAGTGGCAAGATCGTTGTCGAGCGTAGCCTCTTTGAGCATATGATGGACGATGCGATAAACGTACACGGCTTGTACCTCAAACTGACGAAGCGTATAGACGACTATACCCTCGAGGGGCAATATATGCATACGCAGGCATGGGGCTTCGAGTGGGGACGCGTAGGCGACCCAGTTCAGTTTGTATACAGCAAAACCTTTGATTGCCACCCTACACTCAATAGTATTGCGTCTATCGAGGCGGTAGACAAGCCCTCGACACTAGGGGCCAAAGTCTTCCGCATTCGCTTTACGAAGCGTTTGCCTCGCGACATTAAGCCCGAGACACACATAGGGCTAGAGAATATGCGTAAGGTAGCAGGCGTAGTCTTTACTAACAACGTGATCCGCAACAATCGCGCAAGGGGGACACTCTTCAACACCCCCGAGGAGGTTCTTGTGACGAATAACCATTTCGACCAAATATCGGGTGCTGCCATTGTAGCCAGCACAGACTGTAATCAGTGGTTTGAGAGTGGTCAGACACAGAAGTTAAAGATTACAGACAATCTCTTCACCGATGTCTTGACGAGCCTATACCAATTCACCGAGGCAGTTATCACCTTGCACCCTGTTATCCCCGAGCCACAAAAGCAGAGAGTACCTTTCTATGGAGGTAAGAAGGGCGACATTACGATAGCGAGGAATGTCTTCCGTACATTCGATACGCCACTCCTCTTCGCACGTAGCGTTAAGGGCTTAGTATGGTCAGAGGACAATGTTATAGAGCCTACGACGACTTACCCCAAGTACCATTGGAACCAAGAGGTCTTCAAACTTGAGTACTGCAAAGACATCAGTCTACCCCAAAGCCTCCAATAAGTATTAGTTATGCATAAGACCGAATTTCTAGACGCCACCGACTTGCGTATCCTAAGGGCTTTACAGCAAAACTCTCGCCTTACGGTCAAAGAGTTGGCAGAGATCGCACACCTAACTCCCTCCCCGACTCACGACAGGATAAAGCGTCTAGAGCGTGAGGGGTACATAGACCGCTATGTGGCAGTACTCAACCACAAGAAACTAAAGAGTGGCTTGACCGTCCTCTGTAACATTCGCCTCAAGCAGCACAACCTTGATATTATCCAAGACTTTATGGAGGCTGTACATCGACTCGAAGAGATACGTGAGTGTTACAACACCTCGGGCGAATATGACTTCCTCATTAAGTTGCAGGTGGAGGATATGGCACACTACCAAGAGTTTGTCCTTAATAAACTCGGGGCATTGGGTTGTATCGGTAGCCTGCACAGCATATTCGTCATCGGGGAAGTTAAACGTGAACTAGGGATCAAGATCTAAGTTCCCAGCCTTAGCCCCCGAGCATAGAGCGAAGCACAAACACAACATAAAGCAAAGTACTAAAATAACATAGGTCGAAGTACAAGCCCAAACTCGCCCACACAAAGTCCATCTAAGGGCTAAGGCATTTAGGAGTCAGTTGCATACTATTTGACGAAAGCCTTTGCTCCGATTGGCTCCTAAATGGGAGTGCCAATTCCCGAGATATAAGCGGACGAACACCGAAATATCCCGACTTGATTAGTCGGGATATTTTTATGCCGAATAACGAAGTCCTCGGACTTTCTTTGTCTGGCTACTTGCGTGCTGAATGATAAAACTCTTAACTCCGACCTATCCTCCCCCCTTTCTTCTTCCCCCAAGCGACACCCTCGCCTCCAAAGACTCGCAACCTGCCCCCAACTTGTGGCGAAGTTAGGCGTCAAAGGGCTAAAATTATAGCCCCGAAGAGGCGGAATATGTGGGATTGGGTGGGAGAGATACGTGCGTGTCGAATACCGAGATAGTCCGATTTAGGTTTCGGGGTATTTGCGTGGCAAATGAAGACAGATTAAGGGTTGAAGCGATGAAATCCTTGGGCTTAACCCGAAGAGATATTTGCGTGAAAAATGATACGATCCTCGGCTTTGAATTGTTCGGATATTTAGGGCTGAAAGGACGAGAATTTAAGAGAACTTTGAGTGTGAGATTTGTGTGCGTAATGATGCAATTTTTAGGAGTGGATTGAAGCGGTGTTTTGGGGTGAAATAAAGAGATACTTAGACGTCGATCAAAGACTAAGTATCTTGTCACTTGATGTCTAAGTATCTCTTCGAATGACGTCTAAGTATCTTGTTATAACCCCGATCAGTAAAGGCTCTCCGAGGGCTCTACCTCCTAGCCGAGCAAGAGGTTGCATCTCAATCCATTAAGGCGAAATAAACATACTCTCCTTAGAACAATCTGCACACTCACAAAAGCCCTACATCTAAACGAAATCAGACCAACAACCTCTAGGAGGCAAACCTCGATATACACACTCTCAAGCCCCTAAATTCAAACCCACACCACGCAGCAATAGTCCCCGATCACGGAATAAGTTTAAGTCGTATACCAAGCAACGATAGTCTTCGAGCAAAGTATAATCCAAGAGTCGAACACAACATAAGCCCACTTCGCTTACTCCCCGAGCAGGCATAACCCATTACACTAAATAGACTAACCTAATATCCCTTAGGCGACTATGACCTCAGAGCAATGTTCATATACCAAAACAGAAATACTGGCTTCGTCAATCGCTCCAAAGAGCGTTAAGGTAGGTAGTCTAAGAAGAGGAGGGAGGCACAACATTCGTATCTGCGTAGATATATCCAACTCTACATATCCAAGGAACCAAGGTAGGAGATCAAAGCCTAATACACAACATATCCCACTCATTCACAAGGCACAAGAACGACTATACACAAACTTATCCACACGCAAATGTTTAGGGAGGAGAAGACAGCAACAAACTTTTTCGCCCTAAGATTTGGTAGTTTGGAATAAATGCACTACCTTTGCAACGAAATCAAGAAACAACACCTTGATATCCGCTGCGGCAGTGGCGTAATTGGTAGCCGCGCCAGACTTAGGATCTGGTGTCGAGAGACGTGGGGGTTCGAGTCCCTTCTGCCGCACCAATCAAGAGAAGCCTTCCTTAGGGAAGGCTTCTCTATTTTATATTCATACGATACCCCCTCAACATTAGATCGCTACCAGCCCTTGAGGAGGAAGCCTCAAACAACGCTATTACCCGATCAATCAGATCAGAGCATCAGTCTTATCAAAAAGAAGTCTACGCTCAAAGCCAAGTCTGCAAACGAAAGTCCACTAAAAAGCCTTAGCCCTAGAGAGTATGCACAGATATATCGGAGCAAGTAGCATCACCTAGGCACAAGTTCACAAGAAACAAAGACAATATACTTGTCTGTTATTTTCATTTAACCCTATACACACTTGGAGTTATTATTAAGACATAAGAACAATAAGACTTTTTACAGACCACTTATAAAAGCAGGAAAGCCCATTCTATAAGGATATACGACAATACTAGCACGACAAACATCAGAATTAAAGCATAATAAAATACATACACAATAATATCATCATTGTTATTTATTTGGATATTTATATATCTTTGTAGGACATTACTCACTCCTAAACTATATTACTATATGGAAATACAAAGACACAGTATGCGTGCTAGCCCTGTTATCGGGATCTAAAGTCGTGCTTTATCGGTGGCAGAGTATGCTTGTGTGTATCGCACGACACACCCACCGCAATCCTTGACGCTAAGCATAGCGAAAGACACACCCACAGGCACCCTCAAGGCATAGGTGCAAGTACAACCTCGAGGCAAAGTAGCCTCTACCGTAATAGCACAGCCATCTCGCTCTCCCGAGCGACAAATAGACTGCACTAGCCTGCTACTACACAACACTATACTAGCATTAGACGCACTTGTCCCGACAAGTGCCATAGTATTGGTTCCCAATTATCATTATTCGCAATCAGCATATTTATATGAGAACACCATTACTCACTCTACTCTTGCTCCCGATGCTACTCATATTCGGGAGTTGTACTCCGGAGAACGATATCGAGGAGGCAACCCTCACACTCTCCGAGAGTGGTACGATAACATTCACCAAAGAGGCTTCTGAGAAAGTCATTACCATTGAGACCAATCAGCCTCAAATCATCGCCAACAGCAATGCCCCTTGGCTTAGCACCAAGATCGAGGGCAATCAACTCACGATCAAAGCCGAGGAGAACCAAACACTACGCGAGCGTAAAGGTACCGTACTCGTATCGGTAGGTCGTGCTCAGCAATCGCTCAAGATCATTCAGTCGCAGTCGGGACTCGTCATACAAGTATACCCCGAGACCCTCAAGAGCACTCAATGGGGCGGTAAGTTTAGCGTCGATGTCCTTGCCAACAGCAACACGTGGACAGCCTCAACCGATGCCGACTGGCTCAAAGTAGAGGCTCTCCCTAGTGCTCGTAGTATGAATATCGAGATCTATGAGAATACCGAGGTAGAGAGCCGTACGGCTAAGATCAAACTGTCACTACAAAACGGTAGCGAGGATCAAGAGTTTATGGTCACTCAAGAGGGTATTATGTTTTACATTATGCCTTTTATGGACTTTGAGGACGGCTCTCGCTCAAGTATCAAACTATTTGAGCAGAGAAGACGTAGCCTCCAGACCTATGAGAAGGCTGAGGCTGGCTGGTTGGACTTCACCACACAAAGCCCTGCTTTCCCCGATGTATCCTACACGATCTATCATCAAAATGCACTCATACACGCTCAACTAAGTGCATCTAGCAAGGAGATGCTCGAGGGCGAACACCTTCGCAAGATCGTAGAGATGCTACGAGAGAATGGTTTCACCGAGGAGCAAACCACAGACCGCGTTTATTACAATCCTACAAAGCGTGTACTCTGTGAGATCAAGCCAGACTATGGTAGCACGCCACATATCTTATTCACATACAAACCCCAGCAACCTAAGTCACACCCCACGTTCACGGCTTTCCCCTACCCCTTTGGTACAGAGCCAAACGTTGATCGAGATGTTACGTTTGATGAGGTTGTAACTTACGAACAAGGCAGAAGGGGCAAGGAGCGTGAACGATTACGCTTTGACAATGGAGATATGCGTTTCATTATCTATGATAGCGATGACTCAGAGGAGCCTAGCCGTGCCTATTTCTTCAGCGAGAAGGAAAAGGATATCCTCGAGACGAGCGTACGCTACTTCAAGAATATGAACTACGCTTTTTGGGATTATCGAGGACACCCATTGTTTACAGAGGAGTTCCTTGAGTTAACAAAGCGTGAAGGATTTGAGTACTCTCACCTAGATCGTATAGATCATAAACGTTACGTATTTACGCACAAAACCAGAAATATAGAGATGCGTATTCACTGGGCTCAGTATTATGGTATGAAAGAGCATCAACTCATCATACGTATGATCAGACTACATCACTAAACCTCAGAGAGAAACTAACCACATAACTCAATAAATATCAGAAATATCATGAAAGCGATAAAGACTCTATTTTGGCTTCTGTGCATGATGCTGGCAGCCACAGCCTGCACCCCCGAGAATGATATAGAAGAGGCAAGCCTTAGCCTATCCGAGACAGGTCCGATAGTCCTTGAGAGTGGTACGCTGACGCATAGTTTTACTGTGACGACCAACCAGCGTAACGTGACCGCCTATGCCAAAGACTCGTGGCTCGATGTAAACGTATCGGGTAATGCCGTGAGCATCACTGCCGAGGCAAACACAAGCCCCGAGGAAAGACGTACCAACGTTATCGTACTCGCCTCGGGAGCCATCTCACAGGTACAAGTGGTACAACCAGCCTCAGAGTTATCTCTTGTACTACACCCCGATGCTATGACCGTCAATCAGTGGGAAGGCAAGTACACCTTTGACGTAGAGTGCAACTCACCACAATGGGAAGTATCTACAGACCAAGAGTGGGTACGTGCTATCGCTCGCCCCCACAAAAAAGAGGTAGCCATCGAGGTAGACGAGATCACAACACGTGAGAGTCGTACGGCAAGGATCAGAGTGGCTGCCGAGGGCGGTAAGGTGATCAAGGAGTTCGAACTCACGCAGCAAGGGATTATGTACTGGATACTTCCTTATCTAGACTTCAAGCGTGGTACGCGTAATGCGATATTTAACTTTGAGAAGGAGCGTCGTAGTGAGATCAGCGGTAGTTCTGTCAAGACTTATGACTTCCGCTCTCGTAGTGCGGCATTTACTGATATTTGGTACTTCGTTGAGCCCAACGGTATTATGACTAAGGTGCAGATGAATGCAACGAGTGACGCTGTACTAGACCAAAACAACGGACTTGCAGAGTTGCTCGCATTCCTCAAAGACAATGGCTTCACAGAGAACCAAGGTAAGAACCGCGTATTCAACCCTACACTCAAGGTAATTGCAGAGGTTAAGAAGACCTTCAGATGGCATATTCTCTTCACTTACGTCCCCGACCAAACGAAGGATTACAAGACATTCCCTAGTCTTCCTTATGGCTTCATTACGTGGGGTGCTACTAAAGACGACATTATGGCATACGAGAGTCAAAATGGAGGTCAGTTTAGCGATAAGGAGTCACTCCAAGATGAGAAGAATGGTATACATATGCTAGTCTTCAAGTTCCCCGATACAGAGAAAGTTCTCTTCCGTAGACAGTACTTCACAGATAAGAATATGAACAACGAGCGTAGACTCATCGGGGTACAATATCACTACCTAGACTTTGATCTTGTATATTGGCTTTTCAACGGACAGCGTTATCTCACTCGAGAGTTCCGTGACTTGATGACTCGAGAAGGCTTTGAGTATCGACTATACGATGATACAAAGAAGAGAGATTACTTCCTCAACAGAGAGAAAAAACTTGTTCTTGCTACGCGTATTGCACACTTCGAGGGAGATGCCAACCCTGTACTTGAGTTGTGGTTCGCTCCTATGCCCGAGACATCTACATCTTCACTCAAGTCTATCGATACGGAGGAACTAGACAAACTATTCCCTCAAGACGAGCGAAAAGAACGTCGACCTCTAGTTTTGAGGAAATAAACATCTATCCGAACAAAACCACTCCTCTAGAGTAGTACTATCCGAGGGCTAACCTTAGTCTACAAGGCGATACAACTCTTGGTATGCCTCTAGGCACACATACTACTCTAGAGGAGGCGGTAATTACCAACAACTCATACAATAATTTATGAAGAAGATCATATACAGCCTACCGATAGCCCTTGCTATGCTTGCAGTCTTAGGCGGTTGTACCAAGGAGATCGTAGAGACACCCGGGACGCCACAGCCACAGATGCACAGTGCCGAACTCGTCTCTACTGGTTTGAGAAGCCAAGAGGGGATAGTACGCGTCCGCTTCGAGAGAGAGATCGGCGACAAACTAGCCAACGCTGCGGCAGGACTACGCCAACTATCTGAGCATAATAGCGAACTAGATCAATTACTCAAGCAGATCGGAGCCAAGAGTTTTGAGCGTGTCTTCCCTCCTTGTCCCAAGTTTGAGTCTAGACAAAGGCGTGCGGGCCTGCATTTGTGGTACGACATAGAGTTTGATGAGAGTCATTCGCTACGCAGTGTTAGTTCGCAGGTACGTCATATCCCCGGGATATCTATCGTCGAGGAGATACCTGTGTACGATAATTATGGAGGAGAGTTCGTCACAACCTCTACTCCCGCCTCTACCGAGGGACGTAGCAACATACCGATGCCTTACAACGACCCCGAACTATACAAACAATGGCATTACTACAATACAGGGGAGATAGCCCTTAAATCGATAGCAGGGGCAGATATCAATCTCTTTGAGGCTTGGACAGTAACAACAGGGAAGAGTAATGTTATCATCGGTATCACCGACGGAGGGGTAGACGTAAAGCACGAAGACCTTGTAGAGAACCTCTGGGTCAATACACTCGAACTAAATGGGCAAAAGGGCGTAGACGATGATAAGAATGGCTACACAGACGACATCTATGGCTACAACTTCGTCAGCGATAACGACTCTATCACCGCAGAGGAACACGGGACACACGTTGCCGGTATCGTAGGGGCTCGCACCAACAACGGCAAGGGTATCGCAGGTGTTGCTGGTGGCGATGGTACTCTAGGAAGTGGCATTCGCTTACAGCCGACTCAAGTGTTCCAAGGGAATAAGAGTGGCGGACATGAGCGTGCGATCGCCTACCAAGCCAATAATGGGGCTGTCATCAGCCAAAACTCTTGGGGCGGTAATCCCGGTGGTAACCTCTCGCCCTCTACCAAGGAGGCGATCAATTACTTCATACAGTATGCAGGTTGTGACTCTCTAGGCAACCAACTCCCCAATTCGCCAATGAAGGGTGGAGTTGTTATCTTCGCGGCTGGTAACGAAAACACAGAGACACACGTCTATCCCGCTGCCTATGCTCCGGTAGTAGCCGTAGCAGCGATGGCACCCAACTGGGAGAAGGCGGACTATTCAAACTTCGGGGACTGGGTAGAGATCACGGCACCCGGAGGGGATCTACGCTTCGCTAATGGCCGTATTTATAGCACCCTACCCGGTAATACCTACGGATATAAGTCGGGGACTTCGCAGGCTTGTCCGCACGTATCGGGCATCGCAGGGCTTATTGTGTCGAAGTTTGGTGGACAAGGCTTCACCAACGAAGAGTGTAAGAAACTTCTTCTTAATAGTCTTCGCCCACAAGATATAGATGCAAACAATCCGACCTACGTAGGTAAGATGGGCGTTGGTTATATTGATGCGATGAGGGTCTTTGATACCAATCGTCAGATGGCACCCAATAAAGTTGGCGAGGTAACGGCTACGGTAGACTACACGAATATCAAACTCTCGTGGGCTGCCGTTACAGACAGCGATGATGGCTCTGCAAGCCTCTACCATCTATATTACCGCAAGGGCGAGGCAATGACAGCGAGTAACTACACAAAGGAAAGTGTCAAACTCGGTTACAAGGCAATGAACTACAAGGCACAAGATGTAATAGAGCGTACACTCCAAAACCTCGAGCTAAACTCTACCTACTACTTCGCTCTTGTGGCTCAAGACAGATGGGGTCTTATAAGCGAACCGACATTCTTCTCTGCTACAACCAAGGAGAACTTCGCCCCCACGATCGAGAAAGTATCTGGTCCCGAGAGCATTCGCTTAACAGGAACAGAGACGGCGACCCTTGTCTTCAAGATCAAGGATAAAGATATGCACGACCTCACTCCTAGTCTACGAGGACAAACGCGTGGGGTGATCCTGCAACGAGATGAAGACCAAGTAAGCATCACGATCGAGGCGAGGGCTATCTTCGGCAAGTACACGACAGAATTTGTCGTCAAAGATATCTTCGGTGCCTCTAGCACATATCCTATCAACTTTGAGATATACGAGAACCATATTCCGAAGCAACAAACACCGTTCACCAAACTCTTCCTCCCCACCGGGGGTAAGCAGTCAATAGATTTGGGGCAGTACTTCACGGACGAAGACGGACACCCCATTACCTATCGTATCCTATCGCTCAATAGTGCCCTATGCACAGCGACGATTGAGGGCAGTATGCTCAACATCCAAGCGAAGGAGCAAGGATCTGGCACTATCGAACTCGTTGCAACAGATAGCCAAAACGCAGACCGCAGAGCAACTCTCCAAATACAAATAGTTAAAGATGCGATCGTCTACCAAGTATATCCTATCCCTGCCAAAGATGTACTCAATCTACGTCTAAGTAACGAAGCCACTGAGGCAACAATAGAATTGCGTGCAGTGCCTTCGGGTTCGCTTGTCCTTAGCCGCAAGATCACGGGGCTCACGGGTAGTAACAAGCATATCGCCCTAGATATTAGCAAACTCTCGGGCGGCAACTATATGCTACACGTTAAGGCCTTGGGCAAGGAGTACAAACAAGCATTCATCAAATACTAGACACCGTCATACATTATGATTAACATACGATCTACATACAGCAAGACTAAGGCTCTGCTCTTGCTGGGACTTACACTCACGGCAAGTGCAGTTGCTACGGCACAGAGTCGAGCCTTACCATTCCTAGAGATTAACCCCGATACACGCACGAGTGCTATGGGCGGCAGTTCCGTTGGAGAGGCACGGACAATGTACCAATATACCAACCCGACCTCGGCGTTACAATCCAGCACCAAACTTGATGTAGCACTATCGACTCGTAAGTACACCTTGTCGGAGTTGAGTAGCCTAGCACACCTCAACGCTACGGCTAGTTATCGCCTCGGCTCTCGCCACGCCCTGATGCTTGGCTATCGTTACTATCGTGGGCTTACGACCTATAAAGAGGACGAGCAAGGCACACGCAAGGCGATCAAACCGATGGATTACTCCGTGGATCTGTCTTATGCCTACCGCTTCGATGACCATTGGTCTGCCTATCTTACGGGGCATTTTATCCAGTCTTACATAGGTAAGGTTGCTTACACTGCCGGTGCTAGTCTTGGATTGTACTATCGCAATAGCCATGTGTTTTTGGGTACAACCCAGCGTTTTGCCCTCGGGCTTGTTGCCGATAATATCGGTGCCAAAGTGCAGTACGGGGAGACGGGCTATACCTCGAGTATGCCAGCGAGTTTTGCCATCGGGGGAAGCACCTCTATGGATCTAAATCCGTCTTTGGCTCTAAACCTTGGTATGACCCATCGTTACTTTGCAAAGGCGAATGACAACAAACACTACCTCTTCGCTCTAGGGGCAGAGGCTGTTTGGCGAGATGCTATATCTCTGCGTTTGGGTACTTCGCTGGGGCAAGGGAACGATGCGTTTACGGTCGGTGCAGGCTATCGCCTCAACACTTTGTCTATCGACGCAGCCTATCTCATACACCCCAAGACCAACTATAATGCCTTTACCTTGGGGGTAAGTTTCGGCTTCAAGTAACGAACGACCTCGCAGATACTCTTGGCTCGCACTGTGGACTAAGGCAAATGATTTTGCTTGAGATCTCTATTATTATAGCCTAGGGCTTACATCGAACTTATCCAGCCACGGTAATCCAAGGGCATAATAGAGCAAGAGTAACTACCGCATAAGACGATCGAAGCCTTCCTAAGCATTTGATGCTTAGGAAGGGCTCAATCCATTTAATAGTTATCCAGAGAAATTCTCCTTCTCGGCACGCCCCTTGGTCTATATCGCCATTTCGCTTGAGGACCTTTCCCCGCACGCTGCACCCACACTCCCCGTACGGGTAGCAGACACAACAATGACGATACACCTAGTCTAGGCCAGAACACACTCGCAGAATATCCTACGCACAATAATTACCTCCGCGATCCACAAACGATTGGTAATCAAAGTAGACATTATTAAACGCCTCCTCTAGTCCCACACTCAAGATCGGCTTACTATAAGTATAGCCTTTGCGATTGTCAAAGAAACGTCCATCGGGAGAGATCATCAGATAGGATCCTATCATATCAGCATTGCTCTCTACCACTTGGGCGTACTGCTTATGCCGTAGTACAAAGGCCTCAAACTTATCCGACTCCAGCAAGAAACTCTGTGCATCTGCATCATTAACCCCATCGACACGCAAGACCTGTAAGATCTTCCAACGATCGGGCTTAGCCCACTCAACGAAAGCATTAAGATCCTCCTCGTAGTTGTATCGGCTGACGACTGTATTTATTTTGAGCCGACAACCAGCCTCATGCACTAGAGCGACAATTTTGCGATAGTATGCTTCATCAATCTCAGTGCCTCTATTGTCTACTCGACCTATTTGTCGGTTGCACGGCATCGACAAACTATCAAGACTTAGTCCGACCCAATCAAGCGATCCATCACAGTCGTCAAAGAAGGCTCGACTCAACAAACTGCCATTGCTAACAATCATTGTCGTAAGCCCGTACTCTTTCGCCGTTTTGATTAGAGTAGGCAATCCTTTATTGAGTAGAGGTTCTCCACCGACAAAGGTTATCTTGGCGTTTGGCACTTGATGTGTGCGATAATACTCCCCGATTAGACGGACGATCTGCAGTTGCTCATTCAGACTTAATCTTGAGGGCTTCGGAGCGAAGCAATAACGACAAGACATATTACACTCAGCAAGTAAATGGAAGTTCACACTCCCGGGAAATTGTTTGGTATTCATCATTACTATTGGATTAAAAAACAGGTAAGATCTTCCCTAAATACCAAATAGTTCCTCCCGATGACTTGCTGATACCTCCGTGCGACCCTCTTAAGGTGTCGCACGGAGATATTACGATGTAAACCTATAATGGTGTTCTAAACGCCTCTCGCTCTGAAGGGTCTTCGCCCAAGTAATTGTTCAAGATATAGTCACTATTAACAGCCTTGATCAAATCATCTAGACTAGACAAGTGTACTGATCGCAAAATGGCTAACAACTCAAAGTAATTAACCTTGTTAATGCCATTGTCGTCGTTGGGCTTTCTGTTAATCCCCTCAAAGGAGGTAGATACCACCCAGCGAACAATCTTCCCCTCTGGCTTAAACTCTGTATTGGGGAGATATGCCTCCGCTTTGCGTATTTGCTCGTAGGCTTTTTGTTCCGACTGATCTCTTTCACAGCAAGCCTCCTCTTGGTCTAAGCGTAGTTTCGAGCCTTTTACCTGAATAAGGAGTGTCGTATTCTCGTCCTCAAAGAAAAGATCAATATCTCCATTATCCTTTCCTAAGGCATCACGAAGAGCCTCTTCTGAACCAACTTTCGTTATCGATTTGATTTCTCGCTGGATAGTATCAGACAAGAACTTCTCTAGAAACTTACTCTGCTCACGTTGTTCTTGCTTCCTAGAGAGGTTATTGTTACCCGAATTGAGATAGTCTAATTCATTCGCTAGTGCTTGTATAGTCCAATCTATATCCGCAAAGAATATCATCGGCGAGAAGTAGGTGTTCTCCCCCAGTTTGATAAAGGGCTTTTTGTAGGCATCATAAGCAAAGGATTTGAAGCGATCAAACTCAAAGTCCGCCCTAATCTCGAAGGACAAGCGTTTTAAGTCGTCTGAAAAGTCCTGTCCCTCGGTTTGCAGGGCGTAGTTCATCAGTTCGTTAAAACTCTCTTGCGTATGTAAGCCGAAGGGGAGTATATCATATCCTCTCAACTGATCCGGAGCAAATAAGGTTTGCATCGCTCCGATGGGTGAAGAATCAGATAGTAGGCAAAAAGGTATCAAACACTCCGTGTAGTTCTCTCTACAATAGGCACAGCACGATGCCATATTATAATAAAAAACCAATCTATGCTTGTTGGTCAATCCAGCGTCCTTAAATAGTGATCGAGTCGCTTGGGGTAACTGTTCATCACTATCAAGACCGTAGTAGTTCTTGATCGCAGTGTACCGATTACCATCTTGAGCCCAAGCGGTATAATCTTCCTTAGATTGGCACAAATAGACCTCATCGGACTCTTCCTCAATGTAACTCGTACGATCAAAGCAATAGAGCATCACGACACCATCGTAATACTCTCGCCACGAAGCGATAGCATTGAGCAGTGGATCAACAGCCTTAATAAGTTTAATTGCAGACTGCTCCCCCTCTCTCAAGATACTGAGGTAGTGAGTATGTATATCTTGGGGAGATACATCTTGAGAAGAGTGTTTGGTGGAGAGGTATAGAGGGACGAAAGTTTGGTAGATGGCTCTTAACACACCCTCTTCAATTCCCGTATCGAAGCCCTTTTTCCATCGGTAATCTTCGAGCCAAAACACGACTGCGAGTAGTACATCGGCCAAAGGGCGGTTTTCGTCACGCAAGTTGGAGCACTCAGCCTCAACCTCTTGCCAAAGCTCCATCTCTTTTGCTCTTATTCGCTCCCAAGCACGCACCTCCAAACGGCACGACTCAGAGCCAGTCGATACGATTTGGCATAATTGAGCAAAAGGCTCATCACCCATCAGCAAGAAACTCTTAGTAGTCTTTGCTGTATGCAAGAATAGTTGAGGGGCGTCGCTGAACTTTTGCGTCAGTACCTCTGTGTCTAATTCTTTAATCTGTTGATCAAATAAAGCACGATAAGCCTTCACTTCATCATACGAGAACTCCTGCTGGAGTTTAGAGTTTGCTTTATTCATAACTTACATTAAGAGATTTGTTTATACTAAAATATGGGGTTTGGGAGCAATACTGCTCACGATCATCTCTTATGTCTTAGGAGCAAAGCAAACATCAGCGACCTGCTTAATCTGAGAGCAAACTTATACATACTTTTTCATATATCCAAATAAACAAGCGTTTATGTCAAGAAAAATTTTTCATCTCTATAGGTTGAGGATACTACCGCATCATAGATCTCTCGGATAGTGAGCAGAAATAGAGTGCTTATTATACTTGTAAAACATTTGTATTCTACTAGTTAAGCATTTTGGTTATTCTAGAAGAACGAATGCGATGTAGCGGAACAAACATTCCTCTACGATAGGACAAAAGCAAGGAGGGTTCAGATCCCCCTACACCTCGCTCTAGAGGTAGACGAGATTAGCCCTAGAGCAGGCGAATAGCATAACAGCCATTCGGACTAGGAAGACAAAGCAAGAGGGCTATGCCTAGATATTCTAGACATAGCCCTCGATAGTTGTTGCAGTCGCGGATTAGTAGCCTGCGTTTTGCACTAGACCACCCGTTTGCACATCTTGATACGGTATAGGCCATACGAAGTGGAAGTCCGTCGCTGGATATGTAACCACCGCTAGCGACTCTATATAAGGTGTTCCCGCAGTCGATTTCTGTGGATTGTTACGTACCACACTTTCGCCCCAACGCTTTAGGTCGAATAGACGGAAGCCCTCAAATGCTAGTTCGCGTTGACGCTCATCTTTGATATGCTGGAGCAATGTTGTACCCGTTACGCTCGTAGCCAAAGCCGACAGACCGCGTGATTGGCGGAGGGCATTGAGCGGAGTCAAAGCATCGCCACCATTATGGTAAGCCGCCTCAGCAGCAATAAGATACTGCTCTGCGATACGCAGGAGTTTGGGACGCATACGTCCGTCTGGCACCTTGCCCCAAGTAGCATGTGCAGTCGCTGCGAGCGAAGGATTACCCTTCAACTTATTGACAAGCACAAGGTCTGTATAGTTGATCGATCCGATCACACACGTTGCCCCAGTCAAGAAGTACACACCCTTACGAGTGTCTGCACTATCATATAGGTCATAGATGGTCTTAGAGGGGAGGTAAGATGGAGCGAATGTCGTCTTCGCTGCATTAGGAGTGAGGTAGCCCATAGTCGTTGTATTCGCTTCACTTGGGAAACTAACGACAGGTAGGAAGATACTCTCCGACAGACTTGCACCATCATTGTACCACATATCAGCCATATTACTTGCCGTTGCCGACATCAAGGGATAAGTAGACGAACTAATAAGAGCATTAGCCGTAGTATAAGCATCGGCATAATTCTTCATATATAGTTGCGTACGTGCCTTAACAGCCTTAACAGCATCAAGTGTTGGGACAGAAGCATTAGCCGATCCGGCAACACCTGCGAGCAGAGTCTCTGCTTGTGCTAGGTCGGCAAGGATCTGTGCATACACCTCTTGGTTGGTAGCACGTGCTGGCTTAGCCGTCATATCGTACTTAAGCAAGAGAGGTACGCAAAGGTCTGTTGCAGCAGTTGTACTATCATAAGCCTTGGCATAACGCTTTGCGAGTTCGAGATAGAAATAAGCGCGCGTAAAGTATGCTTCACCGAGAATTACATTTACAGCTGTTGTTTCTGCCGTCGTAAGCCCCGCAAGTGCAGGGATCTTCTCGATCATATAGTTGGCATTCTTAATCGTAGTGTACATATTAGCATATACATCACGACTATCATACTGAGCAGCGAAGAACTTGTTCCAATCGGCAAATGCACCGTAAGTGTTGCCGTATTCTTCGGTTGCTGTTAGTTCGTCTGCCTGCACATCTTGCGCGAAGGTATATATCCCACCCTGTGCTGAACGAAGTCGACCCAACAAACCAGCCTCCCAAGCCTTAGCGTCGGTATAGGTAAGAAGAGCACTATTTTGGCTCAAATCTCTCTGTGGCTCACGATCAAGGTCACAAGACACCAAGCCCGTAGATAGGAATAAAGCCCCGAGTGCTACTGTTATGATATTTCTCTTTTTCATTACTATCACTGTGTTAAAATTAGAAGTTTAACTCTACACCAAATACGATCTGCTTGGTATTTGGGTTAGCACCAAGTGTATTGTTTGTATCCAATTCTGGATCCACACCTTGGAACTTGGTAAACGTAAGTAGATTACGCCCCGTTACGTACACTTTGGCACCCTTGAGGATCTTTTGACCCTTAAGAAGTGACTGCGAGAACGTGTAGCCCAAAGTCAATGTTTTAAGACGGGCAAACGAAGCATTACTAATCATACGTGAGTCAAATTGAGTAAAGTCGTACTTTAGACTTGGGAAGGCTGTCACATCACCCGGTTGCTTCCAATAATCCATCACAGTTTCACGTTGGTTGAAACCGGGGAAAACTGTTGGGTTCTCAAAGAAGTAGTTGTCGTTTGACTGCATATACTTGCCTAGCGAGAATGTAAATTCCGCGTCAAGACTAAATCCTTTGTACTTACCATTCAAGCCAAAGCCACCATTCCAAGGGGCATAACGACGTATTCCTGTATTTTGCTCGAGTGCCTCCGAGAAGTCCGAGGTAATTGTTCCCTTGGTTGTTACCGCTGGGTCACTACCCGGTACATACCATTGTGGCTCACCAGTGGCTGAGTTTACACCAGCCCAAATAGGACTGAAGTACATTACAGGCTGACCTACGACATAACCCGTGCTATAACTTGAATTAGCCCAATAGTTAAGACCTTGGAATAGACTCAAGATTTTATCCGTATTGTAGTTAATGTTGGCATAGAGCGATAGACCATCGCCATTGCTAGCCTTGATAAGATCATAGTTTACGCTCAAGTCAATACCCTTATTCTCGTACTCCCCTACGTTTTGGATAATATCATTACGTCCGTTTGAATCGATAAAGCCAGTGTAATAAGGGAATGGTACGCTCATAAGCATATCCGAGGTTACACGACGATAAAACTCGAGGTTAACGTTTAGGCGGTTAAACATACGACCCTCAAAACCTAGCGACAACGAGCTCTGCTTTTCCCACGAGAGGTTGGGGTTACCTGCCGCAGTAATACCACGGCCAAGTACAGAGTTGTACTGGCTCACTGCACCCGCAAGAGCGTAAGCGTTGTAGTTGCCGATTTGGGCATTACCTTGTGTGCCGAGGCTAAACTTCACACGTAGATCATTCAGCCACTTTACGTTCTCGAGGAATGCTTCTTTCTTAGCAACCCACATAAGACCCAATGACCAGAACGTAGCACTGCGGTTGTTCTCCCCGAAGCGGCTTGATGCATCGTTACGTACTGTTAGATCGGCGAAGTAACGTCCATCGTAGTCGTAAGAGAGGCGACCAAACAGCGAGAAGAAAGCATACTGCTGAGTATCTCCGCTAAAGTTTTTCTCAGTTGTAGTCTGATCAATAGCCGTCAAACGGTCATTAGTAAGACCTTGACCTGTACCACTGAATGAATTGTAATCGTAATCAGTAAACTCCTGACCTGCTAGGGCAATAAAGTTGTGCTTATCCTTAAGCGTGAACTTATACTCTAGCGTATTCGTCCAGTTTTGAGTAATGATCTTACCACTCTCTAGTGTACGAAGACCATTGTTTAGTGCTCCCAAGAACGAGGGCAAACGCAAACGATCGTACTCGTAATTACGTATTTCGTAACCGAACTGAGAGCGGAACGTAAGACCTTGAATTGGTTTAACCTGCAAGAACGAGTTGCTGTTGAGCGTCGTATAACCTTGCTTACGGATATCCTTGCTTGTAAGATAGCCCGCAGTGTAGCGTGTCGTTCCTGTGATTTGAGGCAATTCGTTGCCATCTGCATCATAAGGAGAGAGCCATGGCTGTATAAGCATAGCAAGTCCTCCAGCAACAGCATTCGCAGAGTATGGGTTTACTCTAAACTTATCGATCGAGAGCGAGTTATTCGTCCCAACAGAGATGTACTTGTTGATCTCTGTATTAAGGTTTAGACGGAATGAGTTCTTGCGATACTCCGAGCCGTGACGTAGACCCTTCTGGTCTTGTAGAGCGGCAGAGAAGTAGTATTGCGTACGGCCTGCACCACCAGATACAGCAATATCCGTTTGGTATGAGGGGCGATCCTTCTGATAGATATAGTCTGCCCAATTGGTATCAACGCCGGGATAAGTAGCAAGTACTTTATCCATATTTGCTTGGGTTGTCGTACCGATCTCTACGAGATACTTTGAGAGTTGATCACGATCCATCATCGAGTCGAAGTACTCTCTATTCGCAAGATTAGAGATACCATATTGACCACGAACGGTTACGTTGGCGTGATCACCAGCAGTACCACGTTTAGTCGTAATATACACCACGCCGTTTGCAGCACGCGCACCATAGATCGAGGTTGCAGCAGCGTCCTTGAGTATTTGTAGTGTGGCGATGTCATTAGCGTTAAGACCGCGGATAGTAGCCTGCGATACGGGGGCTCCATCTAGAATAAATAGAGGTTCAGAGGCTCCCGAGATATTGCTCAAGGTACTATTACCACGGATACGCATACTACCCATCTCCGATGGCTCACCAGAGTTGGTGAAGGCTTGTAGACCAGACACCTTACCCTGCAATGCCTCTAGTGGGTTTGGAGCAGGCTTAGCCTCTAGGTCTTTTGCTTTAACGGTAACAACAGACGATACCACCGAAGCGTTTTTACGTGCAGAGCCATAGCCCACAACCACTAGATCGTCTAGAGTTTTTGCTTCGCTTTGGAGCGTAATCTTAAGATTTGGCTTTATCTCAACCTCTTGGGCTTTATAGCCCACATAAGATACGATAAGTTTCGTAGCAGTCTTGGGTACATTTAGGGTAAATT
Organism: Porphyromonas sp.; assembly: GCA_041856045.1. GTDB lineage: Bacteria > Bacteroidota > Bacteroidia > Bacteroidales > Porphyromonadaceae > Porphyromonas. The sequence continues at coordinate 13,782 of JBHAFI010000089.1, read as the reverse complement.
GTCCGTCAACGTTGGTTGCGACCCCGATAGAGGTTTGACCCTTGACCACGACAGTTGCACCTATCACAGGTTGCCCATCTTCAGCAGCAACGACAAGACCTCGTACTGTTTGCTGTTGAGCGTGAACGATTGTAGTTGTAACACCTACAAACGCCAAAGTGAGTAGAGTTTTCTTCATAACTATATATTGAACTAAATCATCAATAAAACTCCCCTTATCAAGGAGCCACATCATTGTGTATAGAGAGCAAAGTTAATAGAATTATTTCAATACGATAGCACACTTGTTCATAAATTCTGATTTTGATTATCATCTTGGCAAAGCAACAAACCGACCACTGCACATTAAGATAAGCAAACAAGGACTAACGGCAATACTTACACCTTTAAGCACAAAATCCAGCACAATGAATTATTTAGACCCTTTTCTCGAGGGGACAAGCACAAAAACTATACAATTCGAGCAAAAACGCTCATTCCACAAGATGCACGCACCCGAATACTATTTTTAATCCAAAAGATAAGTTTACCGCAAATAAGTAGACATTTATTACAGCAAAAATAAATTTCGGATCTTCCGATTTTTTCTATTCCGACATCGCTATTCTATCGCATCAAGTCCCAATTTGAGCCTCTCCAAGGCTAAGGCACAGCAACACAAATGACACAATCTGTCGGTCTAAATAGCACAATACATTGGTTTCGCCCCTTGGCTTCACGAGTCGTACATAGGCATTCGCCCCAAGCCCACAGCATCTCTTATCGCTTGACGAATGGCTATATCATAATAGCCGATCACGCGGTGAATAATTGAGGGGCTATACTCTACTTGTTGGCTCTTCATTTTGAACAAGTAAATCATCTCGGTCGAATTGGTTGTCGTGTACGTGTTTACTAGTTAAGGCTCCACCCCCTAGCCTTAGCCATGACAACACAAACGATAAAACGGAGCGGGACAAACAAAACAACGCAAGCAAAGAACAACATACCACAAGCCTACAACTACAATGGGGGCGAGGTTACTCGGCAGAGTGCGACAGATTGACGATAACTAAGCCGACCCGTAGGCTATACAGACATCGGAGAGAGTCCTTGGATCAGTATATTTTTATTGTGTCTAAGGCACTTCTCTAGTGCTTGTCCTGCCTTGAGCCATATAGCCAAGCCAAACGAACGTACAGTTAGCCACCCTAGAACAGAATAAACGGATCATACAAATATCATTTTGTGTACGCTTATCCTAAATTTTGGCACACATTTGTAAATATCTACACATATCAATACCTTTGGTAAGCAAAGGATAGTAGACCAATAGGACAGCACGAGGACACTGCAAACGAGCACAGCAACGAGTAGTTTAACATCAACAATACTCTACACCTATTCGCAAGTGCGTGCCATACAATACACAGCGTCTTATGCTAGACTCTAGGCGATCATTACGTAGTCGGTAACACAGCCAATATCACTGCGTGAGGGGCTATCCGAAGATCAAATACAATCACCATAAAACACACTATTTATGGCAAAACATCTATCATTATTTCATCACACTCGGGCAAGTAGCCTGAAGCGAACGCTATGCGTCACAGCACTACTCGGCATAGGCCTTACACTAGATGTAGAGCAACTCTATGCCCACAACAGCACAAGCACAAGCGATAACACACACACTGCCGTACAGACCAACGGGCGTGTTGTCAAGGGAACAGTCGTTGATGAGAAGGGAGAAGTTCTCCCCGGAGCCAATATCCAGATCGAGGGGACTACGACCGGGACGACCAGCGATATGAATGGACGCTTCCGCGTAACGCTTCCCGAGGGAAAGACAAAACTTCGCGTCAGTTTTATGGGCTATACAACGATCAGCATAGTCGCCAAGGACGGAATGCGTATCGAGTTGCAGCCCGACAGCAAGACCATCAAGGAGGTCGTCATTACTGGTATGGTCGCCACCGATAAACGGCTCTTCACGGGTGCAAGTGATAGAATTACAGCCGACAAGGTCAAGCTCGACGGCTTGGCTGATGTAAGCCGTGGCCTAGAAGGTCGCTCTGCAGGCGTGTCGGTGCAGAATGTGTCGGGGACCTTTGGTACAGCACCCAAGATACGCGTAAGAGGAGCAACCTCGATCTATGGCAACTCCAAACCGCTGTGGGTCGTAGATGGCGTTATCCAAGAGGATATTGTAGAGGTAGGCCCCGACGCCTTGTCTTCGGGCGATGCAGTAACACTTATTAGTTCGGCTATAGCCGGTCTTAACGCCAACGATATAGAGAGTTTCCAGATACTCAAAGATGGATCTGCCACCTCAATCTATGGAGCCAAAGCAATGGCTGGGGTCATCGTGATCACTACAAAGAAAGGACGCAAGGGAACAGCCGGTTTCTCCTATGTGGGTGAATTTACATCACGCTTGATCCCATCATATAGTGAGTTTAACATTATGAACTCACAAAACCAAATGTCTGTCTATAGAGAACTCCACGACAAGGGGTGGCTCAACCTTGCTGAGACATTTAGAGATCCGGATAGTGGGGTATTCGGGAAGATGTATCACTTGATCCACCAGTACGACCCCACAACAGGACACTACGCCTTGAGCAATACAGCGGCAGCACGCAGAGCATACTTGCGAGATGCCGAATACCGTAATACCGACTGGTTTGCCGAGTTGTTTAGTCCTGCCGTAATGATGAACCACTCGGTAAGTATGTCTTCTGGGACGGATAAGTCACAGACCTATGCCTCGCTCTCGGTAATGACAGACCCGGGCTGGATGAAAGGAAGCGAGGTAAACCGCTATACCGCCAACCTCAATACAACACACAATATCTCAAAGTGGGTAAGTACCAACATTATTGCCAACGTATCATACCGCCAGCAACAAGCCCCGGGGACGCTTGGTCAAGATGTAGATGTGGTGTCGGGAGCAGTATCAAGAGCCTTCGACATCAATCCCTATTCGTATGCTCTCAATACAAGCCGCACACTAGATCCTAGTGTATCGTACACGCGTAACTTCTCGCCCTTCAACATTCACAAAGAACTCGAGAACAATTACATAGATCTCAACGTCTTGGATATTCGCTTCCAAAGCCAAATGGAGTGGAAGCCCATACGCGGTATGACACTACAAGCACTGGGAGCAGTACGTTATTCGTCTACGGAGCAAGAGCATAAGATCACGGAGTTCTCAAACCAATCTATGGCTTACAGAGCCATGGCAGATGCGACGATCGTACGACGCAATAGTTGGCTATATAGAGATCCCGATGCTCCCAATACTCTACCCTTCACGATCCTACCGGCAGGAGGCTTCTACAATACTACGACTTATCGTATGTTGAGTTACGACTTCCGTGCCACGGCTCAGTACAATACCGCGATCAAAGAGGATCATATCATCAATACTTATGCTGGGATAGAGTTTAATGCTCAAAACCGTATGCAAAACAATTTTGATGGCTGGGGTATGCAATATAATAATGGCGAACGCCCCTTTTGGGACTACCGAGCCTTTAAGCGTATTCGTGAGGGGAACGATGACTATTACAGCCTCATAAACGCACGCACCCGCACGCAAGCATTCTTTGCTACGGCGACATATTCGTACAAAGGACGCTACACGATTACCGGGACGGGACGTTATGAGGGATCGAATAGACTAGGGAAAGCACGCTCTGCACGTTGGCTACCGACCTACAATATCGCTGGTGCGTGGAATGTACACGAGGAGGGCTGGTTCGCAAAGAGTAGCCTCTCGGGGTGGCTCTCGCACCTCACGCTCAAGACATCGTACTCACTCACAGCCGATGCAGGGCCTGCACACGTTACCAACTCTCGTGTGATTATCACAAGTTATTCACCTTGGCGACCACTTACCAATGTCGCAGAGAGCGGGCTCATCATTCGTGATCTCGAAAATCAAGATCTCACCTATGAGAAGAAAAAGGAGTTTAATCTTGGGATCGACGCTGGCTTTTTGGATAATCGGATCAGTGTGGCTGCCGATTGGTACACACGTAATAACTACGACTTGATCGGCTCTGTAAATACACAAGGAGCAGGTGGTATGACTCAAAGAATGGGTAATGTCGCATCCATGAAAAGCCACGGATTTGAACTATCGATCACCACTCGTAATATAGAGTCTAAACGCTTCAAGTGGAGTACGAACTTTGTCTTTGGCACCAATCACAACGAAATAACAGACCTCAAAACTCGGGCTACTGTTATGGACTACATCAGAGGTTCGGGCTTCGCACGTGAGGGCTATCCGGTGCGTAGTCTATTCTCCATTCCTTTTGTCGGTCTTGATGACTCTGGCTTCCCTATGTTTAGAGTGCAAGATCAGATCATAAGCAAAGACAACTATCGTAATATCATATTCCAAGAGCGTGACAATGTCTCTTACCTCAAGTATGAGGGTGCTACCGATCCGACATTCAATGGAAGTTTGGGGAATATCTTCGACGTCGGTAACTTCCGTCTGAATGTGTTTGTCACCTATTCAGGTGGTAACGTCGTACGCTTAAATCCCGTTTTCCGTGCATCATACTCAGACCTTGACGCCACACCCAAAGAGTTTAACAACCGCTGGATACAGAGTGGCGACGAGAAAATAACAACGATCCCCACAATCGCTACACGACGCGAGATGGACTCATCGCCCGGACTTGCACAAGGATATAATGCGTACAACTATTCTACCGCTCGAGTGGCGAAGGGTGACTTTGTCCGCCTCAAGGAAGTATCACTATCCTACACCCTGCCTAGCAAATGGCTCGGCAAAGGCATTATAAAGAACGCCTCTGTTAAACTGCAAGGAACCAACCTAATGCTCCTATACTCAGACAGCAAACTCAATGGTCAAGATCCGGAATTTTTGCTCGCAGGGGGTGTGTCGGCTCCGATCCCCAAGCAGTTTACACTAACACTAAACATAGGTTTCTAATAACTGATCTTTACATCTATGAGCAAGACAATATATAAATACATATTAGCCTGCACTGCGACTTGTTGTACATTAGGCTTGGTGGCTTGTAACGATTTTTTGGATACAGTACCTGATCAGCGTACAGAACTTGATACGCCCGAGAAGGTGTATCAATTGCTCGTATCGGCATATCCAAATCGTTATACCGCTCCGATATTCGAGCACCGCACCGACAACGTACGCGATAATGGCCCTCTTCAAAACGAATCTCCCAATCAACACGTCAGAGAGAACTATTTCTGGCAGGAGAACACGGAGCCATCAGGGGACAATACTCAGGGAATATGGGACGCATATTATATGGCGATCTCGTCGGCCAACCACGCACTAGAGGCAATACAAGCCCTCGGCAATAGTCCCGAACTAAAAGCCGCCAAAGGCGAAGCCCTCGTTCTACGCGCCTATGCCCACTTTGTTCTCGCCAATGTATTCTGTCAAGCCTACAACAGCCAGACCGCAGCAAACGAACTGGGGATACCCTACGTACAAACACCCGAACGAACCCTCAAGGTGCACTATACACGTGCTTCCCTTGCAGAAGTTTATGCTTTGATCGAGAAAGATCTACTAGAAGGCTTACCCCTCATAAACGATCAAGCGTACAAGGTCCCCAAGTACCACTTCAATACACAAGCGGCTAATGCATTTGCGGCAAAGTTCTTCTTGTACTACGAGAAGTGGGACGAAGCCATAAAATATGCGACTCGTGCATTAGGTAGTGCACCGGCATCGCTTTTGCGTAATATTGGCAACTATCTCAAGACTACGACAGGTGAGAAGGAATGGGGTATGGCATATATCAGTGTGAACGAGCCTAGTAACCTAATGCTCCTAGCGACGACTTCTGTTTGGCATAGAGATTTGATGTTTTACGGACGCTATGGTCACCATCTCGAGACAACCCAAGAAGCGACATTGCGTAGCCCCGGACCGTGGGGACGATCGCTGCCTGCCTACGAAGGGAGCATTCTCTTCCGAACCATGAGAGAGGGTAGTCAGACCGAAAATCAGTTCTTAATGAAGTATCTCGAGATCTTTGAGTATATCAACTCGGTTACTGGCATTGGATATCCTCATGTTGTAGCAGTTCCGTTCTCGGGGGATCAAGTACTCCTCTACCGAGCAGAAGCATACACACTCAGTGGGCAGTATGACTTAGCAGCAGCAGATCTGGCTCTTTGGTACCAATCAAAAGGAGCTCCACCCTCGGGGGATTATAGTGCTACGGCTATTGCAGCCTACTATGCTGAGGCTTCAACCCAAAGGCTTGAAGTAGCGAAGCCCCTCAGCCCCAAGTTTACCCTTGTAAGTGGCACACAGACCCATATCGTCAATGCTGTACTACACGCTCGTCGTATCGAGACAGTACATGAGGGGCAGCGTTGGGAGGATATTAAGAGATACGGCATTGAGGTAGTACACACGGTGTACAATCAGCCCAGCATTACGCTAAGCCCCGATGACAAGCGTCGTGCAATACAGATCCCACGAGATGTTATCAGCGCAGGCGTGCAGAGCAACCCCTAGAATGTCGGACATTTAGAATATAACAGGTTATGAATATATATAAATTGAGCATCTTGCTTGTAGCCCTCTGCATATCGATCTGCAGTTGTGCCAAAGATGATGATATTGATCGTAGCGTTTCTGTCTTTGACACTACCGACCCTACACCTAATGTATACGAGAAGTGGTTGTCGGACAACTATACTGCACCATTCAATATAGAGGTGCTATACCGATTGGACGATAAAGAACTAGACTTTACTCGCTTCCACGCTCCAGCCAAACTAGAGCAAAGTATGAAACTAACCAAGATAGTCAAACACGCTTGGCTTGACGCTTATGCTACAGTAATCGGTGTGGACTTTGTACGTCGCTTGGCTCCTCGTACTATTATGCTTATCGGTTCGCCTAGTTACAATGAAGATGGAACTATTACACTCGGCACGGCTGAGGGCGGATTGAAGGTGACGTTCTATCAGACCAACTGGCTTAATGAGCGTAATCCTATCGACCTCAACCAATACTACCTACACATGGTACACCACGAGTTCACGCATATACTGCATGCGTCGATCGCTTGGCCACAAGAGTTCAACCTCATTAGCCAAGGTGATTACGCTCCCACATCGTGGCAAAATCGCACTGCAAAGGAAGCACTCAACCTCGGATTTATCTCACCCTACGCGGGTAGCCAGATCGGTGAGGATATTACAGAGGTTACAGCCAAATACCTCACACTAACGGAGGCGAATATGGCTGCAATGAAAACTGTCGCCAGTGCCGAGGGTATACGCAAGTTGGAGCAGAAGATCGCAATTATGAAAAAGTATATGCTCGAGGCTTGGGGTATTGATATGGACGTACTGCGTAGGGAGGTGCAAAGACGTACTACGGAAGTACGCTATCTCCCTCTAATCGAGCCTGAATGGGCAGAACTATTACGCTCGACAAATAATGAGGACCTAGCCATATCGGTAGCAAGAGCAAGCCTTGCGAAGCATATACTCGAGAAGCAGCCCAATCTCTTGAATACGCAAGATTTCGTTGGGAAGAAGCGTTGTGACAATTGCTCGGCAATACTCCAACTATTCCCACACGCTACGGCCTTCCCTATCGAGTAATAATCATATAGAAGATTATATTTATGAAAGCATATAGTTTAATATACAGGACGCTCACTCTAATGCTCTCATTAGCACTTGTAGTGAGTGCGTGTACCAAAGATGAGAAGTATCTTTTTGAGGGGAATAGTGCGACACGCATAGAGCGATCAATTGAGGAGTTGAGGAATAAGTTGGCGTCCTCGGAAGAGGGCTGGATCCTCGAATACATACCTAGCATCGGGCAACATTTTGGAGGGTATATTATACACCTTAAGTTCGACAAAGAGGGCTATGCAACTATCTCCAACGAAATAATGCCTTATGGTGATGGGGTGGAGTCGTACCGCAGTATGTATTTTCTACGTAGCGACAAGGGGGCTGTACTCTCATTCTCGGTCTACAACCAAGGCTACCATATTTTTGCAGACCCCGATGTCGAGGGTGGTTGGGGTCGTGGTCGCGGTTTTGAGGGTGACTACGAGTTGGTCTCTCAGTACAGCACGTCTAGTGACACCTTGTACTTCAAGGGCAAGATAACGGGTAATGCGATGCGAATGTTTAAGCCTAGCCAAGGACCCAAAACATACCTCGAATCGGTACGTAAGATCCGTAAGTCTGCTCTAAATATCAACGAACTACTAACCAACAATACTGATGCTTGGGTCGGTAGTATCGGAGGAAAGAGTGTTATCTTGCACTTCGACACTGGGGATTATAACAGATTTCTCGTAGATCATGGTGATGGCTTCTTACAGCCCATACCTTATATTTATACAGAGGCTGGCGTACGTTTGCTTACTGCGATCAATGGAGTGTCTTTGTTGTCGTGGGACCCTCAAGCGAAGACTTGGAGCACTCCGTCAAACGAAACCTTGGCTTTACGCAAAGATCCCTACTATCCCCAATACACCAAATATCTCGGTACCTATACACTACACAATCTGTACACCGCAGATGGCACCAAACTCGACCCTGTTGAGGTAGAGTTCCAAGAGTCTAAGGGGCTTACCTATACCATTACGCCCAAAGATAATAGTTATATGAAGTACAGCCTTACAGCAGTGTACAACAAGGAGCGTGATGCTTTTATGATCATGACGCAGCCAATCACTATCCCCGGTGATCACGAGGGATATATCCTAATGCCCTTTAATGCCAAAGGAGGCAAAGAGTTCCTCCAAACCTTTATGGCATCAGCAGGTCAGATCTCATCGCTAGATCCCAACCATGCCAACAAGGCCGAGGGCGATGTCTATGTAATGGTAGACAACGGGGCATGGCGTAGAGATCTCGTACGCTCATTTGTCATCGTGAAGATGTTCTTGGGTAATTACCAAGTGGCTACCAATGTAAAGCCCGCACTGCTCGATAAAATTTACTTCGTCAAACATAAGCCATAAGGACTATGAAAACACTAATCAAACTACTCGGCATATATAGTTTCGCATTGTTTATCGTCCTCAATCTCGTCGCCTGCCGTGAGCGGTCGGATATTGCTTCGCAAGAGGCCTTCCACGTAACAGCGACGACCCTCCCCACCTCATACCTCGGGGGAGAGGGACTGATAACGCTCTCGGAGGAGGGCTTTACTGCGACAAGCGACCAAGAGTGGTGCAAGATCACTGTTGAGGGAAAGAGTATCAAAGTTGTGATAGATAAGTATGAGGGTTATACTTCACGCTCGTCCAACATCAATGTTGCTAAGAGTGGCAAGCGTATCAATATCCCCGTGACCCAACTAGGGACTGTCAATTTCATCACCAATATGGATCACCTCAGTTATACCTATGAGGGTGGGGCTTTATCTTTTGCTATCCAAGCACAAGCAACCCCCGACATTCGTATTCTAAATGGTGGTGACGCTTGGCTCTCATATAGCATTGCTGACGGACAAATAACATTCACAGCCATTCACAACGAAGGACCAGCACGAGATGCACCAGTAGAGATCGTCATCGGAGCCTATCGTATGCGCGTTATTGCCAAACAATCACGCAATCCCAACGGGTCGGGCATAGTCGAGATGGTGAACTATGAGGACATTCCGGGTAAATATATCCTCGAGGGAACATTTATTGACGACACCTTTACCCAAGAGGTGGAGATCGTTGCAGCAGTTCCCGACCAACTCTATATTATCAAGGGGCTTATTGCAGATATTCCCCTGATGTTTGATGAGGATAAACGAGGCGTACGTATCCCTATGATGGAGCAGATTGATGGCTTACCCGGGGTGCAACTTCTATTTACTCCGAATGCAGAGCATATTGATGTACCACTCAGTTACAACAAAGACATCTACCTCAAAGCACCAACAATGTACGCCAATGGAGGGCGTCTGTCGCTCACCTTTACTTGTGATGCAGTGTACACGGGCTCGACAGGAGATACCTTCCCTTATACTGGTTTTGCTTTTTGGTATCCCGAGGCGAGTGAGTTCTATATACCCGAGGATAATCCCGAGGCAAAACCGATCATCACCTCATTTACTCTAACGAAGAAGTTAGACTAAGTAAAGACTCGTGACCAGAGATCAATCCCCGAGTGCCTAAGAGATAATTAGGTGCTTGGGGATTATCATTAAGTCCCCATTCTACCAAATAGCCCTCACGATGATCAGATTAGCCCCCGAGTATCATTAGGCTACGAGGTCTAGCACAAACCTAACCCACACAGCCCAGTCTTATAATCCTCCCAAGGTATATCGGGGGATCGTTTAGAGGGAAGCGTTTCTGCACTAATCCCGATGTAGAGCATCGTTGCGATGGGCTTAGACTAAGCCTCACAAACAACAAGTAAAGCCTGCCGATTTTATTGGCCGTCGCAATGCATCGTACCAATACAAAGGGTAGATTGTACTAGTTCGATATTTATCGCCATTAGATAGTAACCTCGGGGTGATGGGGTACGTGCTTCTCGAGGAATTACTTAGACACCTAGTCTACACCGAGTAGACACAGCCCAAGCACCGAAAAAATACGACCCACAAGCCTAAACGGGCAAAACCTATAGCCCAGCAAACACTAGCATCAGTCTGTTAGAGCGTAAGCACGTAACAGATATTCATCAAAAAGTCGATAGATTAAACAGATACGCTCAAGCCTTAGTCGGTAGCGTATGAGGAGAACAAACGGAGGCACTCGGATAGTCCCAGCAAGTAGCACAGAGGCACAATATAGGGCTGTGAGCGACCCAAAGCCAGTACTCTACCGGGAGAGATCTCGCATTTCTCTAGCCCTTGAGCCTAGAGTATCCCAAAATAGGCGTGCTATTAACTATGATTTTAGTACATTTGTACTAACGTAATATATCTAACTGACCCAATCAAAAATAAACAGATCGGTTATGAAAAATATCCTGATCATTGGCTCAACAGGCCAAATCGGTACAGAGTTGACTATGGCTCTTCGTAAACATTCGCCAAACGGTAATGTTGTAGCAGGCTACATTCCTGCACAGCCCCCGACGGCTGAACTATTAGAAACCGGACCTTGTGAGATTGTAGACATCACCAATGCCCAGCAAATCGCCGAGGTCGTGCATAAGCACAAGATCGACACTATCTACAACCTTGCCGCACTCCTTAGTGCCGTGGCAGAGGCTAAACCACAACTAGCGTGGAAGATAGGTATGGACGGGCTCTTCAACGTCCTAGAGGTCGCTCGCGAGGCTCAATGTGCAGTCTTTACGCCAAGTTCTATTGCGGCGTTCGGACCCGATACACCACGCGACAATACCCCGCAGGACACCCTCCAGCGTCCCAAGACTATGTACGGCGTTACCAAAGTAGCAGGCGAGTTGCTCAGTGACTACTACCACAAACGCTTCGGTGTAGATACGCGTTCGGTTCGCTTCCCCGGGCTTATCTCCAATGTAGCACCTCCGGGAGGTGGTACTACAGACTACGCGGTGGACATTTACTACGCGGCAGTCAAAGAGGGTAAATTCAACTGCCCATTAAAACCCGGCACCTACATGGATATGATGTATATGCCCGATGCACTGCGTGCCGCTATCGAACTAATGGAGGCTAACCCCGACCGACTAGTACACCGCAACTCGTTTAACTTGGCGTCTATGAGTTTCGAGCCAAACGAAATCATTGCCGAGGTTAAGCGTCTTGTCCCCGAGTTTGAGGTACAATTTGTGATTGACGAACTACGACAGTCGATCGCTGATAGTTGGCCCAACTCAATGGACGATAGTTGTGCGCGCAACGAATGGGACTGGAAGCCCCAGTATGACCTACGAGCGATGAGCGAAGATATGATCGCTACGCTACGCCGTAAGTTCAACAAGTAAGCCACTCATAAACATTGGGCAGAGCAAAGACGCTTAGCCTTTGCTCTGCCCAATTACTTTACCCAAACCCAACCTTAATTAGATGAAAGACTCTGCACTTATCTTGGTAACCTTCGGTAGTACCTACCCGGGTCCGCACGAGACCTTCGCACGCATTCGCCAGTTCTTTGGCGAGGCTTATCCAGATCGTGATATATTTATGGCATTCACAAGCGGTATCTGTGCTAGACGATGGTTCAAGAAAACAGGGGAGCAATACCACTCTGCTGATATTATCCTAGACGAACTGGGTCAAAAAGGCTATCGGGATATTCTGATCCAAAGCCTTCACATTATCCCAGGTCTAGAGTACTCGTTCATTCACGATATTTACTTACCTAAGTTCAAAGAGCAGTATCCACATATTCCCGTACGCGTGGGTAAGCCTTTGCTGTGTAGCGATGAGGATATACAGCGTACAGGCGATATTATATATCGGGCCTTTGCCAAGCAACTCGAGGCGGGCGAGGCACTAGTACTGATGGGACACGGCAACGATACAGACGACTTCCCCGAGGCTAATGCCAAGTACGACCAACTGAACGAATACCTCCAAAGTCTCGACAAAAAGATTGTTATCGGTACAGTAGACTACGAGGGAATGCTCTATGAGGAGGTCGAGGACTACCTAAACAACCTTGCTGTTCGCCCCTCGGCGGTAAACTTTTTACCACTTATGAGCGTAGCCGGTGACCACGCACTCAACGATATGGCTGGGGAGTGGGAAGAGGGAGAAGCCCTCGAGGAGCAAAGCTGGATATGCCGTATCCAACAGGCAGGCTATACAGCCGACCGCGACAAGCACTGCCACCTCTACGGACTAGGGGACATCGCTGCCATTCGAGAAATATGGCTCGAGCATTTACACGAAGCAGTATAAAGTATGAACCTTCAAACCAAAGTACGCCTACCAGAAGCCATCGCACATCGCCTAGACTATGGATCCCAACTCCTTAGTCTAGGTTCTTGCTTTAGTGAGCATATCGGCAAGTATCTTGAGCATCTTGGGCATCATATTAGCGTTAATCCCTTCGGGGCCGTGTACAACCCTGCGTCTATTGCAGAGGTACTCGAGCGTATCCTGGACAATAGACCGCTTGAAGGCAACGAATTATTCGAGTACAATGGCTTATATCATAGCCGACTGCATCACGGATCATTCTCGAGGGCGAGCCTTGAGAGAGCCTTGACGACTATGAATGAGTGTTATCATGAGGCAACGAAACGTCTTCTCGATATTGACTATCTCTTGATCACTTGGGGATCGGCATGGATCTACGAGGACTTGGAGAGCGGACAGGTGGTATCTAATTGCCACAAACGCCCCGAGCGAGAGTTCGCCCGTAAACTGTGGTCTGTAGAGGAACTAGTAGCACGGGTGCTACCCACACTCGAGCGACTGCTCGCATTACGCCCCAACTTGCAGATCATTACAACGATTAGCCCCATTCGCCACCTTAGAGATGGAGCCCACGGTAATCAATTGAGCAAAGCCACCCTATTGCTTATGGACGAGCGTATTCGCCTTGCTCTGGGAGCAGATCGCTACCACTACTATCCGGCTTACGAGATCGTCCTAGACGAATTGCGAGATTATCGCTTCTACGCAGAGGATATGGCACACCCCTCTAAGCAAACGCAAGATTATATTGCAGCAGATTTCGCTCGATGGCTAATGAGTGATGCGTCCTATATGCTCTCACAGCACGTACTACGCCTTAAGGCACAAGAGTCGCATCGTAGCCTACACGATGATCACCCGGAGTATCAATTGCGACAAGAGCAACTAAGGCTCCTTGTCGATAGTTTTTGTGCTTCGCACCCCGAGGTCTT
>JBHAFI010000088.1:0-9649 GCA_041856045.1 Porphyromonas sp. | reverse complement strand
TGCTACGGCATACTCCGCTACGGCATAAGGCGAATAAGCAGGAACGCGTACTACACGGATACCAACCTCACGAGCCGCCTCTAGATCAACGTTATTGAAGCCAGCACAGCGTAGTGCTATCAGTTCGACCCCATACTCTTTGAGTTGGCGTATCGCAGTTGCATCTACGTTGTCGTTTACGAATACACAGACAGCACGACAACCCTTGGCAAGGATTAGGTTGTCCTGATGCACGTTACCCGTAAAATACTTAATATCAAATCCGAAGTCCTCGTTGATCTTGTCGAAGGTCTTACGGTCATAGGGCATCGTCCCATAGAAGGCGATGCGAGTTTCGCTTATTTTCGTCATATCATTGTGTATAGTAAGGGCAGAGTGTGTCACTAGTAGTGTGACGCACTCTGCCCTTGGTTTTGGTTTTACTTATTCAATGGAATAATGCTAAAGCCCGTATAAGGCACAAGTGCCTCGGGAATACGGATACCCTCGGGTGTCTGATTATTCTCCAGAAGGGCAGCCACGATACGTGGGAGTGCTAGAGCACTGCCGTTGAGTGTGTGGGCAAGTTGAACGCCCTCTTCCGTGTCACGATAACGACACTTAAGGCGGTTCGCTTGGTAACTCTCGAAGTTAGATACCGAACTCACCTCGAGCCAACGCTCCTGTGCTGCCGAATACACCTCAAAGTCATAGGTCAGAGCCGAGGTAAAACTCATATCGCCACCACACAAACGTAGGATACGCCATGGAAGCTCTAGCTTCTCGACTAGACTCTCTACATAGGCGACCATCTCGTCCAAGCGTTCGTAGCTACGACTAGGTTTGTCGATGCAGACGATCTCCACCTTATCGAACTGATGCAAGCGATTGAGTCCTCTCACATCTTTACCATACGAGCCAGCCTCACGACGGAAACAAGCCGAGTAAGCCGTATTACGAATAGGCAACTCTGCCTCGCTAAGTATCACATCGCGATAGATATTGGTTACAGGCACCTCTGCCGTAGGTATCAGATAGAGGTTGTCGGCAGTAGCGTGGTACATCTGTCCCTCCTTATCGGGGAGTTGACCAGTGCCGTAGCCAGAGTCTTCGTTCACTACATAGGGCGGTTGCACCTCTAGGTAGCCAGCCTCACGAGCATTGTCTAGGAAGAAGTTGATCAAGGCTCTCTGTAGTCTAGCCCCATAACCCTTATAGACGGGGAAGCCAGCACCCGAGATCTTCACTCCCAACTCAAAGTCTATCAGATCGTATGCCTTAGCGAGATCCCAGTGAGGAACAGCCCCCTCGTGGAGTGAGGGAATAGTACCTCCCGACTTAACCTCTACGTTATCCTCGGCATGACGACCCTCGGGGACAATCTCGGCAGGGAGATTGGGGATTGTGAGGAGGAGATTACGCAGTTCTTGCTCGATGGCAACCTTCTCGTCCTCTAGTTGCTTACTCTCTACCTTAAGGTCGGCTACTCTCGCACGACTTTGCTCGGCAACCTCTTTTTGCCCCGACTTCATTAGTCCGCCAATCTCTTTGGCAAGGCTATTCTGCTCTGCTAGGCAGTTGTCGAGGGCTTGCTGCAAAGAGCGACGCTTGTCGTCAAGTGTTATTACTTGGTCAATAACGCTTGAGGCATCGAAGCCTTTCTTCCCAAGGCGACGAATGACCTCCTCGCGATTATCTTTGATTTGCTTTATCGTTAGCATAATGCCTTATTGTCTAGTACATCATTGTTGAGGGTGCTAATCCCTCGGATTAAAACGACCTCGTAACCTCTGCGAGCATCGGCAACATAGAGCCTTAGCCTCGGGCTAAATACCGTCCCTAGCCTCTCTCGAGGAGCAGACGATATGCAAGCCCCCTAAGCGAGGATCGTCACAAAGTCACAAAAAGTAAGGCTTGCCTAGGTGCTTATTGTCCTGAGGCAAGCCTTACTATAATTCTCTCCTAATTACTGTTTGAGAGTTATCCGTAGTTGTTGTTGGGGATTAAGCCTCAGCCACTACAGACACGTACGAGCGGTTGTCACGCTTACGCTCAAACTTCACCACGCCATCAACGAGAGCGTAGATGGTGTGATCCTTACCAAGAGCAACACCTGTACCGATGTGGTGTTGTGTACCACGCTGACGTACGATAATGTTACCTGCCTTGGCTACCTGACCACCGTATAACTTCACGCCTAGTCGCTTACTTGCCGATTCACGTCCGTTCTTCGAACTACCTACACCTTTTTTATGTGCCATGTTCTTGTCTTTTTAATCGGTTAATAAATTAGGCTACGATTTCCTTCACGAGGACTTCTGTAAACTGCTGACGGTGACCGTTAAGTTTACGATAGCCTTTACGTCTTTTCTTGTGGAAGATAAGCACCTTATCACCCTTAACTAGTGGGCTAAGTACTTCACAAACCACCTTAGCACCAGCAACTGTTGGGAGACCAACTGTCACAGCACCATCTTTGTCTACAAGCATTACCTTGTCAAACTCTACAACTGCACCCGACTCAGCACCGCTGATGTGGTGTACGAACAGGCGACGACCAGCCTCTAGTTTGAACTGTTGTCCCTGAATTTCTGCAATAACGTACATTGTTATTCTTTATATAATTACTAAAATAAGTCCCGCACGGCGTGGTCCTTGACGACCATCTTATCATAGCTCGGGCAAGAAAATCGATGCAAAGGTAATAATTTTTAGGCAATTAAGCATAAGGCGGATCAAAAAACACCGATCCCCTCGCTACGCCTCCATCTTGAATACCTCCACCACATAGCCCGACACGATCGAAGCCACACACTTATCTCCTAGTTACGCCTCCCCCTTGAATATCTCCTCTACAGATCCCGGCACGATCGAAACCACACACTTATCCCTAGACTCATACCCCAACTTTTACGGCTATCCTTCGCCCTTTCGGAGGCTTATCTCGTGATACCTCCGAAAGATCTCAACCTAACATAAGCAATCCTAATCCCCTTTACTCGAATGCAATACAATAATCAACCTTGGAGTAATACGATAACAAATGCTGATGCAATACGATAGTAAAGTTAGGACAAGAGCACTACTACGACTATTTGGAGGAGAAGTCCCAAGAGGACATCTCTAAGGAACGAAAATATACCCCTCGGAGAGCCTTTACTGATCGAGGTTATAACAAGATACTTAGACGTCCATCGAAGAGATACTTAGTTGTCAAATGACAAGATACTTAGTCTTCATTCAAGGTCTAAGTATCTCTTCGTTTCACCCCCAAAACAGCATCTCAAATCACCCTCAAAAAGGACATCATTAAGCACGCAAATATCGCAGTAATTCGAGCCTAGAGATCGGGGCATTTCTCACATAACTATCCCTCCTCTTCAGCCCTAAATTTTTCATCATTTGCCACGCAGGTACCCCGACAATTCAACCCTAAGCGTTCTGTCTCCTCGATGGTAAAATTCTCGTCCTTTGATGCCCAACCTCGCTTGAAGCCGGGAGGGTGGGTATTCGTAATGCAGATCGCGAATATACCTCCTTATTATTCCTTAGGTAGATGCTTCTCTTACCCTCAAGTGTTGAGGGGTAGACGAGAAAAGATGTGTTAGCCTCGTGAAATGCTATTCGTATCCCCAAGATTTCGGTGCTTGCATCTTCGCTGTGCTGTTTGTGGGCTTAGCATATTCTATTCGTGTGTGCTTGGGGCTTGTTTCGTCTGAGGGCTTAAGCAGATGCAATTAGTTGCTAGAGATTACGCCCCAAAGTCAGGAGAATTGCCCAGTTTGGACGGATATTAGTATAGACTAGAATAAAGTATATCACAAAACTATATCAAAAACAGTTAATAAGATTAAACTGTATCCGACATAATCTATCTAATAGGCTAATAGGGTAGGCTAAGTTCGATCGTCGAAATACATCTACTCAAATTATTCCCAAAATACACAAAAGATATGAACGTAAAAAACGACAAGAAAAGCCTAGTAGTAAGCACGTTGCAACGTGTGCTAGGTATATCTACCCTTGCCCTAGGTTTAGTCCTAACCAGTTGTAGCGATGATGATACTACGACAAGTAGTGGTACCTCGGGTACAGGCTCTACAACGAGTGGAAGTGTAAGTATTAGTTCGCCCTCGACGACCTCAAGTTCTAAAGCCGGTCTTACTCTTACGGGGGCTGATACATCAGACACGTTTAATAGTAGTGCATTCACACAGACCGTGACGATTGCTCTCTCGGGTAGTACTGCTACAGTTACAGGGAGTGTTAGCGGTGTGACGGTAACGACTAGCGGATCCAACATTAGTATCGCCTCGACAGCCTCTGGCGTTAATTATGTGGTGAGTGGTACGACGACTAGCGGGTCACTAAGTATTAACAGTACGCAGGACTTCCAGTTGTCGCTCAGCGGAGCCAACATTACCAACGCAAGTGGAGCGGCTGTTACGCTTGGGGGGAGTTCTAAGGCTTTCGTACGCTTGAGTGGTACCAACACGCTTACGGACGGATCTTCTAGTTCGGCAGAGGCTACACTCTTGAGTGCAGGTAGTCTGCTCTTCTCTGGTTCGGGTTCGCTCTCGGTTGCAGGTAAGAAGAATGATGCTATCCAAGCAACGAGTACGGTACGTTTGACTGATGCAACGCTCACGATCAGCGAGGCAGTAAACGATGGTATCCAAGCAGGTACGCTCTTCGTTATGGATAGTGGTACGCTCAATATCACCTCGGCCCCAACGGTAAGTTACTCAAAGGGCGTATCCGTGTTGAAAGGCTATCTTATCGTAAATGATGGTACAGTGACCATCAACACGACAGCCTCTGCAGGACTATCTAACCAATATGTGTCTAGTTCGCAATCCAACGAGAGTGCTTATAGTACGATAATCAATGGAGGTACAATTACCATCTCATCGACAAGCACCAGTGCAGAGGTTGAGGGGATAGAGTCTAATCATGGTAGCGTAAGCGTGAATGACGGTACACTCGTACTTAAGGTTACAGACGACGCTATCAATGGAGAGAGTGCAGTGAATATTAACGGTGGTAAGACCTACGCCTATGTGACGGGTAACGATGCTATCGACTCAAATGGCAATATGTATATTACGGGTGGTGTGCTTGTAGCCGTTAGTACGGCATCATCGCCAGAGACGAGTTTGGATAGCGACAGCAATACATTCAATATCTCAGGAGGTATTGTCGTGGCTCTATCGGCAGGTGCTTCTCCTTCTTCACCCTCGGCATCTACTCAACCCGTAGTATTGCTTGGCAGTGGTAGCACGAACCAAATCGTGAATATCCAAGACAGCAGTAGCAACGAGATCGTAACCTTCCTAGCCCCTGCGGCTTACTCAAATATCTTGATCTCGACACCGAAGTTGAGCAAGAGTACAACATATAAGTTGTACAAGGGTGGATCGGTAACTGATGCTACAAGTTTCAATGGCTTATATACGGCTGGGACGTATAGTGGCGGAACGCTCTCGTCTAGTTTTACGACTGGTAGCACGAGTTATACTCAAGTGAAGTAAGGCTAAAGGCTCGGAGATCTTGATGACCTCCTTGGCTTAAATATGATGAAAGGCTATATCGTTGTGAAAGACGATATAGCCTTTTGATTTGCTTGGCAACAAACTTCGCTTTTGCGATAGCCCTTAGTTTTATGTCGGGAGGATATTGGGGAGAAGCCAGTGTTCCTATTAAGCACCGACTAGAGGGGATACTTCGAGGGACGAGTGAAAGATGACGGGTGTTGCGTGAGTGTGCTATTCACCTGTGAGCGAAAGGGCAGTTAGGCGAAAAAAAGGTAGATACCTTTAGTCTGCGTCTTCGTCCGACCATCGGAGCGAAGTGCCATATAGTTTCTCGAGACGCTCGTATAGAATATGGGCTTGGTCGATACGCAGGCTAACCTCCAAGGCACAACGCTCTACAAACTCTTGACTAAGGATATTAGCCCCTGCATCTTTGACCAAACGCATTACCTCTCCCATCAATTCGTAGCCGAAGGTGATGGAGAAAGCACGTTCGATAGTACGCTCCAAGCGTGTGGCGTTAGTAAGGGCTTCGTAGGCGGCTGCCCGATAAGACTCTATGAGCCCGGGCGTCCCCAACTTAACGCCTCCAAAATAGCGTACTACTACTACTACCACCTGAGTAAGGTCTTGGCTTAGGATCTGACCTAAGATAGGCTTCCCAGCAGTCCCCGAGGGTTCGCCGTCGTCATTACTGCGTGTTGTCGCTCCATCAATGCCCAAACGATATGCCCAACACACGTGTCGGGCATCGTAATACTCCTTGCGTAGGCGAGCAACTTCGCCTAGAGCCTCCTCCTCACTCTCAACGGGCAGGGCATAGGCTATAAACTTGCTCCTTAGTTGCGTATATTGTCCCTCGCTGGGGGCTGCGATAGTCCAGTAAGCGTCTATCATAAACGAGTCGGGAGAGGCGACAATCTTTAGCCACGGGCTAATAGCCTTTGCTCTAGGTTCTCAAGATTAGCCTTAAACTCGTGATCTTGCTCCATTAGGTTGGTGATGCTCTGTATACCGTGCATCACGGTCGTATGGTTCTTGCGTTTGAGTTTCTTGGCAATAGTCATAAGCGTCTGCGATGTATGCTTGTTGCATAGGTACATCACGACTTGCCTTGGCTGAGCGAATTTTTTCGCTCGCGAACTTGACCTTAAATCTTCTACCTCGATACCAAACTCCTCGGCGACGAACTTCGAGATTTGTTCTAGACTGAGGTCAGGCTTCGTCATGCTGATCGTCTGCCCCATGATGCTACTCGCTAGATGTATATCTATGGGTCCGATCTGTGCTCTGCAATAGGGGATAAGGGTACGCATTGTCCCCTCGAGTTCTCGTACGTTATTCTTGTGATGCTCAGCAAGGTATTCTACGACTTCATCTCCTAGCGTGATCCCAGCCGTTGCTAGGCGTGAACGCAAGATCTTACGTCTTAACTCAATATCGGGACGAGCCAAAGCAAGTTTCATCGACGCTTGTAATCGGGTAAGGATACGCTCTTCGATGCCGTGGAAATCTGCTGGAGCGACATCGCAGGTCAATACGATCTGTTTGTTGAGCAGGTACAAGTGGTTGAAGATCTCAAAGAATGCTTGTTGGGTCTTAACCTTACCGATCAGTCCTTGAATATCATCTATAATAAGGACGTCCATCTGTTGGTAGAACTCCAAGAAATCCATCTTTTGATGGAAGTTGGCATCCTTGGCGTACTGCGTCTCAAACTTAGTGCAGGATACATAGCACACACGCTTATCGGGGTGTAGAAGCCTAACTCGCTGACCGATCGCCTGTGAGAGGTGCGTCTTACCCACACCACTAGGACCGTGGATAAAGAGTACATTTGTAGGGTCTTGCCCCGGATACATGGCTACGGTCTCGGCGACAGTACGTGCTAGACGGTTGCAATCACTCTCGATGAAAGTGTCAAAACTATGATCTTCCCTAAGAGCCGTAATATAATCCTCAGCCTTACGCTCCCTAGTCGTCCCTTCGTGAGCACTTGGGTTCAAGAGGGCTGGCTCGGGCATAACGTTATACTCGATCATTAGGACAGAATTAGGCTCCTTAAGATACAAACGCTCCATCATCTGGAATTGCTCGGTAAAACGGCTCTCTAGCATATTGCAAAAGGCCTCGGAGGGTACGCGCAACGTCAATTGGTTATTCTTATAACCACGTGCAACGATGGGCTTGATCCAACGCTCAAGATCTTGCTCACTCAAGAGAGTCGTGAGGAAGGTATAACACTTAGACCAGAGGGCTTGTGCTTGCTCTTCTTCGCTTGGGGTGAAGACTACTATCCCGTTGTTGTCCGCCATCGTTTTTGTCCGCTTATTTTGTCCTTATATATTGTTACGTATTACTGCCTAACGATTGAGATGTCGCTGGCTTATTTTCCTAATGCAAAGTTCAGTAATTTCTCCAAAAGAAAAAAACTTCCGAAGGCTTGTATTTCTCATATCTTTTATATCATCATTAAAGTCAAGGACTTACAAATCGCACTTATACACATCGACCTATTGTAATTTTATATCTCTGTAAATAAGATAATTGCAAACTTATGTTTGACTTATGTATAGACTTATGCACATTAAACTAATCATTCTAACTCTCTTAATTAGGCGAACTTATGATGCCTTACTTAGAAACTTTTCGACAAAGGCTAGTCTTATGGCAAGTCGCCCAATCTAAGATTTGTTTTAGAGCAAAGAATGTCTTCTTTTGGGGACTAAATGTTCACACTCCCATCACCCTCCTTGCCATTCGCCACCACCTCAGATTGCGTATTGCCACAGCACTTATAATGTGTCGAAGGCTTATGCTCTAATGCTACACCTTGTCGGCTCTCTCATACATAAGACTAGGGTATACTCTCGTGTTCCCTTTTGCGTCACTAAAGCCCAATCCTCCGCATCTCTCGCACCTCCGTCGAAGCGTCCCCTTCTTCCCAAACGACTCGCCACTTACTTCCAATTTGATGCGAAGTTGAGCATCAAAGAACAAGATATTTGCGTGGTGATAGAGCAAAATTGGGGGCTGAAGAGGAGGGTAGTTACGTGAGAAATGCTCCGATTTTTAGGGGTAGATTGGTGTGGTGTTTGGGGGTGAAATGAGGAGATACTTAGACGTTGAATGAAGACTAAGTATCTTGTCACTTGACGTCTAAGTATCTTGTCAGATGACAACTAAGTATCTCTTCGATGGACGTCTAAGTATCTTGTTATAACTCCGATCAACACTGCCTCTCCGAGGGGTCTACTTTGAGGGAGAGGGGATTTAAGGTTCTATGGTGCGAGGGGGCTACTTTCGGCTCCTAGAGAAGTGTTGGTGTGTGTGGCTGGACGATGATGTATTCGCTTTCGGTAGGGACAAAAGAGGCAGGGGCGGACAAGCACATTCGTCGTACAAAGGGGGCGAAATAGATCGGAGGATATTCGCTAAGTGTGGGCTGGAGGCGATGACAACGTGGAGTATAGACATCGTTAATATAGAGCCTCACAAAACAATAGTTGGGATCTGTTGCAAAGGCTTCGTTTTTGCCCCTATCTTTGCTATGTAAGCCGAGGGAGGTTATGAAGCCGGCACATAAACCTTAATCAGTCTTACACCCCGGGACTAAAGTATAGCCCCTGTAAGCGAGGTCTGTATTTGACCTTATTGATGTATTAAATTTTATATTAGACTTATGACAACAATTATTCATCGAGTAGCCCCACCCGAGAGGGGGAGGGTCTACACCTTCAGAGCCGTGGCGACTATGTACTATCCGCACCTTAAGCCCGAGACTGCAAGTCGCTATCTGCGTCGCCTTATTCACGCAGACCCTTATATCTTAGGCGATCTAACAGACTGCGGTTATCGCTACAACCAACGTCGCCTCACACCTCGACAAATCGATAACATTAGGAAGCATCTAGGCGACCCTGCCGAGTTTTACGACTACGCTATTCTGTCTAAACACCCCAAACTGCACTAATACCAAGACATAGAGCCTTATCTACCTGAGTTCGGTATAAGAGAAGTCTTAATCCCTTGAAGATTAAGACTTTTCTATTGCATAAGTGGGAGATGTTTAGTATCTTTATAACTATAAACCAACAAGATAACTAAACATCTCCACCCATATGATCAAGACAAAG
>JBHAFI010000087.1:0-19214 GCA_041856045.1 Porphyromonas sp. | reverse complement strand
TTGAGAGATCGATCTATTGAGTATTATCCTCGGGGTGAATAGAAAAAGTACCGCCACATACAGATCCTTGTATGTGGCGGTACTATTGTTTAGGGACTCGGTGATATTCGCCCGAGGGACTTTACGACATCAAGGCTGGTAGCGATGCCAAGCATAGGCTAGCGTCTAGACGACTCTTACCAAGGTGTCTTGGCTCGTAGTATAGCCTTATCTTGTCGATAGCCTCGAGAATATCCGATGCTCCTGCGGGTAGAGAGGATTATTGACGCTCACCAAGTTCCTTGTCAAGTTGGTAGAGATATTTGTCCTCAGCCATTTTCACCTTGTTTACGAGGTCAGAAGTCATTTCCTCTTCCTCTACTTGCTCACGTACGTACTTCCAGAAGAAGTCTTGTGATGGCATATCCTTCTCACTGCCGGCAATACGTACTAGTTCCTCTATGCATTCAGACACGTAGCACTCATGCTTGTAAACCTCCTCAACGATAGCAAGCGTTGAGGCAAAAGTAGTAGGTACTGCCTCGACTGCCTTAAGTTCCACACGACCACCACGGCGTAGTACATAACGCATCATATCTTGTGCGTGCTGGATCTCCTCGTCGTGCTGCTTGTGAAACCAACTAGCGAAACCATTAAGCCCCTGATGAGCGAAGTGTAGGCTCATAGATAGGTAAAGGTTTGCCGACCACATTTCGCGATTGATCTGTAGATTGATCGCGTCTTGCATTGCTTGTGTAAATTTCATTTTTGTTGTGTAGTTATTAGGCCTTGGCCTCATTAGTAAATCGTTTAACACTCATATAACCGACTAGTGATAGCAAAGGTTTAGTTCATCTAGAACTCCAAGAGCGTTAGCGAACCAAAGTCGGGTATCGTAGCGAAAGCATCAATCAAGGCTACTTCTCCTGCCATTGCTCTAGCACAGTTGATAACACCACCATGGCAGAAGACAAGTATCGACTCGTGTCCCTCTGCTTTCTTCTCCAAGATGAAGTCCTTGACACGCTCAAACTGATCGTTTTGGCACTCACCCCCGGGTGTACGCTCGGTAAGGTATCGAGAGAAGAACGAATGATAATCCTCGCCTTTGATGATTTCGCTCCAAGGTTGTCCTTCCCACGCACCGAAGTTCATCTCCTTGAGCCTAGCGTCTTGCTCTGCCGAGGCATACCCACAAAAGGCTGCAAGTTTTGCTGCTCTCTGTAAGGGGCTGGTATATACCCTATCAACGACGAGGTCTTTGATGCGTTCTTGGCACGCAGTTGCCTCTTGAGGGAAGGTATCCCTAACGTCAATATCGGTATTACCGTAGCAAATGATTGCTCCGTCCCATACTACTGTTGTGTGTCTTACCAAATATACTCTCATCTTGTCTATTTTCTTTTAGTCTTTGCGTACTCTCTCGTTGCGTTTGGCACCTCTTGTCCCTAGTCTACGAGTGCTACGCTGTGGCACGAGCGACTCCTGCTCTTGTATCTCACCAGCGAGTACTTTGGCTCTGTATTTGTTTACAGGGTTGTTTTTGCTGGTCTTGCGTAGTGCTGCACTCTTGCTCGCATGTTGTAGTCTTTGGCTCTCGGCACGCTCGGTGGCTTTGTCGCGAGTACGTGGTTTGTCTTGCTTGCTCTTCTCGTGCTTGAGCACTTTCTCAAGTGCTAGATGCTCGAGGATTAGGTCTTTGGTCGGTAGATCAAGACCATCGAAAAGCACGACGTCCTCAGTACCTACCATATCGCCGAGGTTTGCTCTCTTGCCATTGATCGTAACACGTCCTCGACGGATAAACTCGTCTACCTCACGGCGAGAACCTAAGCCGGCATCACTGATGAGTTTATTTATTCTGATTTTCATCTTTTACTTAGTCCTTATTTATATAGAAAGCGATTTTCTCTAGTATTTGTTCGGGAGATACGCCACGACGACAAGGCATATCGCCCTTGACACAACGCTTTACTTTCCCGAATATCGAACAGGGGCGACAACTCAATACCTCATTTTGCAGGCAATCCTCAAGTCTTTGTCCGATGCCCAGAAAACCTGCTGCCGGGTGTGTCGCACACCAAATAGAGATGACAGGACAGCCCACTAGCGAGGCGAAGTGCATATTAGCACTATCCATAGAGAGCATTACCTTGAGGCGAGAGATCAGTGCGAGTTCGTCTGCAAGGTCAAGTTCCCCTGCAAGCGAACGCACCTGAGGGTATCGCTCTGCCCACGTTTGTAGTTGCTCTGCCTCCTTACCTCTACCACCAAAGAGATAAACGTTTACCCCCTGATGGCTTAGACGCTCAACGACTTGCTCAAGTAAGGCTAAGTCGTAGGTCTTACTCTCGGTAGAGGCAAAGGGTGCTATCCCTACGGTAGGCTTGCCTTGGAATATCTCGGGGTAGTCCTCCTTGAGCGAAGTACTATATGCCTCGGGCTCTAGTTGGATAGGAGGTGCAGTGTCGGGTACTACTAAGCCGGCACTACGGAATACATCACGATAACACTCGGGCATAGAGATATACGTACGCAAATCTTTCTGTCCCTCGGGACGAAGGAGGGCTTTGCGTGCCGCCCTAGGTTTCTCGAGGTGTAAGACCTTGGACCCTGCAAGCATAAGACTACAGCGGATCAGTTTGGTACGCAATACATCGTGTAGATCGAGGTATAAGCCAAAGCGTTCCTCACGCAATCTGTCGAGATACAGGCA
Source organism: Porphyromonas sp. (assembly GCA_041856045.1). Lineage (GTDB taxonomy): Bacteria > Bacteroidota > Bacteroidia > Bacteroidales > Porphyromonadaceae > Porphyromonas. The sequence goes on along the minus strand of JBHAFI010000087.1, from coordinate 16,519 downwards.
CAAGCCCCATAGCCTCCGTTCCTCGCCCTTGGTGTCGATGGTCATAGCCTCCAAGTTGTCGGGAGGTGAGATCAAAAGGTTGGCGAGAAAGGGCTGAGTCAAGAGTGTGAACTCATGCATAGGGTTGGCACGAGCCACACTGTATAGTATGGGTAGTAGCATAGCCACATCACCCATTGCCGAGAGGCGTGATACGAGTATCTTCAATCGAGTGCTTGTATAGTGGTTGGGGGTTATCGCTCTTTTGTATGGCGTCTTGCCTTGGCTCTAGAGCGTTTGCCCTTTGAGCATTGGGTTGAGTTCTGGGTCGTTGTACATTTTCATCTGTTTGTAGACTTTCATATACTTGTACCCTTGCTCTATATCGCTTAGCAACTCATCGATGGCTGTCGATAGATCAATCTCTTGAGTGAGTAGGACACTTAGTTTCTCCTCGCATTTCTTGCGTATCTCCTCTGTCGCTGCTGTTGCTACGGCTTTGCCCATATAGTTAATCTTGAGGGCAAGGATAGATAAGCGATCGATAGCCCATGCAGGGCTCTCGGTATTGATCTTGGCATCGGGTTTCGCGGCAACACCTTGGTAACGCTCAAGGAAGAAACTATCTATCAACTCTACGAGGTCGGTACGCTCTTGGTTACTGCGGTCAATACGTTGTTTGATGGTCAGTGCTAGTTCGGGCTTGATGTCGGGATCTCTAATGATGTCCTCAAGCCCCCATTGTGCGTGGTCTATCCAGTTCTTACGGAATAGATCATGCTCAATAGTACGTGTGGGATAAGGATTAGGGCAGGACGTATCTACACTGCCACTATTGTTGTAGGTCTGTATTGCCTCGGCGAAGATACGACGTGCCAATTGGCTGAATGTTTCCATATTCATAGCGACTATGTTTATTGTTTTACTCAAAGATACAAAAAGAATAGATTATCTCATCATTCCCACGCTACATACCTATCAAAGGAGTGTATAGTTGCAAAATCTATAAATCACGACTTGGCGGATAAGCGTCAAGTCGTGACGGATAAAAATCAAGCCTTGACGCTTATCCGTCAAGGCTTGATTTTTAGCGATACAAGGTTACAGCCCCCTCTTTGCGTAAACTTGCTGGGGTCTATGTTTTTGTGTATCTTTGCTATATAGAGATAATCACAATAATAATGAAACTCAAACTATTCTGGCTTATAGCCCTTGGTGTATCCCTTGTTGCGTGCCAAGAGCGTGATACTTATAGCCGAGCGATGCTCGTAGACCCGATGATCGGTACAGACTGGGTCGGTAACACTTATCCGGGTGCTAATTATCCCTTCGGTATGGTGCAACTAAGTCCCGATAATGGCTTGCCCGGTTGGGACCGTATTGCTGGGTACTATTATCCCGATAGTACGATCGCAGGCTTTAGTCATACTCATTTGAGTGGAACGGGTGCTGGTGACTTGTACGATATTAGTTTCTTGCCCGTTATCGAACCTGCCCTGCGTGCGGACGCTCCCCTAGGAGTACACGCTAAGTTTAGTCACAAGACCGAGCAAGCCTCGGCAGGTTATTATAGTGTCTTGCTAGAGCCTTACAACATACGTGTCGAGTTGACAGCGACAGAGCATATAGGTGTACAGCAATATACATTCAACGAGGCGAGCGACTCCGCAGTCGTTTATCTAGACCTTGCCAAAGCCACAAACTGGGATAGGACGCAGAGTAGTACGCTTTCGTGGGACAAAGAGATGCGTACCCTACAAGGCTACCGATATAGCGATGGCTGGGCAAGAAACCAAAAAGTGTACTACTACACACGCCTTAGTCGTAGACCCGAGCGTATAGTGCTAGATAGTGTCGCTGTTTATCACCCCGAGAGCAAAGTGCTTGAGGGCTATGGCTATACCGCAAAGTTGTACTACAAGGTACAGAGGGGAGAGAAGATATTCGTTGCTACTGCTCTCTCGGGTGTAAGTACAGAGGGTGCCAAACGTAACTATGATGCCGAGCAAGAGCAAACATTTGAGGCTTATCTAGCGAAGGTAAACAAGGCTTGGGAAGATCACTTAGCAACGATCTCAATTCCCAAGGATACACCTAAGGCTACGGCAAGGACATTCTACACGGCTCTATACCATGCGATGCTTTGTCCCACAGTGTACAGCGATGTCGATGGTACGTATAGAGGTCCCGATGGAGGTATTCATAAGGCTGAGGGACGACATTATAGCACCTTCTCTCTATGGGATACATATCGTACTGCACACCCCTTGTATAATGTGATATTACCACAGCGTAATCGTGATATGGTACAGTCGCTGGTGGACTTTGGTATTCAAAACAAAGGTCATCTGCCAATATGGAATATGTGGGCTAGCGAGACTGATATGATGATTGGGCATCACTCCCTACCAGTGATAGCCGCAGCACTAGAGGCTGGTATCTACAAACCTAAGGACAAAGAGATACTACGCCAAACTGTGCTGTCTACCATCAACCGCAAAGGATACCGAGCCATGGAAGAGTACCGCAAGTATGGCTACGTACCTAGTGATGTACATAGGGAGAGTCTGTCCTTGACGCTAGAGTACGCTTATGATGATTGGGCTGCTGCTCGTATCTTGAGGCACTTGGGCTATACCGAGGAGGCTGATATATACTTTGCCGCAGCCAAGAGTTACCTCAATCATTGGGATAAAGAGAGTGCTTATCTACGCCCACGCCTCAAGAGTGGGGACTTCAAGACACCTTTTGATCCTTTTGCCTATACAGATGATGTGACAGAGAGTAATGCCTACCAATATCTATGGAGTGCTCAACACGATCCTATGGGGCTAATAGAAATGTTGGGCGGTAAAGAGCAGGCACTGGAGCGTCTAGATAAGTTCTTTGCCGATGCTACGCCATCGCATATTGAGTTGCCGATATTCTCCACGGGTATGATCGGGCAGTATGCACACGGTAACGAACCCGGGCATCATGTGCCATTCTTGTATCATTACCTAGGTAAGCCCTCACGTACTACCGACTTGGTACATCGTATCTTGACAACGCTCTATAAGGATACGCCCGATGGTATTTGTGGTAACGAGGATTGTGGACAAATGTCTGCTTGGTATGTAATGTCTGCCATAGGCTTGTACCCAGTTGAGGCAAGCAATACATTCCTTATTACAAGTCCGCTCTTCCCCGAGATACAGATCGCTCCTCAAGGAGGTAAGCCCTTTACGATTAAGGCGAAAGGCTTGAGCGAAGAGGCTAAGTACATCAAGAGCGTTAAACTTAATGATAAGCCATATCGCAAAATGAGTATCGAACTAAGCGAATTGCAACAAGGAGGCGTACTCGAACTAGAGATGACCGCAGAGCAAGGGCATTGCTGGTACAATTAGTAAGTATATAGACTTACAGATCTTCCCTAGCGCAAGACCCAAGGTCCCCCTTGGGCTATTGTGCGATCGACTCTTTTGCTCGGTATAATTCCCTAGCCCTCAAGGCTAGGGAATTATCCTTTATTGGGCTACGACTACAATATAGGAGTCGCTTGTGCTTTGTCTGTGGAAACCCTAGGCTTTTGTGTTGAGGAGGTGTTGTCGGGCAGTTAAGTTTGTGTTGCTATCCAAGGTTAGGTAGGACAGACGAGCGAGTCGAGGAGTGCTGGGCAGGACTATTGGCTTAGCCTCATAAGATAAGCCCAAGGACAGACAAGAATCAATCCTTGGGCTTATTGTGATGAAAGGCTGTGAGGCTCTCAAATAATTTGTATCTTTGCACTGATCGCAAATTTGGGCCAAGTAGTTTAGTTGAATAGAACGTCAGATTCCGGTTCTGAAGGTCATGGGTTTGAGTCCCATCTTGGTCACGTAGAATGAGGTGAGTAGTGCTACTCACCTCATTTATTTTGTATATCCTTGAGGGGAGAGGCTCCTCTCAAGAATAGGGGAATTTACCACTTCGGCTCCGTGATACTTACGGGGATACGTTCGCCCGAGGCTGATACGGCAAAGACCCTATAGCCTTGTTGCCATGACAAGCCCTTACGAACGGATAGATGCATATAGTACTCGGGGCGATAACTTGAGCCGTTTGTCCATGTGCCATCGCTAACGAAGATCAGTTCGCCTTGAGCGTTACGGACCTCAAAGGCAACAACATTACGCCAACCCTCAAAGTTTATTTTGTTGCCCACTCTGCTCGCCTTACCTACTTGGATAGGTCTTACTTCCTTGAATAGGTCTGCATTCTTGTCTGTGATATACTCCAAAGGAATACGCTCGAGCGAACGTAAGTTTTGGCTATTGATACGTCTTTTCACCTCCTCGATTTGCTCTTGAGTAACGACAACCCACTCGTGATCATAGTCGTGGACATAAGCCTCTACCGGGCGTAAGAAGCCCCACTTCTCAAAGAAGTCTACGAGGTTGTACCCAGAGACGAGAGAAGCCATATAGGTGAACTCGATCAAGCATCTACCATTGAAACTACGGTCTTGCAATCTGTCGCCTCTTGGTGTGACAGAGGGGTGTTGGCGGATATATTCATATAGTGCAGGGTAAAATCCACCTTTATTGTTTTGCAGGTGGGGACTTCTGCCTAGGACATTCCCAAAGTATAGTTGCAATTGCCAAAAAGGTACGAGTTGGTGTGTTCCGCTAGTAGCCTTGGCGTGTGCTACCTTACCGACGATGAGGTCGTTGAAAGCTGCCGTATATGAGTTTTGCCCACTGCCGTCGGACAGTGCTTGTACTTGGATACGACTCTCTCGCCCGAGTAGTACGGTTTGGATATAGAGTGTGGGGATATTGACCGTACACTCCGTCATCCCCTGCCACAACAAACCGGGAACTGTCTGGTGCATATGACCTACCTCGTGTGCAACACCCCATACCCCCTCTCTTAGTTTCTGAGGGTTGGCAATATGAGAGAGAGTAGAGGCAGAGTAGGACGTATGCTCGTGTGTTGCGTACATATAACCTTGACGATAGGACGGAGCAAAGAGCATACGATTGTCAAATGTCCTATTGTACCTCTGTAAGCCATGAAACTCTTGTGTATATAAGACGATAGAGTCGTAAAGGCCTGCGAGAGCGTCACCGCTTGGAGTAACGTCCTTGTATATCTTCACTGGGTATGCCAAGTGGGCTCGCTTGCCGACAAGATCGAAGTATGGGTGTTTCGCCTTGTTGAGCAACTCTCGCCAGCGTCCTTTATGCTCGGGGCGTTGCGTATTGTAGTAGCCATTGACAGTACCACTAGCGATATGTACTTTGATAGGTTTGGCTGTGTTTGCCTCCGCGATTGTGGGTTTGATATAATAGAGGTAAACAAGCCCCGGAGTACTCATCTTGATCTTATTGAGCCCCTCACTTAGGGGATAACTCTGTACACTAGATAGACCATCATTCTCTCCATTTTGGTAATAGTCAACGACCCTTAGTGCTAGACCTTGATGTCCATAGGTATCACCAACAAACACGGTCAGTACTTCGTTAGGCTCAACGGCTATACCCGTTGGGTTGTCGAGTAGCGAGTACGCAAATTGCATCTTATTGTCGGCTAGATGACGATAGGTATTGGGGTAGGCCCTGTAACTTGCTATGCGAAACTCCGACTCGTAACGCTTATGATATAGTGCAAGAGCAAGGTCGCGGTAAAATACCTCTGGGCAGGCCTCGATGCTAGAGAGCGTAATCTCTGGACGAAGTGCAGAGCAAGTTTTGTCTGTGAATAAAGTTAGTGGATCAAATTTGTTTGGGTTAGTGCGGTATAGCTCGAGTTCGGCAATAGCCGCGAAGCCTTGATTTTCTCCGTGTCCGCTGAGTACCCTAAAGCGGATAACCTTAATGGCTTTGCCTGCTGTCTTCTCAAAACTTATGCGTACGGGATCGTGACCGTCTGGGAATTGTTTCTTCTCGAGTAACTCAAAGTTTACGCCATCACTTGAGTACATAATCTCTGCCTCCTTGAGTAAGCCATTCTCGCTACCTTTGGGACGTGGATAATACATTAGATAGTCTATGGGATCTGCCTGCCCAAGAGTAAATGTAAGCGTTATGGGGAAGTAATTGGGTATATCTTGGTAGTGTACCTTGTCGTAGTTCTTGGGGTCGGAGTGGTAGTATGTGTTCTTGTCGTTGTCAAAGGCTTTATCGATCTCGTTGCCTACTTGAGTCGAACTGGCATCACCCTTAACTATTCTTAGTTTGATGTCAGCCAATTCACCGGTCTTGGGATCTCTTTGGCTTGTATTGCCCGATTGGGTGATGGCTATTGATGCTCTTACTGGCGTGCGTCCTGTGACACCACTCTCGACAACCTCGATACTCTCTGTGCGTGTAGCCTCTTCGCTATTGGCTTGTACGACAAAGCCTAGAGGAATATCCCTCATTATGCCTCGTGCCTCTTTGGGCATAATCCAAGAAGGCAGTTTTAGTTCGTAAGCGTCTACGTTGGTTGTGATGCCGAAGTGTATATCTCCCCCCTTGTTATCTACGTTTAGGGCTGTGTGGTTGATAAGAATGACAGGATTACCCCCTATTTGTCTGATGATGATCTCCCTACGGCTATTAGCGTCCTTTAGTATCAATTGCGTCGAGCGTAAGTCTGTCGCCTTATTCTCACGCACGTGTAGATGCAGTTTAGTGCCATCTTGACTTAGGCTGAGCCAATCGACAGGTTGTTCGAGTTCGGCTTTCCATGATTTGTCTGCGTTGATAACGATCAATTCACGGCTCTCTGCTTTAGACGTAAAATCAATACTACTAGGCTCTCCCGAGATGTGTATCCCTTGCTGGGTGGATGCTACAACGCTCGGAGTAGGTTTGTTGGAGGGAGTATTCTCCTCCTGCTTGCAAGAACTGTTGAGAAGGATACCGATAGATATGAGTCCGATGAAGAAATGCTTAATGTTCATAAAGCAACTATTAAGAGGTGATAATTGATGATCCAAAGATAGTAATAATCAAGATTATAACTGATCTCCCATCGAGTCCCTCTCGTTTTGAACGTTTAGGTTGTTTGTCTTGATATTGTGTATTAAATAGTTTTGCCTATCTTTGCACACGCGAGCAAAGCGTGCTCCATCCCAATGCCCTAATTAGGCTCTTTGTTCTTTGGGTACTGTCACCCAAGGCTCGAGAGCCCTTAAACAAAGACAGTAAGATGAATTTGATTACACGTAGAATGCTTTTTCTACTTACGGCTTTCCTCTTCGTTGGGGTTGGCTCTATTGATGCTAAGCAGAAAAAGCAAGAGCAGTCCGATGGCAATACTACGCAGGTAGTATCAGCCGAAGTCAATAAACTGATAGAGTATGGTAGAGAGTTACTCGGCAGGCGTTATCGCTCACGAGGACCGGGAGGTATAACTCTTGATTGCTCTGGGTTTGTAAGTTATGTGTTCTCTAGGCTAGATATTAAGTTGCCACGTAGTAGTAGCGGTATGTCTAGTTTTACTCAGCGAGTGGATAAGAAAGATATTCGTCCCGGTGACTTGCTTTACTTTACAGGACGTAGCGCCCGTAGTGGTCGCGTTGGTCACGTAGGTATGGTGGTAGATGTCGATGGGGAGGATATTACGATGATCCACAGTAGCACGAGTCGAGGTGTTATCGTAGAGAAGTATAATAAGAGTGCTTACTTCAGCCGTCGCTATCTCGGTGCCGGACGAGTGGAGGCTCTTAGTCAACTTATAGAGCAGGCAAAGCCCGAAAGTGCCAAGCCCGAAGTTTAATGTAAATAAGGACTCTAACTGAAAATAGATAAGGGCTATATCGGGATAACCGATGTAGCCCTTATCTTATTCTTGTTTGCGAACAAAATAATACTATCTTTGTTGTTAAATTAAATGCGATTATCACATATAATATGTCAGAAAACGAACAGATTATTGACGAGATAACGTCAAGTGACTATAAATACGGTTTCAGTACAGATATTGAAACAGAAACCCTTGGTAAAGGACTTACAGAAGAAACTGTAAGACTTATCTCTGCCAAGAAGAATGAGCCTGAATGGATGCTTGAGTATCGCTTGAATGCACTCAAAGCATGGCAAGCAATGCCTATGCCAGACTGGGCTCAACTCAAGATCCCCGCGATTGACTATCAAGATATATACTACTATGCGGCTCCGAAGAAAAAGGAGGGCCCTAAGAGTCTAGACGAGGTTGATCCCGAATTGTTACGTACGTTTGAGAAGTTGGGTATTCCTCTCGAAGAGCAAAAGATCCTTAGTGGTATTGCTGTAGATGCAGTATTAGACTCTGTGTCGGTAAAGACTACATTCAAAGAGAAACTGGCTGAGAAAGGAATTATTTTCTGCTCATTCAGTGAAGCTGTACAAGAGTACCCCGAACTTATTCGCAAATATCTAGGTACAGTCGTGCCTGTAAAGGATAATTTCTTTGCGGCTATGAACTCGGCGGTGTTCTCTGACGGTTCTTTTGTTTATATCCCTAAGGGTGTACGCTGCCCAATGGAACTATCAACGTACTTCCGTATCAACGCGATCAACACAGGACAATTTGAACGTACTTTGATTGTTGCTGATGAAGGCTCGTACGTGAGTTATCTAGAGGGCTGTACTGCACCCCAAAGAGATGAAAATCAACTACACGCAGCGATCGTTGAGATTATTGTAGAGAAGGATGCTGAGGTCAAGTATTCTACTGTGCAGAACTGGTTCCCCGGTGACAAAGAGGGTAAGGGCGGGATCTATAACTTCGTAACCAAACGAGGTATCTGCCGTGGCGAACGTGCGAAATTAAGTTGGACTCAAGTTGAGACGGGATCTGCCATCACTTGGAAGTATCCCAGTTGTGTATTGCAAGGTGATGACAGCGTAGCAGAGTTCTATTCGGTAGCCGTTACCAACAATTATCAGCAAGCCGATACGGGGACCAAGATGATCCACCTAGGGAAGAATACGCGTAGCCGTATTGTTAGCAAGGGGATCAGTGCTGGTAAGAGCCAAAACAGTTATCGAGGATTGGTGCAGGTTGGTAAGAATGCAGACAATGCTCGTAACCACTCGCAGTGCGACAGTCTTCTGCTCGGTAGCACCTGTGGAGCGCACACTTTCCCCTATGTACAAGTAGATAATGACACTGCTATTATAGAGCACGAGGCTACAACAAGTAAGATTAGTGAAGATCAAATCTTCTATTGCCAGCAACGAGGTATTGGCGTAGAGGAAGCAGTCGGACTAATCGTGAACGGCTACGCTAAGGAAGTAATGAATAAGTTGCCAATGGAGTTTGCTGTAGAGGCTCAGAAACTACTAAGTATATCTCTAGAGGGATCGGTGGGCTAATCCAACATAAGTAGACATCAAAATAAACGAATAACAGACAAGACTATTATACAATGCTAAAGATAACAGACCTAAGAGCCAACATTGGCGATAAAGAAATCCTTAAGGGGCTTAACCTCGAAGTAAAGCCGGGTGAGATACACGCTATTATGGGTCCTAACGGAGCCGGTAAGAGTACGCTTTCGTCTGTCCTTGTAGGACACCCTGCTTACGAAGTTACTTCGGGTGAAATAGAGTTTGAGGGCAATAGCATTCTTGAATTGGAACCAGAGGAGCGTGCTCATCTTGGTATGTTCTTGAGTTTCCAATATCCCGTAGAGATACCGGGGGTAAGTATGGTGAATTTTATGCGTGCTGCCGTGAATGAGCATCGCAAGGCCATCGGTGCAGAACCAATGAGTGCGAGCGAATTTCTCAAAGTGATGAAAGAAAAGAGGGCTCTAGTAGAACTCGACAGCAACCTCGCGAGTCGCTCTGTAAACGAAGGCTTCTCTGGTGGAGAGAAAAAACGTAATGAGATCTTCCAGATGGCAATGCTCGAGCCTAAACTCGCTATTCTTGATGAGACGGATAGCGGTCTTGATATTGATGCTTTACGTATCGTGGCCAACGGGGTCAATGTCCTCCGTAGTCCAGAGCGTAGTGCAATCGTTATTACACACTATCAACGCTTGCTCGATTACATCAAGCCCGACTTTGTACACGTCCTACACAATGGTCGTATTGTAAAGAGCGGTGGACCCGAATTGGCTTTGGAGTTGGAAGCAAAGGGTTACGATTGGCTAAAGGACGAACAGTAGGAGGCTTGTATGAATATCCAAGATAAACTTATAGCCCTTGCTAGCAATCCGACAGTAGAGCGTGCACAGGCTCTTAGTCGCTTTGCCGAGTTGGGCTTGCCAGCCTTCCGCAGTGAAGAGTATCAGCGTACCGATTTACACGCTATGCTTGACGAGGCTTGGGAATTTGGCACGGCTGAGTATAGTTGCAACCTAGACGAAATAAATATACCAGAGGGCGTCAAAACTGGTAGCCTCGACGCTGTCAAGACGCACGACAGACTGCTCCAATCGGTGGACAAAGACCCGATAGCCCAATTAGTCAAAGGTCTGAACACGGAGACGATCTACATACATCTACCCAAAGGTGCAAAACTAGATAGAGCAGTCGAGTTGGAGTCATTCTTAATGGCGAATGGTCGAGTACTTGAGGCACGCCGTATTGTTTTGATCCTCGAGGAAGATGCAGAACTAGAAATGGTCGTACGTGAACGTAACGTGGGAGAACACGTCAGTATGAGTTTGCAGAGTCTAGAGGTATTCCTTGGCGAACGAGCCAAATTACGCTATACCGATCTAGAGCAAACCAGCCACCTCAGTCGCCGCATCAGTACGCTACACCTATATCAGTCGGCAGAGAGTGATGCTAGCATCAATTTCTTCTCTCTCAACAACGGCAAGACGCGTAATAATTATTACTGTGATTTAGCCGGTGAGGGTGCCAACTTATCCCTTGGTGGCTTCGTGGTGAATAGCGACAAGGAGCATACGGATAACTTCTCTTTCATCAGTCATAGCGTACCACACTGCACGAGCAACGAGTTGTTTAAGTACGTACTACGAGATGAGAGTTACGGTGTATTTACAGGGCGTATCCTCGTGGCTATTGATGCACAAAAGACGCAGGCTTATCAGACCAACAACAACCTATTGTTGAGTAAGACTGCCAAGATGCAAGCGAAGCCACAACTTGAGATATATGCCGATGACGTTAAGTGTAGCCATGGTATGACCACGGGACAACTTAATGAACAAGCGATATTCTATATGCAACAGCGTGGAATAGCGAGAGCGGAGGCCAAACGCTTGCTCTCGATTGCATTCAGCGAAGATGTCCTTCAACTGGTTGAGGACGAGGATTTACGTAACAGTATTCGTGAGGAAATAGCAGTTCGCTTCTCATAGATTGATTGTAGTAAAGTAATTTTGAATAGGGCGGGTAAGTACGATTGAGTACTTATCCGCCCCTTTGTTTTAGAGTCATTGGGCTAATTATTATATCGCTACACACGGGATCTCTAGATGATTGATTAGGCTTCGATTTGAGGTGATGTTACTTTACTTTGAATAGAGGTAAGAGTGGAAGTATCGGTCTATTCGCCCAAGTATAATCAAAGTCCTACGCGATTTAAGTCCAGTCTATTCGGATTATTGCTAGGTCTCTCTACTCGGTTTGCTTGCCGTTGGGTGGACTACCAATAAGCCTATTCGTTTGAACTAGTAAACGCAGAAGAGCGATCTAGTAAGTTTCTTCGTGTGAACCAGTAAAAACGATGCCTTGTATTGCTTCGCTCATAGGCTGATATTGCTAGCCTGCTTCGGCTTTGTCCCTCGACCTTTGCGAATGATCGTTGCTTATGGCTTGTTTAAACTTTTGAAGTCCTTGATGATCTAAAGAGTTGTAAATAAATATTTATTTGTAATTTAGCCTCGGCTAGGAGCAAATACCAAAAAGGCTCCCAAGTCGTTATAACTATAAATAGAAAATTATCGCTTATGAAGATGATGAAATCACTCCTACTACTAGGAGGGCTTTGGGTGGGATCTTTGAGTTTGCTTGCCCAGAGCGATGAATATCTAGACGATGCTTATCTCAATCGTAGAGATGTAGAGCAACGTCAGGCAAAGGCAAAAGCCAAAGCAGAGGCGGAGCGTAAGGCGAGAGAAGAGGCTCAACGTCTATGGGAGGAGCAGTATGCCAAAGAGCGTGCGGAGTTTCTCAAGAAGCAACGCAGTCGCGAGATTGATGCCTATAATGGTATTCTAAGTGCAGAGGATAGTCTGCGTATTACCGAGGACGCGAAGTTGTATGCCCGTGAGCGTATGCGTCAGTCCGAGGGTAATCCTCAGTACTATGGCGAGTACTCGCGTCGTCTAAATCGTTTCTACGGAGATGGCTCTACTGTCGTGGTAAACAACTATTACAATGATGTCTACGATGCGTATCCATATTCGCGTGGATATTATTCGTGGGGCATAGGTAGCAGTTTCTACCCTTGGTACGATGGTTATTATAGCGTTTATCGTCATAGTCCTTGGTCTAACTTCTATGGTTGGAACTCTCCTTACTGGGGACGTAGTCGCTTCTATTCATATTACGATCCCTTCTATGATCCGTGGTATGATCCATGGTATCGTGGTAGTTACTACGGGGGCTATTATGGTGGCTACTACGGTGGTTTCTATGCAGGCTTCTACTCTCCTTATTATGGCTACTATGGTTATTACCCTTATGGTTACTCTAGTAGTGCTTACTACTCTGCGAACCGTTATCGCGGTGCGGCACGCTCGGCATATAGCGACACGACACGTGGCTATGGATCGTATCGCAGTAGTTATGGGGCTTTTGAGTCTGCACGTGCTGCTGTAGAGGCAGGTCGTACACCCAACTATGGCAATGCATATCGCAGTCCTGCCGGCTCATCTGCTGTCGGAGGCTCTTATAGTGGAGTAGGGCGTAGTGCTTACGGGCAGGGTGCCGACTACAATTATAATGCACGACGCGATACATATCGCTCGACAAGTCGCGACAACCAGAGTTACAACTCTGGCTCAAGTGTAGGCAATTCGGGCAGTGGCCGTAGTTATGGCGGTGCTACCAGTTCGGGTGGCGGTGGTCGTAGCCGTAGATAAAAAGAGGTATTAACTAAGATTGAATATGAAAAAGATACTAACCTTGGGGGCTATTGCTTTGTTGGCAGGCTCTACTCAATATATGGCTTGGGGACAAAGCCAAACGACGGCTTTGGATTTGGCTTCGCACACAGAGAGTCGTGGATCGGCTCGCTACCAAGCACTATCGGGTGCTGTGGGTGCTGTGGGAGCAGACTTCAGCGTCGTTAATCAAAACCCTGCGGGTCTGGCTTTCTTCCGTTCGGGAAGTAAACTTAGTGCTACGCTCTCACATACGACTTTCGACTCCAAGAACACTTGGGGCGGGAATGCTACATCGCTAGAGAATAGCGGTAAGATACATTTCGATGAGTTGTCGTATATGTCAAGCGTGCAGTTGTCATCGGGGAAGACGATAACTTGGGGTATAGGCATACAAAACAACGGTAGGTTATTCCGAGAGATGGATGCTTATTCGCAGAATATGGGTAATAGTTCGCTCGCCGATTATGCCGCTGCAATTACCAACAATGCAGGGGGGATTACTCCTGCTGGTATGACAGGTAGTTCACCATTCTATAATACACCTTGGCTCTCGACCTTGGCTTATAATGCTGGTTGGACAGTTGGCACACCCTCGGGAACGGGTACAGGCGTCTACAATTATAGTAGTGCCTATGCAGGCTCCGATATGTATGATGCGAGTTTGGTTACGATGGAAGAGGGTGCTGTATCTAATGTAGACTTCGCCGTAGGGGCAGAGTTGTCGCCCAAGTTTAGTCTAGGGGCTACGCTCACCTTCTCGATGATGAACCGTGAGTATCGCTCATTCTACCAAGAGTCGTATCAAGCAGCGAATATGCAAACTGATGCAAGCGGTCAGACCTATGCCGAGCGTCACGGACTAAGCCTTGATAATGTGATGAGTTTCTCTAGTTTCGGGGCAAGGCTTGGCTTAGGCTTCATCTACCAACCAGTAGATGGTCTGCGTCTAGGTGCTAGTTTCTACACGCCGACCTTGGCAACCGTGGATATGTCTTTTGAGGCACATGCTACGGGTGTTAGTAACGAGACGAAGGCTATACCGGGTAAGTGGGCCTCACGTACACCCTCAACGGGAGCAACGAGCAACTTCCGTTACTTGAGTCCGTGGAAGGTGGGCGTGAGTGGTGCATACGTTTTCGGGCGTACTGCTATCTTGAGCGTAGACTACGAGTATCAGAACTACAACCAAGCACGACTACTCGAGGCGGCAGAAGATGATTACGGCTACGAGTACAACTCGGGAGGTAATATCTACCAATCGGATAACGATGCGATCTCAAGTGACTTCGGTGGACAGCACACTATACGAGTAGGCTTGGAGTTTAATGTAAATAAGCGTCTTGCCCTTAGAGCCGGTATGCGTCATAGCACTAATCCTAGTTATGTCGCCGATCTCAAAGAGAGCAAACCTACAATCGAACTCTTAGTGCCCGGTACCTCGGTACACTATCGCTTACCGGGGAGCGTGCAGAGTTATTCACTAGGTCTAGGCTATCGCTTTACACCAAAGTGGACGCTCGACTTGGCATACGTCCTCCGTTCACAAAATGATAAGGTGGCTTCGTTCCCTTATATCCGAGAGGACTACTCGAATACTCGCTACTTACCACAAGAACTGATCAAAGATACACAAAGACAAAACACTCTAAGTGCTACACTTAGTTATCGTTTCTAATGAATAAATCACTTAAGATTGGTGCTATCGTCCGCTTCCTTAATGCAACAGGGGGCGGACGTGTTGCACGTATAACCAAAGATACGGCTTGGATTGAGGACGAGGACGGATTTGAAATCCCCACCCCAATAAACGAATGTGTTGTCGTTGAGGACGGGGATACATTTATGCCTAGGTATAAGCCTCCGACCTTTATAAATACCAAGGAGGTAGAGCGTCGTGATACACCAGCCACTCAGCCCAAGCACAAATTGAGGGTCGAGGACTTTGAGGACCTCGACCTAGCGGTAGAGGAGGGAGTACAAGAGCCTCGCCGTATGCCCCATACCTATTTGCCTGCGAAGGGGGACTTTGCTAGTTGCTTGGTTTTTGTGCCTCAAGATATACAGCGATTAGGGCAGAGTGCCTATGACTGGTATCTCATCAACGATAGTGCCTATACTACCTACTATGTCGTGAGTAGGCGTGAGGGGGATAAATGGTCGCTGTTGCATCGCGGGGAGTTGTATCCCGAGGCGGAGATTTGCCTTGGAACGATCGCGAGTAACGACCTCAATGCTTATGAGCGATTAAGTATCCAGATGCTCGCTTTTGCCGAGAACCCCGGGATATTCAAGGAGAATGTGAGTGCGGAGTTAAGACTAGATCTGTCACGTTTCTTCAAATTGCACGCTTTCGTTGAGAATGACTTCTTTGAGGATAAGGCTCTTGTCGTGCCAATATCCTCTACCGTAGAGCGAGATAATAGGACTAGGGACGAGTGGCAGGCCTTGAGTACTCGACTCAAAGAGAGCATCGGGCAGACTCAAAGTACGAAACCTCAACCCACAGCCAAGCCAAAGCCGCTGGACCCACGGGAGCCCATAGTCGTTGATCTGCATATAGACGAGTTGTTGGATACTACGGCAGGAATGGATAGTGCCGATATATTGTCGTACCAAATAGGTGTCTTCAACAAGACAATGCAAACTTACTTGGCAGAGAGCGGACGCAAACTGATTTTTATTCACGGCAAAGGCGATGGGATATTGCGTAAAAAACTGATCTCGGAGTTGAAGTATCGTTACAAGCACTGCCACTATCAAGATGCGTCTTTTCAGCAATATAGTTATGGTGCTACTCAAATAACTATCGGCAATAAGAGCAATGGCTAGAGAGATCGAACGCAAATTCCTCGTTACAAGCCTAGACTTCAAGGCTCAAGCAGTTCAAGTTTATCATATTGAGCAGGCATATCTGTCTGTTCGCCCGACAATACGCCTTCGTGTACGAGATGAGGAGGCATTCATTACGATCAAAGGGGCGAGCCGTGTCGGGGGCTTCGCTCGTGATGAATGGGAATATCCTATCCCCATTGCTGAGGCAAGGGAGATGATGAGCCTAAAGCAGGGGAAAGTTATTATTAAGGATCGCTACATCGTACCCTATCAAGGGCACCGATGGGAAGTGGATATTTTTGCTGGTGAATACGAAGGCTTGATCCTTGCCGAACTAGAACTGACGAGCGAAGACGAAGCATTTGAGATCCCACACTGGTTGGGTCAGGAGGTTACGGGGGATACTCGTTATTACAATGCGGCTATGGCTTTGCGATAATCTAGTACTTCACTTTGGTTGATATGAGTGTTTTCTTGATGAGATCGAGTACACGCCTATCTATTGGCTTACGTTCCTTGGGCCTTGGATTGGTGATCGTGTTTGGTGTAGTGCTATTCTCCTCGTGTCGCAGCAAAACAACCCCGAGTTTTTCCCTCGATAGGACACATCAGGAGCAAAAGGTTGAGCCTGCATCATTCGTACTGATTATCTATTATGATAGTGAGGTTGGCGATACCTATTTG
>JBHAFI010000086.1:0-20731 GCA_041856045.1 Porphyromonas sp. | reverse complement strand
CATCATCTTACGGCTAAGGCCTATCAGAATTGGGGGATATTCTATACCTTTGTGTTCTCTAGCCTACTTGCCTATATTATATATAGACTACAGCAGGGTATCGGCATAACTTTACTACGATAGACTAACAATGAAAGCAAACAGCCCCCAAAAAACTGAAGCCATCTCCTCTCTCTACGTCCTCAAAGCCTTATGTGCAGTGTGCGTTGCGATCGCGAGTCTTGTCTTTGCTCAAGGGATTGCTTCGTTACAACAGAGGTTAGGAGTTAATTACCTGCCATAATAACCACGACAATGCAATATACACGCTATACCATAAATATCCAAAGCAAGCCCAACGAACTTAATCAAGAAGATGCCTTTGACCTACTCTCGGCTCTTCTGGCTGATTTAGGCTTCGATAGTTTCGAGCATCAAGAAGACGCTCTACTTGCTTACATTCCGACAGAACTAAACTATCCCTCACTCATCGCTGATCTTGAGTCCAACCTGCCCATAGAGAGACTTCGTTGCACTTATCAGGTTGAGGTGATGCCAGACGTAAATTGGAACGAAGAGTGGGAAAAGAATTACTTCCAACCTATTCTCATCGGGGAGAACCTCTGTCTTATAAGAGCCCCTTTTCACGAGCCCAACCCAAGTGTACAGACCGAAATAGTTATCAGCCCCAAGATGGCATTTGGTACCGGCAACCACGAGACAACCGCTCTTATGATGAGTTACATACTTGAGCACGATATGACAAATAAACGAGTGCTTGATATGGGTTGCGGTACAGGTATCCTCGGCATCTTAGCCCTCAAGCAAGGAGCAAGCAACCTTACGGCAATAGATATTGATGAGTGGGCATACCTCAACGTCCTAGAGAACGCTGAGTTGAATAGAGTCGTTATCGACGAGGCTCTACAAGGTGATGCTTCTAGCCTTAGTAATCGTAAGCCCTATGACCTTATACTTGCCAACATCACACGCAATATACTGCTCCAAGATATGGCAGCATACGTCGCTGTCTTGAAGCCTCAAGGTAGCCTTGTGATGAGTGGGTTCTACGAGGAAGATGCCAACCTACTTGTGGAGCATGGCAAAGGCTTAGGACTCAGCCTTCACTCAATAGAGAGCCGAAACAAGTGGACCAGAGTAGAATTGATAAAAAACTAATTATAAGCCTAACAGTATATGATAAAGAAACTCTTGACCTACTCCCTAGTTGGTCTTGCCCTCCTTACCTCTCCGAGCCTATTGGCACAGAGTAATAAGATGAATGACAGCAAGCCAGATCGTCCCAAAATCGTCGTTGGTATGGTTGTCGATCAAATGTGCTGGGATTATCTCTATCGTTACAACGAACGTTTCTTACCCAACGGTGGTTTTCGTAGACTTCTTGACCAAGGCTTCAACTGCCACAACGCAAGAATAAACTACCTACCAGCCGTAACTGCCATAGGACACTCAACCGTGTACACAGGCAGTGTACCAAGTATTCATGGGATTGCTGGGAACAACTTTTTCATTAACGGAGAACCAACCTACTGTACCCAAGACAACAGCGTACAGACCGTAGGAGCAGAGAACGGGAAATCAGGACAGATGTCACCTCGTAATATGCTCGCAACAAGTATCACGGACGAACTAAGAATAGCAACCAACTTCACGAGTCGTGTCGTTGGGGTCGCCATCAAAGATAGAGGAGCAATCCTACCAGCAGGACACTCGGCAACGGCAGCCTACTGGTTTGACGACAAAAGTGGCAACTTCATCTCTAGCACCTACTACATGACTGAGTTACCACGATGGGCTGAGAGTTTCAACAAGAAACGTCTAGCAGAGAAATACCTCAAGGACAACTGGAGGCCGATGTATGCCCTACGTACCTACACCAACAGTACAGCCGATGCCAACGAATATGAGAGCCCTTGGGGTGATACACCTGCAACCTTACCACTCGACACTCGTGAGCTGATGAAGAGAGAAGGATACGGCGTTATCCGTACTACACCCATGGGTAATGATCTTACTCTAGATATGGCTAAGGCTGCAATAGACGGAGAGAAACTCGGTATGCGACGTGACTCTACCGACTTCTTGGCTATTAGCCTATCATCGACCGATTACATCGGGCATAGGTACGCTACCTTCTCTGTTGAGATCGAGGACACATATCTACGTCTAGACAAGTCACTCGGTGAGTTCTTTGATCACCTCGATCGCCTTTATGGCAAAGACAACTATCTCTTCTTCCTTACGGCAGACCACGCTGCTGCACATAATCTTACATTCAAGCAAGACCGCAAACTCCTAGGGAAGAAATGGAGAGCAGACATATCTGCACAAAAAATTGACTCTATCTCTCGCGTGATAAGTGGTCGAGATATACCTCTCCTCAAGAGCATATCAAACTTTGAGGTTTACTTTGATGAGCATAAGATCGACTCTCTTGGTGTCGATCGTGACAAACTATACTCTGCTGTATGTCGTATGCTCGAGAAGGAAGCAGGTGTTGCCTATGCTGTACGAGCAGATCAAGCCAATATGGCAAGTCTACCTAGCGAAATTCAGTTTCGTGTAGTAAACGGCTATAATCGTCATCGCTCGGGGGCTATTTTCGTGGTCTTACACCCGGGTTGGACGAGCGGTCGCAACGACAAACCTAGCCGAGGAACAGACCACTCTGTATGGGCTCCATACGATACGCACATTCCTCTCATCTTTATGGGGAAGAATATCCCAGCAGGACACTTGTATCGCGAGGTCTATATGACAGACATCGCCCCTACACTAGCCTTCCTACTCAAGACACAGTTGCCTAGTGGCTGTATCGGGAAGCCTATTACCGAGATATTTGAGGACTAAGCCTCTCAGCAATGGCTCATATACTCATTATAGATAACCACGACTCCTTCGTCTACAACCTAGTGCAACTTGCACGAGAGACGAGGGAGTCGTATCTCTTTGATGTCGTCCTAGCAACACAACTTATCGGCAACGAACATCTACGCTATGACGCCCTCATTATCTCGCCGGGACCCGGTCTGCCGACAGACCAGCCCAAGATGATGCAGGCACTTAGCGACTTTGCAAGGCTCTCAAAACCTATCCTCGGGATATGCCTTGGTTGCCAAGCCATCGCTCTACACTACGGCTATCCACTTAAGCAACTCCCCCAGCCCCTACACGGACATACAAGTTACCTCAAGCATAGTGCCCAAGGTATCCTAGCAGGCATACCACAAGAGATTGCAGTAGGTCGCTACCACTCTTGGGTCGTAACGCTCGAGGAGGGAGCAATAGAGTCGGGCGATTGCTTGCAAGAAGAGGGCTATACGCTAGACAAAGATGGTCGTCAAACGATGGTTATAGCCCACAAGTCTTTACCCATTTGGGGACTTCAGTTTCACCCCGAGAGTATGATCAGTTCTCACGGGAATACCTATCTCTCCAATTGGTTTAGGTTGCTCGAATAGACACGATTAGATAGCACCAAAGCAAGAATACGCTTGACTTGAAGGCGTGAAAGACTAAAGCCAGACACATCGAATAATCATCACACAGCAAAGGCTTTTACTCTCTATACTAGGAGTAAAAGCCTTTATCATTTATACAGCCCCCAACAGCGTAGCAGCACCTAACACACTAGAGGCAGTGCCATAGCCAATCCGTGTCCCTAAGGCACAAGCCCTAAGGTAAGCAAAATCATCTCAACCTAAAGCCAAGCGTACTCAAGCCCTCAACGTCTATACCTGCTGGCGTATAGAATACAAGCGTGTACAAGCCTGCACGCTCTACATACACTCTAGGCTCTACCCTTGTCGTGATCTCGTGCGTTACAAGTTCTTGCCCTATCCACTCGCCCTTACTCTCTGCTAAGCGTAACTCGATCGTATCCCTATGTATTACCTCGCTATGCTTACGCAGTTCCCAAACGAGAGGAATTTGCATCTGCTCTGTACGGTTGTCGTGCCTTAGGAAGAGTTCTAATTGCTTCTGTTTATGCCCCTCAACGATAAGCACATCTTGCTCTATACGATGCAGGCTATCGAGTTGTCCTTGTGGGATAGTCGCAATAGACCATAGAGGCTCTACCGTTGGCTGGGAGCAGGAGCAGAGCGACAAGAGGGCTATGCAAAAGGCTATACCTAGAGCAACAAAGACCGAGCAAACACGCGACATCACTAGCCTTGGTTGTCTTTGGATTTATCGGGACGTGACCTAAAAGGTCGAGCCGATCGCCTCTCGCCTTGTGGGCGAGGATTATTAGGACGCTCTTGACGCTGTGCCTTGGTTTGCGACTGCCCACGCTCCGAGCGTTCCTGCCCCTCGACACGTGGGCGTCCGTTATCTCTCTGCTTACGCTGTCCTCGTCCGCCCAACTTCCTATCGAAGCGTGTCAAACTATTATCCGAGAGAATATCCTTGGGCTTCTCGCTCGTACGCTTACGCTCCTCTACAAGGTCTAGCGTATCTGGCACCTCGCCTTGCTCATTGGCTCTAATAACCTCAAACGCACGTTTGGCACTAATCGTCAGCAAGTCTTTGGGCTGATGAGGTGATAGACTATAAGTGATCACACGCCCAAAGTTGTCCGTCTTGAAGTGGTAGTACTTACCCTTCTTGGTCTCTAGTACGGCATCTCTACTTGGTAACGAACGCTGTGCCTCGACATAAGCATTAACCTCGTAGTTCATACAACACTTGAGTTTGCCACACATACCCGTCAATTTCTGTGGGTTGAGAGAGAGGTCTTGGATACGAGCAGCATTAGTATTGACAGACACGAAGTTACTCATCCAGCCCGAGCAACAGAGTTCGCGTCCACAGGGACCGATACCACCTATGCGACCAGCCTCTTGCCTAGCCCCGATTTGCTTCATCTCTATGCGGATATGGAACGTATCGGCTAGCACTCTTATTAACTGACGGAAGTCTACACGTCCATCGGCAATATAGTAGAAAATCGCCTTGTTACCATCGCCTTGATACTCGACATCACCGATCTTCATCTCCAAGCCTAGGTTCGCTGCAATCTGTCGCGACTGTATCATCGTAGGCTCTTCCTTGGCTTGTGCCTCATGCCAACGCTCTATATCGCTCGGACGTGCGAGCCTATATACCTTGAGGATCTCATCTTTGTCGGGACGCCATCGGTGCTTCTTGATCGCTAGTTCGACCATCTTTCCCGTAAGCGTTACCGTACCTATATCGTGGCCCGGTGATGCCTCTACGGCGACAATATCTCCCTTATTTAGGTCTAAGCCCTCGCTATTGAGGTAATAGCCCTTACGGGTATTCTTAAACTGTACCTCAACCATCTGAGTACTCCTAAGAGCCTCAGGTATATCGTGTAGCCAGTCGTAACTACTATGTTTCTGAGCCGAGCAACCTGAGCAGCCACCCTTCTTCATCGCACAGCAACCTCGATTGGCTGTTGTTGTCTTATATGATAGCAAATGTTTTGTCTTTATGTAATGTAAGTGTATACCGAGGACTAATAAGAGTCATCGGCAGAGGTAAAGTCTATTTTCTCGTCATCACGACCCTTATTGAAGTAAACACGTCTTAATGGGTTGCGTGTCGCATAGTCGTGCCTTTGTCGAGCCCTATAAGTATCTAGTCCTAAGTAAATAGCCTCCCGCATCGAACTCGGAGAAGCGATACCTTGACCTGCAATATCATAACCCGTACCGTGGTCGGGCGAGGTGCGTATGATACGAAGCCCAAGGGTTGTATTCACCCCCTCGGACATATACAAAGCCTTAAAAGGTGCCAAGCCTTGGTCGTGGTACATCGCCAAGATACCATCGAAACTATCGGCACGATTGCTCGACCAAAAGCCATCGGCAGCATAGGGACCAAACACTATATAGCCCGAGTCGGAAAGTGCCTGTATCGCAGGCTTGATCACACTCTCCTCATCGTCCCCGATAAGACCCTTATCGCCTGCATGAGGATTGAGTGCTAGCACGGCTATACGGGGCTTTATGATCCCGAAGTCGCGTATAAGACCAGCCTCTAGCGTTTGTACTTTTTGTATGATCAGTTCGCTGGTAAGGTTTCCTGCAACGGCTGATATAGGGATATGCTCTGTCGCAAGTGCTACGCGACAGTCGCCAGAGCATAGGAGCATCAGACTCTTACCAATCTCTGTCGCGGCTTTGTCCTCTAGGTATGGAGTATGCCCCGTATAGGGGAATTTATCCTTAGGCATTACTGCCTTGTTGATCGGGGCAGTAACCAGTATATCTGCTTGACCCTTGAGGACGTCCTCCGTAGCACGCTCGAGTGCTAGATACGCCAACTCTCCTGCTTGATGAGTGGCTTTGCCCGGCTCCACAGTGACACGCTCATTGCTCACAGAGATGAGATTGACACAGCCCTCTTGGGCCTCCTCTACCCGATGGATTACTTTCCAAGGGCTTACCTCTAGGTTGTAGTGCTTACGCCAAAATGTAGCCGCCTCTTGCGAACCATATATAATAGGCGTTAGCAACTCGAGCATACGCTCATCGGCAAAGGTCTTGTATAGTACCTCGTAACCTATGCCGTTTATATCTCCGTGACTAATGGCAACACGGAGCAGTCTATTCTCTCCTGCCATCTAGAAACTCTTGCTATACTTAGTTGCCAAGATTGTCTTAGCATCAAAGACCTTCTCCTCACTAGGACGAGCACTATAGAGAGCCGACTCCATAGTACGTACTAGGTTTAGTTTATCCTCGTTGGGGCGATAGACAAAGCCCTCAAAAACATATACCAAACCATCTGCCTCGTTGTGATAGGCTTGTAGCACGAATGGACCTCCCATCATAGCACCACCCTCCATCTGCCATAGACCTCGCAACTCACCACGGATAGGCTTATTAGGAAGGCTTACCTCGCGATGATGTAGACCCGTCTTTACCGTTGAGGGATAACTACCTGTGACTTCTCCCGGTATATTTACCTTGAGGACAGAGTCACGCACCTCGACAAGTCTATCCATCTCTAGATCCTTTTTGTTGCGATAAGGGAAGGTGTAGACCATCAAGTCTAGACGTCCTCCCATCTTAGCATTACTCATCCAGAGGAAGTTTTGCCCTACTTTGTGCTTGTTTATATCCGCAGGGACGTTGATCTTATGCTTAAATAGGCTGTCGGTCAATTCCCTAGCCCTTTGGCTACTTTTCTCCTCTAGGCCATAGGCAAAGCGATAAAGTTCGTGACGCACGATCAGGTTCATTAGTTGCTCTTGGTTCTCTTGGGCGAAGCGTGCCACAGAGTCAAGGTGGGGCGTATTGAGCGTTACTACGATCTGTCCCTTTGCCCACTCGTTGTAACTAAACTTGAGTGTCGACTTGCTGAAGCGTTCGCTATCAATATCTACCATCAAGACAGTCCTAGCACGACGCATCATAGAGGTAAAGTTGTCCTGCGTGATGCGGCTTGTAACCCTTAGGCTTGGCTCTACTTGGTTAAGAGCGGGAGCAGGTTGCTCAAGAGCATCTACAAGTTGATAGGCTTGATGTGTCTCCAATTCGTTGGCTCCCATCACGAGCATAACCTCGCCCGGACGTCCACTTGCCTGTATCATTGTCCCGACACTAGTACTCGTACAGCCTGTCAAGCCTATTACAGAGAGGGCATATATAAAGGCTGTTGCCCACGAAGACCATTTATTGTATTGCATAGTTGGTAAACGATTTAGTTCATTTATCTCCAAAGTTACAAATAATCTAGGGTATACCATATATAAAATCAAGACGCAAGCATTCTATCCGAGGGGATCAAAGTAGAGAATATGTCCTAGGGACATTTACCCGAGTTAAAAATCAAGGCTTGACGCATAAAGATCGTGTCTTGATTTTTATCCGCCAAGGCGTGACGGATAAGCGTCAAGCCTTGACGCATAGATTGAGCAAGGCTACCTTTGTAGATATACTACTCATAGTGTGCTTATTAGGCAGAGAGTCACAGTAAAAATCTCAACAAAACAACATTTCCCCGACATATCCACTACTAAGAACGGCAAAGAAACAACCCAACATTACCGATAAATAAAGGTCAAGAGTGGCGAACTAAGATTTTTTTCTTTATTAGTCTTTGCTTGTATCAATATAATGATTACATTTGCATATAGATAACGGTAAACGCTGAGCCTAGTTAAGGTTCAGCCAAGTAAAATTCACTAATTAACATTTGACTATGAACCTATCTCACATTGAGCACCTAGGTATTGCAGTAAAGAGCATCGAGGAAGCACTGCCTTACTACGAAGGCATTCTCGGGCTTAAGTGTTACAACATCGAAGTAGTAGAGGATCAAAAGGTAAAGACCGCTTTCTTTAAGGTGGGTCAAACTAAGATCGAACTACTCGAAGCAACAAGTCCCGACAGCACGATTGCTAAGTTTATCGAGACACGAGGCGAAGGTATCCACCACATCGCATTCAATGTACCCGATACACAAGAAGCACTCGACGAAGCAGAGGCTAAGGGCGTTCGTCTTATCGACAAGAAAGCACGCCTAGGAGCAGAGAACCTTAACATCGGCTTCTTGCACCCCAAGAGTACGATGGGCGTATTAACAGAGTTCTGTGATTACAAAAACCTCTAGAGAAGACTTTAAGACCACTAAAACCTGTGCTAAGCACTAGGCTTTGGGGGTCTTAGTTACTAAATACGTCATTCGATACAACGTTAATCGAGAATAACTAAATATATAAGTATGAGCGTTCAACTTGAAAAAATTAAGGAGTTGATCAAACTGCGTCACGAAGCCCACATGGGTGGTGGTCAGAAGAAGATCGACAGCCAACACGCCAAGGGCAAACTAACTGCTCGTGAGCGTATCAACCTCCTCCTTGACGAGGGTAGTTTTGAAGAAATCGACACATTCGTACTACACCGTAGCACCAACTTCGGCGTAGACAAGGTAAAGCACCTAGGTGATGGTGTTGTGACAGGCTATGGTACTATTGATGGTCGCCTTGTGTATGTGTTTGCTCAAGACTTTACTGTAGTTGCAGGTTCTCTTGGTGAGATGCTAGCGAGCAAGATCGTTAAGATTATGCAACTCGCTATGCAACAAGGTGCTCCTGTTATCGGTCTTAACGACTCGGGTGGTGCTCGTATCCAAGAGGGTATCAATGCCCTCCAAGGTTATGGAGACATCTTCCAAAACAACATCATGGCTTCGGGTGTAGTGCCACAGATCTCGGCGATCTTTGGTCCTTGTGCTGGAGGTGCTGTATATTCGCCAGCCCTTACAGACTTCACGATCATGGTGAAGGGTACGAGTTATATGTTCCTCACTGGGCCTAAGGTTGTAAAGACAGTAACAGGTGAGGACGTAACGCAAGAGCAACTCGGTGGAGCAAGCGTACACGCTAGCAAGAGCGGTGTAACGCACTTCGTGGTAGAGAATGAGGAAGAGGGTATCCGTCTGATACGTCACCTCTTCAGTTTCATTCCACAAAACAACCTAGAGGAAGCACCCGAGGTAGAGTGTACAGACCCAATTGATCGTGTTGATGACCTCCTAAACGAGATTATCCCCGATCAGCCCAACAAGGGTTATAATATGTACGACGTCATTGGTACGCTCGTAGACAACGGAGAGTTCTTGGAAGTTCACAAGGACTATGCCAAGAATATCATCGTAGGCTTTGCTCGCTTCAATGGTCGTAGTGTAGGTATCGTTGCCAACCAACCTCTAGTGATGGCAGGTGCTCTCGACTGTAACGCATCACGCAAGGCTGCACGTTTCGTACGCTTCTGTGATGCCTTCAACATTCCTCTCGTTACGCTTGTGGACGTTCCCGGCTTCCTACCCGGTACAGGACAAGAGTACAGCGGTGTGATCGTACACGGTGCTAAACTCCTCTATGCATTCGGGGAGGCAACTGTACCCAAGATTACGATTACACTACGTAAGAGTTATGGTGGGGCTTATATCGTAATGAACTCTAAGCACCTACGTAGCGATGTGAACCTCGCATGGCCAAGTGCAGAGATCGCGGTAATGGGACCAAGTGGTGCTGTAGAGGTAATCTTTGCTAAGGAAGTAGCCGCAGCAGAGAACCCAGCAGAGGCTGCCCTCCAAAAGGAAGAAGAGTATCGTAAGGCGTTTGCTAATCCATACAATGCCGCTTCTTACGGCTTTATGGACGATGTGATCGAGCCACGTAATACACGCTTCCGCATTATCCGTGCATTGGAGCAACTCCGTACCAAGAAGCAGACTATCCCAGCCAAGAAGCACGATAACCTGCCTCTGTAATAATAATCAGCGTTAAGAGTATTTGGTATGAATAACGCATTAGCAAAATGTATCCGAGTTGTAGGGTTGTTCGTTATGACAGCCCTACCACTCAGCCTACAGGCACAGAATGCTCGTGTGGCTGAGTTGCAACAGACAGACCCTCACGGGCTGATCCTTACGATGACAGCCGTCCTTGTAGTCTTTAGTGCTCTAGCAATGCTCGTATTGCTATTCAAAGGTATAGGACGTGGACTCACGGCATTATCCAAGAAGTCCGATGCTAAAGCACCCCAAAACTCAACGACTGCAACAAACACGCAAGTAGCACCAGACAACAATGAGGTGGCCGTAGCCATCTCTATGGCTCTGAGTAGTGCGAGAGCACTGCCTAGCGATGAGGCTATGGTAGCCATCTCTCTATCGCTCGAGGACTATTGCTCTAGTCTACACGACTATGAGAGTTATAGGCTCACCATTCGTCCCCGTGCTACACAGTGGAATGCCCGCAGTCAAAGTCTAAGACGCTACCCCCGCTAAACGAAATACAGAGATGAACGAAAAAGAAGTTTTTGCAGCCATAGCGTATGCACTACACGAAGAGATCGGTAAGCATACGCATGACCAAGAGTCGTTTGTATTGACCTTTAAGCGTCCTGCCTTCTCGGCTTGGAGTTTGAAGACACATACGCTACGTACTCTACCTCGTTAAATCTTATAATAATAGAATTACTACAATGAAAGAGTATAAGTATAGTATAAATGGCAACGAGTACACAGTTGCTATTATCGACCTTGATGGTAACACAGCAGCCGTAGAGGTAAATGGTACATCTTACAAGGTTGACATTCTTGGCGAGAGCCTAAACATTACGGCTCGCCCTGCAGCGAAACCTGCTGCTACTCCCGCTCCTGCACCAGCACCAGCACCGGCTCCAACGCCTGCACCGGCCCCAGCAGCAGCACCCGCTCCTGCCCCTGCACCGGCTCCTGCGGCAGCAACAGGTAGTGGCAAGCCTGTACTATCTCCTCTACCCGGCGTAATCCTCGAACTAAAGGTAAACGTTGGCGACCAAGTGAAGGCTGGCCAAACAGTTGCTATCCTTGAGGCTATGAAGATGGAGAACAACATCAACGCCGAGTGCGATGGTACTGTTACTGCAATCAAGGTTAATAAGGGAGATAACATTCCTGAGGGTTCTGAAATCCTCCTAATCGGCTAATAGTCATGGACGGCTTTAGTGGTTTCCTTGCCCAAAACCTTAGCACGTTTTGGCAATTTACCGGGTTTGCGAATGCACTCCCAGAGCATTTTGTGATGCTCTTCATCGGAATGCTCTTTATATTCCTCGCAATCAAGTACGAGTTTGAGCCACTATTGCTGATCCCTATTGGCTTCGGTATGCTGATAGGGAACATTCCCTTTAAGGAAGGTTTCCTAACAGGTATCTACGAAGAAGGCTCTGTCCTTAACATCTTGTACCAAGGTGTAAGGCAGGGCTGGTATCCACCACTCATCTTCTTAGGCATTGGAGCCATGACAGACTTCTCTGCTCTCATCTCCAATCCTAAGTTGATGTTAATTGGGGCATCAGCACAGGTCGGTATCTTCGCCGCTTATATGGTAGCACTTACTCTTGGCTTCGATCCAGCACAAGCCGGAGCAATAGGTATCATCGGTGGAGCAGATGGACCGACAGCAATCTTCTTGTCAAGTAAGTTGGCACCACAACTCATGGGTGCTATTGCCGTATCTGCATACTCATATATGGCTCTGGTACCGATTATTCAACCTCCGTTTATGCGTCTATTGACGACCAAAAGCGAGCGACTCATTCGTATGAAGCGTCCTCGTCAAGTATCTCAGACGGAGAAGATCATCTTTCCTATTGCAGGTCTACTACTGACCTGTACACTTGTTCCCTCGGCACTGCCATTGCTCGGCATGCTATTCTTTGGCAACCTACTCAAAGAGAGTGGCGTTACCAAGCGTCTTGCAGACACTGCCAAGGGCCCACTCATCGACACTATTACGATCCTACTTGGCGTGACGGTAGGAGCATCTACGCAAGCGACAGAGTTCCTTACGGGTGACTCTGTGAAGATATTTGCTCTAGGTGCTTTCTCTTTCGTTATCGCTACAATATGTGGGATATGCTTCGTTAAGTTATTTAACCTCTTCCTCAGCAAGGAGAACAAAATCAACCCTCTCATCGGGAATGCCGGTGTATCTGCCGTACCCGACTCTGCACGTATCTCCCAAGTTATTGGTCTAGAGTATGACCCTACCAACTACTTGTTGATGCATGCTATGGGTCCCAATGTAGCAGGTGTTATTGGTTCGGCTATTGCAGCAGGTATCTTGTTAAGTTTCTTAGCCTAATCCTCTCTATCGCCTTACACCTATAAGGCTCTCAAGATAGAGTCCCCCAATAAGGGCAAAGGCTTGTACCCCTAGCGGGATACAAGCCTTTGCTTTTTACATTGCAAGCCCCTTCTCAAAGAAGGATAGTCTTACGATCTAGCATCTAAGCCAAGAGAAGGGAAAGGAGAGGCAAACTACTTCTCATCGTTATGCTTGTCCTTCTTGGTAGGCGTCTTCTCTTTACTCATCTTCTGCTCCATCAATTTGATGTAACCCTCATCTTGGAGGACATATTGCATATAGATAGCATAGAGCGACATCGTAGCAGGGAGTGCTATAAGCATTCCGAAAAAGCCCAACAAATACCCCCAAACAGCAAGAGCCAATAGTATCAAAGATGGACGCATACCCATACTAGCACCCATTATACGAGGGACGAGGATACTATCTTGGATTATCTGAACAATCATCAACACTCCATAAGCAAGACCGATACTTATCCAAACATTCTCTCCCGTCTGAAGCCCCATCAAAAGCCCAGCCAAGCCGAGAGGGATAATACCAAGAGCCTGCATATATGGTATGAAATTGAGCATACCTATAAAGATCCCCATCACAATAGCCAAGGGTAGACCTATAATGCTAAAGCCAATGCTCAACAAGATGCCGACACACAGAGCAATCAGAGCCTGTCCTCGGAAGTAACTATTCATATAATAATCTACCACACGTAGCATCTGATGCACAGTAGGGCGGGCAGAGGTAGGAAACATAGAGATTACACCATGAGTCAATCCCTCCAAGTCCATCATAATAAAGATAAAGTAGATGAGGCCCATAGCGAAGACCATACCCCAAGAAAATACAGAGAGGGTACTACTGATGAGCCCTCCGGCCTTATCAAACAGGTTCTCCCCCGTAGATATGATACTCTCAAGGCTCAAGTCTCTAACCATACGATTAAAGTCAAACTGGCGTTGGAGAGCCTTGTCAATGTCTGGCGGTAGTATCTTACTAAACAGTCCCTCACCATCAGAGTGCATCTTTATGGCTTCGACCGTACGAGTCACTTCCTCTTGTATGGCTGGGATCAAGTAAAGGATACTAAAGACGATAAAAGCCACCGTGATCAAGAAGACCAAGAGGACAGCAACACCTCTCCTGCGTACTCTAAGCGTATGCTGGAAGAAGCGTACAAAGGGCATCATAACGTAAGCAAAGATACCTGCCAAAAGGAATGGTAACAGCACCTCCCACACAGAGGCAATTGCAGTACCAACGGCAAGAACGCCCAGTACAAACAGAAGTATTCGTACTGTGCGATCCAGTGTAAATGGTTGTTTAAGAAATTTATCCACGTATTAAAAATTAAGGAATAATTGTATTGGGGGCTACTAAGACTCTCCCTTAAAAGGAAATAGTGCAGAGGGAGTCCTCATACTCAGCATCATCTGCTCCAACTTTTGAGCGACCTTAGGATAGCGATTTGCGAGATTATTCTGCTCTCCCATATCGGCTGATAAGTCATAAAGTTCAAGGTAAGGATTAGGGGTATTTACCTTTTGCTTGATCAACTTCCATTTGCCATATCGTAGAGCAATACGTCCACCTTCCTCATGAAACTCCCAAAACAAAGGACGCTTGCGAGGAAGAGCCTTCTCCCTCAATAGCGTTGGTAATAGGTCTATACCATCGGTCTTGCTCTCGGAGCCTAGTAGATTAGCAAAGGTCTTATGAAAGTCCCAAAAGGCTGCAACACCATCATTAGTCGAGTTTGTCTTGATATGCTTAGCCCACGAGGCGATCATAGGGACACGAATACCTCCCTCATATAAAGCACGCTTAGTGCCTCTCAAAGGGCCATTACTATCAAAGTATTCAGGATCTGCACCGCCCTCTAGATGTGGCCCATTATCACTGGTGAAGATAATAAGAGTATTATCTGATAGTCCTAATTCTTTAAGTTTAAGACAGACCTCTCCGACATAACGGTCTAGTTGCTCCACCATAGCAGCAAAAGAAGCGTGAGCATCTTCTGTTGCAGGATAGTCCCCAGCCCACTTGGGTTGCCAAGGCTTAGGCGTAAGACGTTGCTTGTACTTATGATACAAATCTTCGTGAGGTAGGTTTAACTCTGCGTGCGGAAGCGTATAAGTTAGCATCGCAAAGAATGGTTGCCCCTCACGGCTCGCTTTGGAGATGAAGTCCAAGCCCTGCTTATGGATTAGATCTGCAGAGTAAGTACGTCGAGCATTCTGTTCGTTCTCGGGGAGCAAAACCTTATCTCTATTATGCCACAAATGTGTAGGATAGTAATAATGGCTCTCTCGTTGG
Organism: Porphyromonas sp.; assembly: GCA_041856045.1. Lineage (GTDB taxonomy): Bacteria > Bacteroidota > Bacteroidia > Bacteroidales > Porphyromonadaceae > Porphyromonas. Next base: position 5,802 of record JBHAFI010000086.1, on the reverse strand, counting down.
CAATTATAGCCATAGAACTCATCAAAGCCTCGATCTTGAGGTTCAGCACCCGATCCGGGATAACCTAAGCCCCATTTACCAAACAAGCCAGTACGATAACCCGAAGACTTAAACAAATGGGCAATAGTAGGTATATCCTCTAGAGGCTCTTGTCCCTCGGGCTTAATTTCCTTGTTCCCTCTGATCTTTCCATGACCAGAATGTAGGCCTGTCATCAGAGATGCCCGTGATGGAGCACTAACGGAACAACCGGCATAGAAGTTAGTAAAACGCACTCCCGCCCTAGCCAAAGAGTCAATATGTGGGGTTTCGATTAGTCGTTGCCCATAGCATGCCAAATCACCATAACCTAGGTCATCAGCAAGAATAAAGACAACATTAGGACGCTTGTTATTCTCTGCTCCTACCGAGGTAAATACCCCACACAGTCCCACGGACATCAATAACTGCACGTATCTCATAGACAAAAGCCCCGATCTAGAGTTTATAGACAAGGTATCTTCGCAACACGTGCTTCATGCCTACCTCCCTCGAAGTCTGTCTTGAGGAAAGCGTCCACCATCTCTGCACAAAGTTCTTCGCTAACGAAGCGAGCAGGGATAGATAATACATTAGCATCATTATGCTGACGAGCCAACTCCGCCAATTCAACGAGCCAACATAGAGCAGCCCTTACACTATGGTGCTTATTCAATGCCATAGAGATACCATTCCCCGAGCCACAGAAAGCAATTCCACGTGTTAGTTCGCCTTTATCCAAAGCATTCCCCATCTTGTGTGCATAGTCTGGATAATCTGCTCGCTCGCTCGAATAACAACCGTAGTCAATTACATCGAAGCCTCTCTGCTCAAGGATTTGACGCACGAACTCCTTCATTTCAAAGCCTGCGTGATCAGAGCATAAACCTATTTTCTTATCCATCGTCTTTGATTTTGTTGTTTGAAATAATAAATCTTGATGCTTGATATAAAATTGTGGTACAAACCTCCTCGCCCATGACCTAGATCTATGGCTATCGAGGTTTATACCACAATGCGGATACTTGGTATTAACCGAGGATTTGCTTTACCTGCTTGTAAACATTCTCGGCAGTAAAGCCCAACTCGTAGTCTAGTACCTTGTATGGAGCAGAGAAGCCAAATGAGTTAAGTCCCCAGATATTCTCTTCCTTCCCAACAAGGCCCAAAAGATTTACAGGTAGTCCTGCTGTAAGACCGAAGCGTTCAACACCGGTAGGTAGTACGCTCTCTTGATATTCACGACTTTGCTTACGGAATAAGCCTTCGCTAGGTACAGACACAATGCTTAGACGAATACCATCTTTGCGTAGTAACTCGGCACCCTCCACGAGTGTTGCAACCTCACTACCCGATGCTAGGAGTACTATCTGTGGGTCGTTATCTGCACATACAGTATATGCTCCTCGACGGGCTTGCTCCGCCTCTGCATAGCGACTTACGCCCTCCTTGCTAGTTGGCAAGTCGTTTATATTCTGACGCGATAGTATCAAAGCCGTAGGAGTGTGTTCATTCTCCATAGCCATACGCCAAGCCCATGTCGTCTCTTGCACATCTGCAGGACGCAGTACAAGCACGCTATTACGATGGCTATGATTTTGGAGTTTCTCCATCAAACGTATCTGTGCTTCGTGCTCCACTGGTTCGTGCGTAGGACCATCTTCACCAACACGGAAAGCATCGTGCGTCCAAATGAACTTAACAGGTAGTTCCATCAGTGCAGCCATACGTACAGCAGGCTTCATATAATCACTGAAGACGAAGAACGTACCGCAAGCCGTATGAACTCCCCCGTGTAGAGTCATACCAATACACAAGCAAGCCATCGTTAGTTCTGCTACACCGGGCTGCAAAAACATACCCCCAAAGTCCTCTCTTGTGATAGCACGAGTCTTCTTAAGGAAGCCATCAGTCTTATCGCTATTTGAGAGGTCAGCCGAACTAACAATCATATTCTCCACCTGACTAGCCAATGCTCCAAGGACAGTAGCACTAGCAGCACGTGTTGCCTGATTAGCCTTCTGCTCGATAGCGTCCCAATTGATCTCTGGGAGTTTACCCGCAAACCAATCATCATACTTCTTGGCAAGATCGGGGAAGTCTGTACGCCAACGCTCTTCCTCAACAAGACGTTCCTCAGCAAGACGCTCCAACTCCTTAAGACGCGCATCGTAGAGTGCTGCTACTTCTGGATAAATTTGGAACGGGTCATCAGGATTACCTCCAAGATTACGAATAGTCGCTTCTATCGAAGCACCTGCATCGCTAAGAGGTTGTCCGTGCGTACTTACCTTGCCCTCATAAGATGTACCATCAGCACCGATGGCACCCTTCGCCATTATAGTATGACCAATAATTAGAGTTGGCTTACCCACGATAGCCTTTGCTGTACGAAGGGCCGTACGGATCTCCTCTGCATCGTTACCATTTATCTCTAGCACGTGCCAGCCCCAAGCCTCATACTTGGCTTTAATATCCTCGCTATTTACCTCGCTAACCTTTGTCGAGAGTTGAACATCATTCGCATCATAAAACATGATTAGGTTATCCAGCCCCAAATGTCCTGCGATACGACCAGCACCTTGCGATATTTCTTCCTGAATACCACCATCACTGATGTAGGCATAAATAGTTTGGCTCATCAACCAACCAAAACGATTTTCCAAGAACTTTGCTGCTATTGCAGCACCTACACCATATACGTGTCCTTGACCTAATGGACCCGAGGTGTTCTCCACACCTCTTAGAACATCGACTTCTGGGTGTCCGGGCGTTACACTCTGCCACTGACGGAACTGCTTCAAATCGTCCATACTATACTTCCCAATAAGAGCTAACTGAGAATACAGCATAGGAGACATATGTCCCGGATCTAAAAAGAAGCGGTCTCTACCGGGCCAAGTAGGACGCTTAGGGTCGAAAACAAGAAATTCTGAATATAAGACATTAATAAAGTCTGCACCACCCATGGCTCCTCCCGGGTGTCCACTGCGAGACTTCTCAACCATAGAAGCAGCAAGAACTCTGATATTATCTGCCGCTTGATTTAATTGCTGAACGCTATTCATATAGTAGTACTCTTTGGTTTTAATTGTATTATACTCCAAAGGTACTAATAAAAGCCGTATCCCTCTTAAGTATTAGCAAAATCTAGATCTTTAACCATCTAAAAAACATATACACGGATATACTTTGACAAGCCTATGCACCCAAAACATTAAACTAAGACCTTAGTCACGATACGAACTGATCCTCCTTGACTCTATCAACAAGACGATCCCCTCCGAAGTAATGGTGTGGTACGATGCCAACTCTCAATGCTTACTCTAAAAAGCAAAAACTCCGACAGTCTTATAAACTATGACTATCGGAGTTTCAGTTGAGGTTCCAGGCGTATTTCACCTACCTTGTATAAGTGTCTATATAACAGAAGAATGGTTGCTTTTTGTCTGAATTTAGGGTAATCATCGTATTCTCTTTTAGGCTAGAGAATTCAAAGGATAAAGAGAGGTGGGCACGTTGCGCCCCTATTTGCGCCCCTATTGATATTGAAGAAAGATTGATTCGAAAAAAACACCTTACTTTTTGCGGAGTCTTTGCTCTAAACAGTGTCAAGAGGATTCTGTGGTGATGAGGGACAAAAAAGTAAGGAGATTTTCGGTGATAACGGAGAATAATTCTGTTGTGTGATTTTGAATTTCTACATATGCCAACTAACTTAGTGCTTGAAAGTTACAAAAAAAACAATGGCAGAGTATACTATTACAAAATATCTCCGATTGGATAAGCCCGTCAAACGCAATGGCAAGTATCCCCTCTATCTCCGAGTTCGGGTTCGAGATAAGGATACCAAGCTTCCAACAAATATAGACGTTCGCCTTAATGAATGGGATAGCAAGCGCAAAGAGGTAAAACTACAAGCTCTACGCCTAGCAAGTGACAAGATTGTACTAAAGCTAGAGACACTTATCAACAACGCTATGCTTGAAGGCAAGCTTCTGACAACGGCATTGGTAAAGGAGTTATATGCAGGCAAAGAGGAGAGAAATCCCGAGTGTGCGTCTTTCTATACCTACTATTTGGAGTACATAGAGCGGAGACGAAAAGAAGGGCTAAGTCCTGAGACTATTAGGGTTTATATGACGACTTACAATGTGATGAAAGAGTTTCGAGAAGATTTCCGTATATGTGATATAGATTTATCTCTTGTAGAAGAGTTTGATGCCCATATGCGAGATGTAAACAAGAACTCAGCAGGTGGACGACAACCTAAACATAAGAATTTCCGCTCCGTTATCCTGGATATAGAGAAGCACGGCATACCTGTTGAAAATCCTTACAAGTGGTTTCGTATGGCCTCATCTGGAGTGAGGGAAGTCTATTTGAGTAAGGAGGAGTTATCAAGACTCGTCAAAGAAGCAGAAAAGCTTCCGCTCGGGAGTACTGCTAGAGAAGCTCTGACTATGTATATATTCTCGTGCTATTGTGGTTTACGCTTCTCTGATGCCAGGGATTTGGAGTGGTCTAATATTGATTTTGAGAATGGTGTAATCCGCAAGACGATGATAAAAACTCAAAGTGAGGTTATTACACCTCTATTTCCCCTTGCAGAAGCACTTCTCAAAGAGAGAATAGAGAAGCAAGGTTGTGGCAATAAGGTATTCGCTCAGTATGCAGAGCCAACGTTTAACAAGGCATTGAGGAAATATGCACAATTAGCAGGTATTGACAAGCATTTGACTTACCATAGTTCTCGACATACATTTGCGACTTTACTAGTCATTGATGACGTAGATATTTACAAAGTCTCAAAATACTTAGGGCACAAGTCGGTCAATATGACGCAGAGATACCTAAAATACAACCTTTCTATAGCCAAGCAACTCGCAAAAGACATAGACACCTTTACTAATCTTAATCCTGCATAGTTCTGTATCTTTGTATGTACATTATGGTAACTACGATAGTCTTGATATATGCCAAAGATTCGACAAAAACTAACGCTATACCTTCGTAAGGATAAGATACTAAAGGATGGAAGAATGCCTCTCTATATCCGCTTTCGACGTATTGAAGGGAAGGAGCCCAAGTTCCCATTCTATAGAGGTCTTACATTGCTCCCAGAAGAATGGGATAATATAAGGCAGAGATGCCTAGACCCTGGTCTGGATACGATTGTACAGAACGAATACCAGCGAATACAAACAGAAATACTCAAAGCGGAATTTGAGTCCATTGAATTGTCCTATGATGAGCTAAAGCTTATTGTTACGAACAGAGAGGGAGGAAGTAGAAGTCCCGAAAATCGGTCATTTTATAGCTACTGGGAGCAGTGTGTCTCTAATAGACTAGCCAATGGAAGAATAGGGGAAAGTACTGCAAAAGGATATGCATCTACGCTTCATATGCTCAAGCATCTTTACCCTAGTCTGCGAGTGAAAGATATGTCTGCCTCGGTAATTATGGCTTTAGATAGAGAAGTGCTGGCTCGAGCTCAGAAAAAGGGGCTAGAGGCACATTCGGGCAGACAGAATCACAAGAAGCGAATACGTTCGGTCATACGCTATATCAGAAATATAGGAGTACCAATATATGATCCATTTGCCTTCGAAGACGTTCGCATAGAACCTGTTGCAGGGAATAATGGCATCTTGACACTTAGTGAGATTAAGAAGCTGATAAAGTATCAACTAAAGTTGTCTCGCTGTAAGACTGACGATAAGAATCCAGGTTTAGTACGACAAGCTCTTGATATGTTCCTTCTTAGTTGCTTTACAGGGCTTG
>JBHAFI010000085.1:0-3439 GCA_041856045.1 Porphyromonas sp. | reverse complement strand
CTCGAGGGGCTTGGAGATAAAGCCTGCGAAGCGACAGCGTACAAGGTTTAGCCTAGAGGCAAGCCTGCGTAGGAAACGCTCCTCTTTCTCACCACTGCCGTAGATGATAAGTTCCCAGTCGGGGAGGTCGTGCATCACTTTGGACCAAATGGAGAGTAACCTATCTATCCGCTTGTCGCTACGAGATAGACGCCCCATATAGATGATTTGCTTCTGCTTCTCTCGCTCGGGTTGAGGCTCGATGTCGAGGAGGTTGGTCTTGACGAGAACACGTTCTGATAACTCGGGGGATAGGTTTAGTTCGCCGATGAGTTGCTCTCGGTAACTCTCGGTAAGGACAATCGTTGCGTCATAGGTCGAGAGTTTCTCGAGGTATCGCTTCTGCCAATACTTGAGGAGCCTATTACCCCAAACTAGTCTAGGACGGTGTACTAGTTGCCACATCAGGCGATTGTACCAAGATCGTTCGCCCTGTGTACGGTAACTCTCAATCTTAGTGATAGCCTCAAAGTAAGGGACACTATGTAACCAAAAGACCACACGACAGCCTGTCGCCTCTTGCACACGCTGAGGTAGCGTGGCATCGGGGACAGCCACAAACAGCACCTCGATACCTTCTTTGCGAATATGCTCGATGATTACATCTACATTGGGCGAGGTAAAGCAGTGGTTCTTGCCGTGCTTGGGTAGGCGTATGACGGGGAAGAGCCTTGCTCCTGCCTCGATCCATTTCTGTTCGTCGTATCGAGCCACAAAGAAGTACGACTCAATGCCTAGCCCTTGGAGGTAGCAGGCAGCATCGTAAGAGACGCGTTCACTCCCCCCAAGGGCTAGTTGATGATGCAAGAAGGCTACTCGCCTCCCTGCATATTTGTTGTTGTCTATCTCCATAAGGAGCCTTTGGCTAGGGCTTAGACTTTTTGAATTGTGCTACGCCCTCCTCGAGCCACTTGAGATAGGCAGTTACGTCTTCGTTGTACGCACGTGAGGGACCAAGGGGCTTGCCCTCGTGGTCTAGAGCGATGTAGAAGGGTTGTGCCACAGCACCAAACTTCACACGTTGCAGATAACTCCACTTATCCCCTACAGTACGCAGTTTCGTTTTCTTGCCATTCTCTACTACTTCGATAGGCTCGGGTAGGTTTGTTTTGTCGTCTACCATCAGAGTGATGAGGACGTAGTCATTCTCAAGGCTGTGCTTCACGGCAGGATCGGTCCAGACGCTAGCCTCCATCTTGCGGCAATTGACACAGCCGTAACCACTGAAGTCTATCAGCACAGGTTTACCGACCTGTCGAGCATAAGCCATACCGCTCTCGTAATCATCGTATTTGGCGTGTACCTCTCCCTCGTAGAGACTGAAGTCCTGCGTCTTGATCGGTGGAGCAAAGGCAGAGATAGATCTGAGGGGAGCACCCCATAGGCCCGGCACCATATAGACAGCAAAGGCTAGAGAGGCAATACCTAGGAATAAGCCCGGGATACTTGTTGTCTCGCTGGGGCTATCGTGAGAGAAGCGTAGTTTGCCAAGGAGGTAGAAGCCAAGGAGAGCGAATATCACGATCCACAAGGCGATGAATACTTCTCTGTCGAGGATACGCCACCCGTATGCGAGGTCGGCAACAGAGAGGAATTTGAGAGACAAGGCTAGTTCGAGGAAAGCCAAGGTTACCTTGACGCTATTGAGCCAGCCTCCACTCTTGGGCATCGACTGCAACATACTTGGGAAGACGGCAAAAAGGGCAAAAGGCAGAGCAAGAGCAACTGCAAAGCCAAGCATACCTACGGCAGGACCCATAAAGTCGCCCATTGTTGCTGCTTGTACCAAAAGCGTACCGATGATAGGACCAGTACAACTAAAGGATACCAGTGCCAAGGTGAATGCCATAAAGAGAATACTTAGCAAGCCCGTCGTACTGTCTGCTTTTTGATCTATCTTATTCGTCCAACTTGCGGGGAGAACAATCTCAAAGGCTCCGAAGAACGAGATAGCGAAGAACACTAGGAGTAAAAAGAAGATGATATTGAAGACAGCATTTGTTGCCAAATCATTCAAAGCCCCAGCACCAAAGATAGCCGTAATAGCCAAACCAAGGATTAGGTAAATAACGATGATAGACACCCCATAGGTGATGGCGTCCTTGATAGACTTTGAGCGATCCTTGGTACGCTTAAGGAAGAAACTAACCGTCATCGGTATCATCGGCCACACACAAGGAGTCATCAAGGCGATCAATCCCCCAAGGAAGCCGTAAACGAAAATCATCAATAGAGAGGAGTCGGCTTGCTCTTTGGTGCTGTCGCCAAACTGCTTTAGTTCGTCAATCACGGGCGTCCATAGAGCCTTAGCATCGCCAGCAAGGGGAAGGGTCTTGGGGCTAATGTCCTCTGAATACACGAGGGTAGTTGTGTCGCCTTGGGGTACAACGATCTCATTCGTCGACACCTCTGTTGTTGCTGTGGTCGTCGCCCCTGTTGCTTCGCTAGGCGTAGCACTTACGGCTGCAGCCTTAAAGCCTAATGCCTTGCCGGTGTAACTAAATTCCTCATTCGTTGGAGGCATACATTGCTGATCATCACAGATCATAAACTTGAGTGCTCCCTCGACTCTAAACTTCTCGGGGTCTGTGACCTTGACACGCTGACGTAGACTTACCTTATCGCCCCAATAACTGATCTTCATCTCGAAGATCGGATCTTGCTTTGAGATAGGTGTACGGTCGCCTTTGAGTTTCCCCACGAGTTCACCACCTACTATCTTGTCGATAATAAGGTGTGTGGGGGTAGGGCCACCGCTGGGGAGGTCTGTCCCGTAGAGATGCCAACCACTTGCAATCTCGGCAGTGAAGATAAGGTCTGCCTCTTGATCATTAATCTTTTGTGTGCTTTGCGTCCACGTGATGTAATCGGCTATGCCTTGGGCAGAGATAAAGCCCGAGAAGCCTAGCATCAGTACAAGCGACGCTATCAATCGACGTAATCTCATATAACGAATAAATTATACTTTGTCGTAAAGTTACTAATAATCCCCCTAAGTCTACATATCGACGCTTATCTCTGCATCCGATAAAGTCGTGAGGATCGGGGACTAAGGCTCGAAGATTAGACGAATTTTATTAAGGTCAAATCCTCTTACGAATAACCTTGTCAAACACCAAGATCTTCGACTTAACCCAAAGAGATATTTTCGTCCGAAACTCAACGATACTGACGTCTCGAATAACGGAATACTTTGGGAGGGATTGATGAGATACTTAGACGTTCATCGAAGAGATACTTAGTTGTCACTTGACAAGATACTTAACGCGAATTCGGAATGGAAGTTACTGATTATTTTCTTGTTGACTAGGCATTTTCACTTTACTCTTTCTGTCGTACAATTGATAAGCAATTAGTCCTGCATAGAGATTAGTCAAGAAGCCATTCACAGAGCGATGTT
>JBHAFI010000084.1:0-21838 GCA_041856045.1 Porphyromonas sp. | reverse complement strand
GGTGGAGATGTTTAGTTATCTTGTTGGTTTATAGTTACAAAGATACTAAACATCTCCCACTTATGCAATCGAAAAGTCTTAATCTTCAAGGGATTAAGACTTCTCTTATACCGAACTCAGGTTGTTTCAAATAAAAGTGCTACATTTACATTACTCATAAGGGTGGAAGAATTTAGTTATTTATCTGTATTATAAATCTAAAGATACTAAATTCTCTCCACCCTTGCCACATCTAAACACCGAATATCCATCTGCAGTCTGAGCCTTTTTCATTCCGAATTCGCGTTAAGTATCTTGTTATAACCCCGATCAGTAAAGGCTCTCCGAGGGGTCTACGCTTCTTCGGGTCGGAGTCTAGGGCTTCGGGCTTACGTAGGTAGACTTAGGTGGGGATCGGCTGGGCTTTAGGCTATCACCCTCTCTAAAGGTTGTCGGGAGAGAAGTAAGATACAGAGGAATTAGTCCTTCGCGTGAAATTGCTTAGACGAGGCAATACCTTTACTTGAGTATGGTGATTTCGTTTATAATGCTTAATTTAGTAGAGGTTATTTGATCATAAACATCAGAAAGATATGGACGCAACACTAACCAATGTTGTAGGAATGTTTCGCTGGGAAAACATCGTTACACTCTTCTTTTTGTCCGTCCCCATCATAACGGCATACACATCGCTGAGAGCGGTGGTCAGGAGTATAAAGCATAAGGAGAAATTTGGTCAATACTGGTTTTATATCTTGATTTTCGTATTGGCTGTTCTTTTTGCCTTGTATTATTACGAGCGTTATCGTCATAGTTAGGGTAGGCAAAGCGGACGACCTTTGCTCATCACTCTCGCTTATAGGCTGTCCTGTGCCGATCGCCTAGGGACTTCTCGTCCCTTTGTACAGGTGTTTATCGCAAAGAAGTATATTTATCTTCTCGCCCTAAGCAATCATGCACTTTGGAGTGAGGGGAGTATGGGTATGCTGTGCTTTTTTAGTATCTTTGTGGGCTATTCGAACTTTTGCCATATTTTGGCTGTTAGTGAATAAACAACAGTAGACAACCAAAGAGATGAGACAACTTAAAATTTCTAAGTCAATTACCAATCGCGAGAGTGCTTCACTAGACCGCTATCTACAAGAGATCGGACGTGAAGAACTTATCAGCATTGAGGAGGAGGTAGAACTAGCACAAGCCATTCGTCGTGGTGATCGTCGAGCATTGGATAAACTCACTCGTGCTAACCTACGCTTTGTGGTATCGGTCGCTAAGCAGTATCAGAACCAAGGCTTAGGTCTTCCCGACCTTATCAATGAGGGGAACCTTGGGCTTATCAAAGCAGCCGAGAAGTTTGACGAGACACGTGGGTTTAAGTTCATCTCTTACGCTGTATGGTGGATACGTCAATCTATCCTACAAGCCCTCGCCGAGCAGAGTCGTATTGTGCGTCTACCCCTTAATCAGGTAGGAACACTTAATAAGATACAGAAGGCTTTGGCGAAGTTTGAGCAAGAGAACGAACGTCGTCCCTCGCCTGCCGAACTAGCAGACATCTTGGGCATTGATGAGACGAAGATTGCCGATACCCTTAAGGTGTCGGGCAGGCACATCTCTGTTGATGCTCCCTTCCAAGAAGGGGAGGACAACAGTCTGATAGATGTATTGACCAACGAGGACAGCCCCTCGACAGACCGTAGCCTACTACACGAGTCGCTGGGCGTAGAGATAGAGCGTGTACTCTCGCAACTGACGGAGCGTGAGGCAGACATCGTCAAGTGTTTCTTTGGGATAGGTACACCTCAAGCGATGACGCTCGAGGAGATTGGTGAGAAGTTTGGGCTTACGCGTGAGCGTGTACGTCAGATCAAGGAGAAGTCTATCCGCCGTCTACGTACTACTGCCAACTGCGATCCCTTGAAGGCTTACCTAGGGTAAAATTACTAAGACGAAGATAAGAGTGCGTTGTGGGCTAAGGCTCGCAACGCATTTGTTTTTGTATCTACTCCCTTGGAGGAGAGAGTGCCGTAAATAGGGAGGAGGTCACAGAGATGATATGGGCTGATCGTATAGCCAAGAGTGGGGGCGATGCTCGTATAGGAGTGTATGGTTTGTAACGCTTATATTACCTTGAGTTTTGCAGATAGTAAGGGTTTTGTCTATGATCTGCCGATAGGTCTATCTGCTGTTTAGTGAGCGATGTGGGGCTGTGGTATTATATAATGTATTGACGCTTAGCCTACCTAGGGTCGTGGGACTCGGGTCGTGAGCCTTACAAAAACAATAGCCTGCACCAAGTGCAGGCTATTATGTTATCTATGGGGCATACGACAAGCGAAGCCCTATATGAATACTTATCTATGTATCGGCTTATGCCTCCTTAACGCGTCCTAGGTATGAGCCGTCACGAGTGTCTACCTCGATAAGTTCGCCCTCGGTGATGAAGAGAGGTACACGTACCTCAGCACCTGTCTCTAGGGTTGCAGGCTTGAGTGTGTTGGTAGCGGTGTCACCCTTTAGTCCTGGTTCGGTATAAGTAACACGTAGTACCACGTGTGCTGGTAGTTCGCAAGTAAGAACAGTTTCGCTCTCAGCGTGTACCATAGCCTCTACCATATCGCCGTCCTTGAGGAATTGTACACCATCGATAAGTGACTCGGCAATTGTAATCTGCTCAAATGTCTCTGGGTGCATAAAGTTGAGTCCCATCTCGTCCTTGTATAGGAACTGATAAGGACGACGCTCTATACGTACTTCCTCAACCTTCACTCCCGAGTTCCAAGTCTTATCTATGACACGACCTGTTGCAACGTTTTTGAGTTTGGTACGCACAAAGGCAGGTCCCTTACCGGGCTTAACGTGTAGAAACTCTACGATAAAGAAATACTGTCCGTCGATGTCAAGGCACATGCCATTACGAAAGTCTGCTGTACTAGCCATAGGGTCTAAATCTATCTTCTTATTTATTGTATTATTTGAGGCAAAGATACGAATTATCGTTGGTTTATAGGGTTAAGGTCTTATGATTGGGTCGTTTGCTAGTCGTGTTGTCGAGGGGGTATTCCCTAGGGTTGCTCCTATTTTCGTATCTTTGCATACTATTATATTGAAGTTTATATGGGTAGAATTATAGCCATTGCCAACCAAAAAGGAGGTGTAGGGAAGACCACTACGGCGATAAATCTCGCAGCCTCACTCGCTAGTCTAGAGGAGCGTGTCTTGCTCGTTGATACCGACCCCCAAGCCAATGCTACATCGGGTGTGGGCGTAGATGCCTCGACACTAGGACATACTATATATGAATGTCTGTGTGCTGGTTTAGCCGCCGAGAGTGCCATAGTTACTACCGCTATTGACGGCTTACACGTATTGCCCTCTCATATAGATTTGGCAGGTGCCGATATAGAACTTCTAGAGGTAGCACGCCGCGAGTATGTACTAAAAGAGGTACTACGCTCCGTTGTAGATAAGTACGACTACATACTTATCGACTGCTCACCTTCCTTGGGTTTGATCACAGTTAATTCGTTGGTTGCAGCCGACTCTGTCATTATACCGGTGCAATGTGAGTATTTCGCTCTTGAGGGTATTAGCAAACTGCTCAATACGATTAAGATCGTCAAGAGCCGTCTAAATCCCCAGTTGGACATCGAGGGCTTTTTGATGACGATGTACGATAGTCGTACGAAACTCAATAATCAGATATACGAGGAGGTGAAGACGCACTTCAAGAACCTTGTGTTTGATACAGTGATACAGCGTAACGTTAAACTGGGCGAGGCTCCGAGTCACGGTTTGCCTGCTCTACTCTATGACGCTGATAGCCGAGGAGCTATCAATCACTTACAACTTGCCGAGGAACTAAGAAGACGTAAGAGTTAGGATTATGAAAAAGCAAAAGACAGTACTTGGCAAAGGACTAAACTCTATGCTTGGGGGCGAGATGCTCTCGAGTTTTACGACACCACAGCATATAACGAGTGATGGTGCCAGCACTATCGCTACGCTCCCCCTAGGACTACTAGAGCCCAATAAGGAACAGCCACGTCGCCATTTTGATACCGAGGCTTTGGAAGAACTTGCCGAGTCTATCAGACATCTGGGACTCATACAACCTATTACGGTACAACCCACAGACGAGGGTCGCTACGTCATCATATCTGGCGAGCGACGTTATAGAGCCTCGGTGATGGCAGGCCTAGAGCAAGTCCCCGTCTACATAAGAGAAGTAAAGGACGCCGAGGTGCTAGAGTTGGCACTCGTGGAGAACATACAGCGAGAAGACCTCAACGCCATAGAGATTGCCCTAGCCTATCAAGGTTTGCTAGAGAGTATGCAGGGCAGTACGCACGAGGCGATCGCTACCCGTGTGGGGAAGAAACGCTCAAGCGTAAGCAACTATCTACGCTTGCTACGTTTGCCTGCCGAGATACAATTGGGACTAAGTGAGCGTAAACTTGAGATGGGACACGCACGTGCTTTGTTGCAGATCGAGGACGCAGAGCGACAGATGGAACTATACCACTTGTGCGTCAATGAGCAGTTGAGTGTGCGAGAGGTCGAGGATCTAGCCAAGGCTATACGAGAGGGAGTACAAGAGGAGGAAGCAATGCCTAAGCCCACAAAGGGGGGGAAGCAGACAGTCCGTCCAGCAGAGTATAAGGCTCTCGAGCAACACCTAGGAAAGGTCTTCGGGAGCAAGGTAAGTCTACGCTGTAACCCCAAAGGCAAGGGGAGCATTAGTATTCCCTTCGCTAGCGAGGAGGAGATGGAGCGATTGATCGCTCTTTTACAACGTATTCAGTAGTCCTACGCTAGGCTTCGTAGGTGTAGCCCGAGGACTTCTGTACAAACAAAGACAAAGAAAAATATGTATATCCGCTCATTCCTAAGGACGATGCTCTGCCTCTGTCTTCTTGCGATGGGGACATCGTGGAGTATGGCTCAAGAGCAAGCACAAGGCGAGGAACTATCCGAGGCAAACTCTCCCAGCCTAAGTGCCCTAAGTATCGAACCAGGGCGTCTAGAGCGTGGACTAAGTCTAAGCGACAGTTTGCAGATAGACCGCAGTAAACGCTTGGCGGAGCAAAGTGTCAAGGAGTGGAAGCCCAAAGGAGGTAAGGCCCTATTGTGGGCTTTGATACCCGGTGGTGGACAGATCTATAACCGCAAGTACTGGAAACTCCCAATTGTTTGGGGAGCCTTGGCAACCTGTGGTTACTTCATAGCCTTCAATGGGCGTATGTATAATGAGTACCATGCGGCTTATCGCGACCTAATGAGTGATGACCCTGCGACCAATACTGCGTGGTTGGCGTTTGCCCCGAGTGGAGCCAAAGCAGCAGATTACGCTCAGTACTCGAGCCTCAAAGGTACGCTCCAGCGAGGCAATGACTATTATCGTCGTTATCGAGATCTCTCGATTGTTTTGGCAATAGGCATATATGGTCTGAGCATACTAGACGCTTATGTCGATGCCGAACTATTTACCTTTGACATCTCTCCCGACTTGTCGATGCGTGTAACACCTACGGTCATACCCAATGCCCCGAGCAGTGCTGTGAGCAGTAAGTTCCAAGTGGGTATGGGTTGCCAATTGACTTTCTGATAGTAATACCCCAGCCTCTAGGTTGGGGCAAAACATAAACTATGATTAAACTGAAATATATAGCAAGTTGCATTCTAGCCCTAAGTCTAGGGACGAGTGCTGTTGCTCAAACAGACCTTACAACGACGCAGTTACCCAAAGAGTCGCTACAACTCCCGATGACCCTTGATCACGAGTTGGAGCAACTCTTGCAACGTTGGTACGAGGGCTATGAGCGACGCGGTACCGCTCCCTTGGCAATGGCTCAATCTATGGCTGTACCAAACGTTCACGACTCGGTCTACATCAATATGATGAACCGTATCCCCTCGGCAATACGTTTGAGTTACAACCCAATTGTGCGTCAGAGTATAGAGATATATCTCTATCGTCGTCGCCCTCTCCTCTCGATGATGCTTAGTCTAAGTGATCTCTATTTCCCCGATATAGAGGCAGAGTTGGATAGGAATAAACTTCCGCTAGAACTCAAGTACCTTACCATCGTAGAGAGTGCTCTCAATCCCTCGGCTATCTCACCTGCTGGGGCAGCAGGGCTATGGCAGTTTATGCTCCCTACAGCACGTATCTACGGCTTGAGCATCAACAGCCTAGTGGACGAGCGTATGGATCCTATCAAGAGTACCGAGGCGGCGTGTAAGATGCTATCGGAACTATACCGAGTGTACAAAGACTGGTGGCTCGTGATGGCTGCCTACAACTGCGGTCCCGGTAATGTCAACAAAGCCATAGCACGTGCTGGAGGCGGACGTAAGACCTTTTGGGAGATCTATTCGTATCTCCCCTCCGAGACACGTAAGTATGTTCCTCTATACATAGGGGTGTACTATGCGATGCACTACCATAAGCATTATGGCATTCAACCTAGAGAGTTGGGACGTACGCTAGCAACCGAGTACTACGAGGTCAAAGGTCAGACGTCATTCAACAAAATAGCGAGCCTTACAGGACTCTCGGTAGAGCAGATCAAGGCATACAACCCACAATTCCGACGCGGACTCATACCTTGGAGCAACGAACCACACCTCTTGCGTCTACCCCTCAAGGCGGTATTGATGCTTGAGGGACTCAAGCCAGAGGAACTAGCAAGTGCCGAGATGGGTGTCATCGAGGAGGGAGTAGGCCGTTCGTCGGGACGTAGTAATAGTGTAGAGGCCGATGATACGAGCGACAAGCAATACGTCTACCATAGGGTGCAACGCCGAGAAACGGTTGAGAAGATAGCAACACGCTATGGCGTACGTGCTCGAGATATACGTGAGTGGAATAATATAGGACGCCGTGGGATACGTCGTGGACAACGTATCATCGTAGGAGTTAAGGAACAGAAGCCTACCAAGGTACAGACCAAGGAACTCCTAGCACATGCACCCAAGGATAGTATTGCCGATACGGTAGCTGTGCAAGAGACTGCACGTGCTGTAAGTAAGGCAAGCACAACGACTGAGCGTAAGGAGAAACAATATGTCTACCACAAAGTACAGCGTAAGGAAACACTTGCCAAGATAGCGAGTAAGTATGGCGTACGAGAGAGGGATCTGCGTGAGTGGAATGGTTTCTCTCGCCGTGAAGTGCTACGTCGTGGGCAAAACATCATAGTGGGGGTAAAGGAAGTAGCCGTAACTAAGCCCGAAGCGAAAGCAAAGGCTACGAGCGAAAAGACAGAACCCAAGAAGCCTAGCACAAGCACAGTACGAGAGGAAAAACTCGAAGCCAAGGAGAAGACCACAGCCCCAACAGGTAAGCATATCGTACGCAAGGGTGAGTCACTCATCTCAATAGCGATGCGTTATAATATGAGTGTGACTAGACTACGAGAGTTGAATAAACTTAAGGGCGATGCCATCGCAATTGGGGACGAACTGATCGTAAACGCTGATGCCATCGAGAGCAAAACTCGGGGAAGCGAGGAAACGACACAGACCTCTACGGCAGAGCCTAAGAAAGAACGCAACCAAAAGGAAACTAAGCCTCGTAGTAAGACCTATAAGGTGCAGAAAGGTGATACCCCTTACGGCATTGCCCTCAAGCACGGTATTAGTCTAGAGCAGTTACGTAAGTGGAATAAGTTAAAGAACGATAAACTGCAAATCGGGGACGAACTCAAAGTCGCTCGATAACAAACCTGCCGCCATGGAGCGTAGAGCCTTGCGGTACTACCCTACCCCAAGGCTCTACCCAAGGCAACCTCAATAAGCATGAAAGTAAGAGATATCTTTGGCACTTTGCTTGCCGCCACCTTACTATGGGCTTGTGCCAATGTAGGCAATCCCGAGGGAGGTCCCTTTGATATGCAAGCCCCTCGCCTACTAGGTTCCAAACCCGAGTTAAGGGCCTTGGGCGTCAAAGGGCAACGTATCGAACTACAGTTTGATGAGTATGTCAAGATCTCACAGCAAGATAAGATCATCGTTTCGCCCCCTCAGATAAAGCCTCCACTCATAAGTGCCAATGGCAAGAGTGTGACCCTAAGGTTGCAAGACAGCCTTAAGCCCGAGACGACGTATAGCATATATTTTGATGATGCTATCGTAGACAATAATGAGGATAATCCGATAGAGAACTTCTCCTACACCTTCTCAACAGGGCAGACGATCGACACTATGCAGATTGCTGGTAGCGTCCTAGATGCCGAGACGCTAGAGCCTGTCGGTGGTGTTGTGATCGGTGCCTATTGGGCAGGGGGAGTAGGGGATAGTACCATTCTTAAGGAGAGTTTCCCCTTTGCTAGTAAGACGAGTAAGGCTGGGGTCTTCACCGTGCGTGGTTTGCGTGACTCTGTCTATCGCCTTTTTGCTCTCAAGGACGATGATAATAACTACCGTTACAACGGACAGAGCGAGGGACTTGCCTACACGCTTGAGGAGTTTCGCACGAGCAAACTCGATAGTATCAAGACCGACACCATCAAGATTGACTCTATCGTACGTAGGGATACCTTGTGGCGTGACTCTCTCGTAACCTACAATCATACCTACTACAAGCCCGATAATGTCGTACTGCGTTACTTCACGCCCAAGAGCAAAGTAAGAGGCTTGGAGCGTAATGCTCGCCTCGACAGCCTAAGGATCAGTCTAGACTTTAGTGAGTATCTTACGACAGCACCCCAACTGCGATCTTTGGATAAGCCCAATGCTCCGAGCGACAAACTCTATGAGGCGAGTCTTAGCGGACGAAGCGTTACGTATTGGCTACTCGATAAGGATCTTATCAGTGCCGACTCTATTCGCTTTGCCCTCACTTACAGCAAGACCGACTCTCTACTGCAACTAAGTGAGCAGACCGATACCTTGACTTTCCTCAAGCCCAAAGCACGGGCAGAGAGCAAGCCAAAGAAACTTAAGGAGGGAGAGCGAGAGCCTAATCCTTTCCGTCTGAGCCTTACGGGGGCGAAGGGTGTACAAGCCTCTACCCCACACGATAGTCTGATATTTACGAGCAACTTCCCCCTAGAGCGTTTAGACAGCACAATGATACGGCTCGAGTCCTCGAGTGATAGCGTTTACAAGCCTCAGCCATTTACTTTGGAGCGTGATAGCCTTGATGCTATGCGTTATTTCTTGGACTTCCCTAGGGCTTATGCTACGCGTTACCGAGTGCGTATAGACTCTGCAAGTATCCGCAGTATATATGGTCACGTTTGCGACTCTTTGGTCTTTGAGCAGAAGATTGATGAGGAGAAAGAGTTCGGTCGCTTGGCTGTCACCGTAAAGGGTCTTACGAGCGAAGCTCCTCTCGTGGCTCAACTCCTTAGTAAGAGTGGTGATGCGATGATGACGCTCTCCTCAACGCAGGTCAAGGCTGTAGATAAGCCCACGGCTGATAGCCTACAAACGGCTGGGGTAGGGGAGGTAACGTTTGAGTTCCCCGATCTTAAGCCCGACACCTATTACTTGCGTCTATTCCTCGACGAGGATAGAGATGGTAAGTGGACTACCGGGGATTACCCCTCACGTCAACCCGAGATGATGTACTACAGCCCCAATAAGTATGAGGTGAAGAAAACCTTTACCACCAGCGAGACATGGGAACCCTTGGCTACACCACTCAATAAGCAGAAGCCTCTAGAACTCCTTAAGAACAAACCCGAGGAGAAAAAGCGACGCGAGGATAAGAACAAGGAGTACCAAAAGCGAATGGCTGATAAGCAACGCAAGTAAATGCGAGAGAGAAGAGAACTAAGCCTTGACGAGGCTCTCGACAAAGCTGAGCGTTACTGCGTACGTGCCGAGCACTCCGAGCGTGATGTACTCCGCAAGTGTTACGAGTGGCAAGTACCTAGGCAGTATCACGAGGACCTGATAGCAAGGCTTAGATCTGCCAAGTACATTGATGACGAACGCTTCGCTAGAGCCTTTGCCCGTGATAAGCACCGTTTCTCTTCTTGGGGCAGAGGGCGTATTGAGCAAGGACTACGACAGCACCAACTCGACCACGCTCTGATATGCCTTGTACTGGACGAACTATTTGAGGAGTTTGACCCTCTCGATGAGTTACGTCGGATTATGCAGAGTAAGCAACGACAACTCAAAGCCAAGGACGGCCCTCGCAAACACTACGAGCAGATGATGCGTTACGGCTTATATCGTGGTTACGACTACGATGATGTCAAGCGTATAACACTACAATTACTAAATAACGAAGACTTAGAATAACTCCATTGGAGCCATAATACGACCAATTATGATCAACTACAAAGACCTTACTTCGGGACCCAACTTTTTCCTTATGGCTGGGCCTTGCTGTATCGAGGACGAGGCTACAGCACTCCTTATTGCCGAGCGTATGGCTGGTATCTGCGAGCGACTCAATATCCCCTATATCTTCAAAGGCTCTTACCGCAAGGCGAACCGCTCTCGTGTAGACTCCTTTACAGGTATTGGCGATGAGCAGGCACTCAAGATCCTTAAGAAAGTGCGTGACACTTTTGGCTGTCCTGTCGTAACGGATATTCACGAGACGCACGAAGCCGATATGGCTGCCGAGTACGTAGATGTATTACAGATCCCGGCTTTCCTTTGTCGTCAGACAGACCTAATAGCCGCTGCCGCTCGTACGGGTAAGATCGTAAACATCAAGAAAGGACAATTCCTCGGGGCCAAGGGTATGGAACATGCGGCTCGCAAGGTAACAGACTGTGGCAACGAGCAGGTGATACTCTGTGAGCGTGGTAATAGTTTTGGTTATGGGGATCTTGTCGTAGACTTTACGAATATCCCAGCCATGCAAGAGAGTGGCTTCCCCGTAGTGATGGACGTTACACACTCACTACAGCGTCCCAATCAAGATAGTGGCGTTACGGGTGGTCGCCCACAACTCATCGAGAGCATTGCCAAGGCTGCCGTAGCAGTAGGTGCCGATGGTTTGTTCTTTGAGACGCACCCCGAGCCTCAAGTGGCAAAGAGTGATGCTGCCAATATGCTCCGACTAGACCTAATGGAGCCTATGCTAGAGCGTCTTGTTCGCCTGCGTAGGGCTGTAATGGAGGCATAGGCTTATGTTACGCCGTCTATTTATATGCTTTGTATTGCTCCTCTCGTTACCTAGCACTTCGTGGTCGCAGACGGGAGGGCTTGGGGCGAGCCTTAGGGCTTACTTTGAGGTCTATCCCGATTTAGACGCAGAGAGCAAAGACCTTGTCCTCGAGGTCTTGGACAAGGGGGAGAAACTCAAATTCCCCCATACGATCTACGAGAGCCTGCAACTCCTCTATGTGAGCGACAGCACTCTCTCGATACGTACCTCAGACCTCAGTACGTGGACGCTACACCTACTAACGCTCCCCGGTGGCAAACCTTTGCTAATGACGATCGAGAGCGTAGAGGAACCACTTGTCGATAGTCAGATCTCTTTTTGGACGCCAGAGTGGCAGGCTCTAGAGACGACGAAGTACTTCGCAGAGCCTACGGCTGTGGACTTCGTAGGCAAAGCACCCGAGGGTGAGCATCTACGCCAAGTCCTAAGTACACTCTATTGTCACTATACGATCAATCCAAACGGAGAGTTGGTCTTGAAACTCTCCACGCCTATTCTCCTTAGCGATACAACGCGTGAGCAAGATCGTAAGGCAATAGAGGCTTTACCCAGCCTACGTTATCGTTGGACGGGGAAGCAATGGCAGGCCACAAAGGCAGGTATCTAGCACTTAGGTTACGATCTCTGTATCCTATATGATGATGCCCTGCGTGGGCTTTTATACACCTCCAAGGCGAGGGATAGCGAGTGCTATCTCTCGCTTTCTTTGTTTCTTAGCCTTGAGATCCAAAATTTTTCTTAATTCTCTTCGTTTCTATTAAGTTGTTTGTTATTAGTTGATTATACATCACATCAAGACTCCCCGAGAAAATAAATTACAGAGAAAAGCAATAATATCGCTTGCGATATAAATAAACTTACGTATCTTTGCGTCGTAAACGATATAATCAAAGAACAGATATGAAACAGAACTTATCAGCAGTAACATTGCTACAAACTATTCTCAAGGGATTGCTCGGTGGAGCACAAATGCACTTCATACACGCACAACTAAATGAGCAAAAAGGTTTCTCAAAACTTAGCAAACGTATGCTTGAGGAGTATGAGGAGGAGATGGCAAACGTAGCCCAAGTAATGGCACATATTACACGTCTTGGCGGAGAGATCAAGCACGAGGTAAGCACATTTGAGATTTACACCAGCATCGAGGAGCAAATACGTCAAGAGGCGAAAATACAAGCCATCGGTGTAGAGGAACTAGAGGAGATGATCAAGTCGGCTACGCTTGACCTTGCTACGGAGAACTATCTCAACGACTACTTCGACGGAGAAGTAGAGCATAACACTTGGTTACAGCAACAGGTAGCACTCATAGATACCATCGGGATACAAAACTACCTCACTAATCAACTCTAGAGATATGGCACAGACGATATTTGACTTTAAGGCTCGTGATAGCCGTGGACAAGATCTTGACCTAGGACAGTATAGAGGCAAAGTCCTCATCATCGTGAATACTGCCAGTAAATGCGGACTAACCCCTCAGTTCGATGCCCTAGAAGCATTGTATAAGAAGTACAAGGATCAAGGGCTTGAGATCATAGGTTTCCCCTGTGGGCAATTCGCCAATCAAGAACTAGGCAACGCAAACGAGGCTCACGAATTTTGCCAACTCAACTACGGGGTGAGTTTCAAGATTATGGAGAAGATCGATGTAAATGGCGAGCATACGCACCCCATATTTGCTTTCCTCAAGGACAAAACGAAGCATTGGCTGTGGGGAAGCCGTATCAAATGGAACTTTACCAAGTTTCTCATTGCTCGTGACGGCACCTCTATTAAACGCTTCGCTCCCTTTAGCAAACCCGAGGCGATGGAAGCGGATATTCGCAAGGCTCTAGGCTTGTAATACTAGGACAATGAATAAGGATATTATGAAACTCGATAATCAACTTTGTTTTCGTTTCTATACGATCTCAAGGTTGATTACTCGTGTGTATCAACCTTTCCTCGATAAGTTGGGCCTAACTTATATCCAATATATCGTGATGCTTGCCTTGTGGGAGGTAGACGAAGTACCGATAAGTACCCTCGTCAAGCGTCTAGGCTTGAATACGAATACGCTTACACCCTTGCTCAAGCGTATGGAAGAGGCTGGATTGATACTGCGTACACGTAGTAAGGTGGACGAACGCTCCGTAATCATTAGTTTGACGGATAAGGGTTCTAAACTATATGACGAAGCCCAGCATATCCCTACGGAGATACAGAACAGTTTGGCGGAGGAGCAACTATCCGAAGAGGATTATTTAGCCTTACGCGACCAACTAGATCGTCTTATTACGCTTTTGGACAAGTAGAAGGGTTTGTGAGTATATACCTGCTTTATGCGGGTATAATGAGTAGTCCGTAATGTGAGGGGCCTATAATCGTATGAAAATATGCTTTATAGGCTCTTCGTTATTTCGCCCCCCCTTTTCCCCGTCCCCGCTCCATACTCTCGAATACCCCAACCCCCTTACCCCCTCTCCCCGAACCACATACTTCCTACTGCACCAAGTCCCTTGCCTTCTCTCCCCGAACCATATACTCCCGACTGCACCGAGTCCCTTGCCCCCTCTCCTCGAACCGTATACTCCCGAATGCTTCGCTTCCCTCTCCTCACCCCACCCCATCAACCCCTTACGAATACAGCACTTCTCAGTTCCTAATATACGGGAGGATATATTCCTTCTTAATGAAACGCTAGGGGGCTAAGCGAAAGATCGTAGAATTAGCATCTTATATTTGATGAAAAGACTTGTCCATTCTTCGCAAAATATCTCCCTCGGAGAGGCTTTACTGATCGGGGTTATAACAAGATACTTAGACGTCCATCGAGGAGATACTTAGTTGTCATCTGACAAGATACTTAGACGTCAAGTGACAACATACTTAGTCTTCATTCGACGTCTAAGTATCTCTTCATTTCACCTCAAAACACCACACCAATCCACCCCTTAATTTGTCTTCATCTGATACCCCAATACTCCGATAATTCACCCCTAAAATCCTCGTCCTTTGATGACCCAATTCGCCCCCGATAGGGAGTAAGTAATCAGCCGTTCGGGGCGGTGGGGTCGCTCGGGTGGGGAGGAAGAGGGCTTAGCAAGATATATGCGAGGGATTTGTGTTTTCGTTGCGTGAGTTTAGTTCATTCGATCCCTCGGGCTATTATTCCTTGCGGGTTTAGGGTTGTGTGATTAGGGCACATTAGATCTAGACTTAGGTATGTATAGTTTGCTGTTTCTCGTAGGCATACAACGATAATAACAGACAAGAAGAGCGAAGTCTAAACCACACAAGCAAGCCCCTTGATCGGGGACTAAGAGGGCTGTATATGTCTTATGTGTTTTCGCCCTTTTGCTCAACTAAGTGTAGTACTCGGATATTCGCTCGGCTCTCCTCTTGGGCTTAATAAGCCTAGTTAAGTTTGGCGATAAAATTATTCGTTATCAGAGGTTTAATCGTGTGTGCCTTAGGGCGGATATAGGACGGAGGATTAAGCCCTAGAGGTGACCTTCGGGCTAAGCCTAGGTTTTGATAGTCAAGAGTAGAGTAGGGTAGTCGGTGGGGATTAACCCGACTTTTACTCCCGACAGATCATTAGAAATCTTATAAACACCGATAAACAGCATCAAAGATAAGTCTTGTCCTTGGGGCAAAGATATACGCTATATGCTCAAAAAGTCGTTACTTTGTATGTTCAAAGGGACTAGAAAGTGAATCTTATCATAGACCAAGGAAACTCTGTCTGCAAGATTGCAGTCTTCGATGACAGACAAATAATAATGTCTACCTCTGTATCTGACCTTAACGAGGCTATACTTAGGGAGGTATTTGTGCGTTATAAAGATATAGACAGCCTTATATATAGTAGCGTAGGGGAGTCGCATAGCCCTCTCGAGAGTGAGTGTCTCGACAAACTAAAGCACCGCTTGATACTCTCGTCTAAGACGCCTGTACCTGTCGAGGTCTTGTACGATCGCTCTTCGCTAGGAGGTGATCGCCTTGCAGCAGTGGTCGGGGCTTACAAACTTAGTCGGGGAGCGTACCCTCTGCTAGTAATTGATGCAGGGACGGCTATTACTTATGAGTATATCGCTCCTAAGGGGCAGTACCTCGGTGGGAACATTGCTCCCGGGTTGTGGCTTCGCTTTAAGGCTCTGAATAGTTTCACTAGTCGCCTACCGCTCATTAAGGAATTACCCGATGAGGAGATAAGGCTCTATGGCGACAAGACACAGAGTGCTATGACCTCGGGCTGTGTACGTGGACTCGAACGAGAGATAGGTGCCTATATTGATGAGGTCCTACGGAACGATGCTACGACACGTATATATATGACTGGTGGCGATGCAAGTTTTTTTGCAGAGCGACTACAACGTAGAGAGATAGAGTTGATACCCGAACTCGTACTGATCGGGCTAAATGAGATATTAGAGTATAACAAGAGATAATTAGGATAGATGAACATCAAGAGAATACTAAGCCTTACAACCTTGGGTTTTGCCCTATGGTTAGGCACAGATGCCCAAGCACAGACGAGTGATAACCGCTCGCCTTATAGTCGCTATGGCTATGGCAGTCTAGAGGGTGGTAATACGGCAGGTAGTCGTGCTCTCGGTGGGCTAAGTATAGGCTTGCGTGACGGGCTGATAACAAACCCCGGTAACCCAGCCTCGTACACAGCGGTGGACTCTCTGACTTTCATCTTTGACCTCGGGGTGTCGGGACGCTATGCCTTCCTCAAAGAGGGATCGGCAAGTGACAAACGTTTGCTGGGTAATCTCGATTATTTGACGATGATCTTCCCCGTAACTAAGCGTATAGCGATGAGTGCCGGTATTATGCCTCTTACCTCAACTGGTTATACCTTTGGCAACACGGCTTCGATGGGAGGCGACACGAATAGCGATACCTTCGTACGCAGTTATTCGGGTCATGGCTCATTCAACCAACTCTACCTCGGGCTAGGTGCTAAGACTATTGGCAACCTACACTTAGGAGCCAATGCGTCCTTTATTTTTGGTCATACCAAGCACGAGCGTCAAGTTACTTATAGCACAATAGGGGCGTTAAACCGTGTGAATACGAGCAATCTACACCTACGTGGCTTGAAGGTGGATCTAGGAGCACAGTACGAGTTGAAACTCGACACTACGAATGGTCGTAGCATCGTTATCGGGGCGACCTTTACACCCGGTTATACCTACAAGAGCGAACTCACAACTACTGCTTATGAGAACGCTAGTGGCTCCAGCACGATGACGGCACTAGACGATCCCGAGGTAAGTACCGATGGGCGTTATACGAGTCCAAATCAGTATGGCTTGGGGATTACTTATAGACTTGCCAACCACTTTATGTATGGCATCGATGTACGTTATAGCGAGTGGAGCAAGGCAGAGTTTACTTCGCTCGAGGCACAGTTTCAGGATCAGTGGCGTGTAGCCCTCGGTGGTGAATGGACGCCCAACTATCGTGCTCGTAGCCCATGGAAAAGAGCCAAGTACAGACTAGGCCTATATACGGGTAATAGTTATCTCAAGGTGCCGATCAATAGCAATGCTAGTTATGAGGGCTACAACGAGTATGGTGCATCTCTAGGTTTTGCTCTCCCACTTGTGGATAGACGCTCAGCCCTCAACTTCAGCATCGACTACAAGATGCTTAGTCCCAAAGCAAGCGGTATGATCTCTGAGCACTATATAGGAGCGACCATCGGGATCGTATTTAATGAGAGTTGGTTCCGCAAGGCTCGTGTAAATTAACAGATTTTTTATACCTTAGCGTTATAAAAGTTAAGCAGCGACTCCTCGGGAGTTGCTTTTGGACAGAATATAAATTACGTAATTCAATAAGAACAATGAAACTAAACAAGTCGATCCTAGCAATGTCGGCAATGCTCCTATCAACTGTAGGAGTAATGGCACAAACAGGAGCAGCCACAGGGACACCTTTTGGTTCGGGTGCCGATAGCGTACGTTGTCGTCAGAACTTGAGTATCTTCAACAGTTACGCAAAGGCAGGTAGTTATGCAGAGGCTTACGAAGCATGGCGTTCAGCGTACACAGAGTGTCCTGCAAGTAGTAAGAATATCTACATTCACGGGGCTAATATCTTGAAGCATAAGTACAACAACGAGAAGGATCCCGCCAAGCGTCAAGCAATCTTTGCTGACCTTATGAAGATGTATGATGATCGTATCAAGCACTTCGGCAACGACCCCAAGAAAGGTAAAGATGCTATCGTCCTAGACAAGGTGAACGATTACCTTACACTCTTGGGCGAGAAGGCTGACTATGGTCAAGTATATGCTTGGACTAAGGCTGTTGTTGATGAATACAAAGAGCAAGCACCGGGAACACTCCTATATTGGTTCCTAGCATCGTCTAGAGAGACGGCTCGTGGAGAAGATGAGGCGAAGAAAGAGCGTTACCTTAATGACTATCTAATGGCGTCTGACTTCCTCGACAAGCAACTATCTGCCGAGACAGACTCTACGCTCAGAAGTAATCTTGAGACCAATATCGCTCAGTTGGACGAGTCGTTTGCACGAAGCGGTCTTGCCTCTTGCGACCTACTCAAGAAGATCTATACACTAGAGAAACTCGAGTCACGCAAAGATGACAAGATGTACCTTGCCACGACTATCAAACTATTCCAAAATGCGGTAGAGACCGATGACGAGGGTAATGCGACAAACGAGTGTGACTCACCTGTGCCAGATAAGGCATCGGAGTACCTCTTCAAGTTGGAGCCAAGTAGCAAGGCTGCTATGGGTCTAGCAGGTAAGTACTTCCGCGAAAAGGACTATTCGCAAGCCGTGAAGTTCTTGGACGAGGCAATCAACCTCTCTACGAGCAATAACGAGAAAATTAAGTGTTACGAGCTTATGTGGTCTATCGCTGACCGCACGGGTAACGGTAGCCTCTCTAGCCGTGCACAGAACGGTATCCTTGCTATCAACCCTAATAACGGACGTATCCTTATCCGTCAGGCGCTTAATCTAGGTTCTAGAGCGGCGAGCATCTTCCCCGGTGATGCTGTTAAGCAACGCTGTGTGTACTTCGCTGTTATTGCTAAACTTCGTGCTATCCCAGCCAAGGATCCAAGCGTAACAAGCCAAGTTAATGCTGCCATCGCTCGTTGCCAGAGAATGCTTCCATCAAAGGAAAGCGTCTTCATGCACCCCGACCTAAGTGGTGGTACGCTTAATATCCCGGGTTATGGAGTAGTGAATGTTCGCTAATCCTCCTAGAGATAAATACCTAAGTAAACGTGATGCCTCAACCGAATTGGTTGGGGCATTCCTTTTTGTCGCCACGACTTGATATATGCCCCCTCGGAGAGCCTTTACTGATCGGGGTTATAACAAGATACTTAGACGTCCATCGAAGAGATACTTAGTTGTCATTTGACAACATACTTAGTCTTCAATCGACGTCTAAGTATCTCTTCAAATCACACACAAACAGCACTCCAATCTACCCCTAAATTTGTCTTCATCTGATGCCCAAATATCCCAACAATCCGAGCCTAACATTCTCGTCCTTTGATGCCTCAACTGTGTAGCAAGTCGGGAGTAGATAGTGAGTCGTTCGGGAAGAGAGTGCTGGATAAAGTCGGGAGTAGGGGGCGAAACTTTGGGGGAGATGGGGTCGCTTCGGGGGAAAGGAAAGGATTTCGGGAAAGATGCCTTTAGTACCCCGACAACTCCAATCTGAACATCTCGGTATTTGGGACGAAAATACCCCGACAATTCAGAGCCGAGGGTGTCGGTACTTGACGCACTCGTATCTCGTCGTGTCGGCTCTCAAGCGATTGGCATTCGGTAGGTAAATGTTTCCTTGATTTAGGTGCGAGGGGCTCGTAGAGCAAAAGCCTAATAGCAGTAACTAAGACTCCTTAGGATAGAAGGGATAGATCTATCAATGACCTTATTAAAGAATAGAAAGGTACATCGCCATAGACGCGTCTTTTTTGTAATTTTGCACTATGCAATACTATTACGAACAACAGCCAAGTGGACTAGACCGCTTCGCTCCTCCTGTAACCCGTATGCTGATATTCCTAAACGTGGTCGTTTGGATACTGCAGCAGATAGTTCCCTCAAGACTTGGGATCAATCTGACGGATATATTAGGCTTACATTACTTTGAGGCAGATAAGTTCGGGCTTTACCAGTTGGTAAGTTATATGTTCCTACATAGCACCTCGAGCGTAGGACACCTACTAAGCAATATGTTCTCCCTCTGGCTCATGGGTAGTTTGATAGAGCGTTATTGGGGCGAGACAAAGTATATCCTCTATTATCTCACTACGGGCGTATTCGCTGGTTTGGTACAGGAGGCTGTGTGGTACTACGACTTTCACGAGGTAACACGCTATGCCGAGCAGTTGGTCGAGGTGCCGGGTGCTGGTACGTTCCTCGGGCGAGAACTGCTCAATCTGCCCCTAACAGTCGGAGCCTCGGGAGCGATATTCGGCATTCTCCTAGCCGTAGGGGTGATGTTCCCGAATATGCCTATGTTCCTCTTGTTCTTCCCCGTACCTATCAAAGCGAAGTATTTCGTCTTGATGCTGGGTTTGTACGAACTCTTCCAAGGCGTCCACGCTACGGGTAGTTCGATAGCACACTTCGCCCATCTGGGGGGTATGCTGGGTGGTATTATCTTGATTTACCTCTGGCGTAAGCATCATCGTAATCCCTTCGTTTAGGGCTATCGTTTACGCATTATTATGCAGTTCCCTCGCTCTGTTTATGCCCGAGTGATCCTCGTATTGGTCGTCCTTTACCTCCTCAATGAGGTAATAGGTCTTGCCAGTGCATTCCTTGGGGCGAGGGAGTGGGTGAATGTGTTTTACTACCTAGGGTTCAGCCCGAGCAACATTAACCTTAGGCTCTACCCTTGGGGTATCTTGACTTACCCTTGGGTACATATTTCCTCTTACGCTCTGCTCCTTAATAGCCTTCTGCTCTTTGGCTTGGGTGGGCTGTACGAGCGATATGGTTATGGAGGGAGAGCCTATCTATCGACATTCTGTTGGGGTAGTTTCTTTGGGGCAGTATGCTATGCTATTGTGGCTTATGTGTACGGGTTACTTAGCCATTATAGTATGTCTACTCCTCTCTACGGGGCATCGGCAGGTATCTGTGCTTTGGCCTTTGCCTTGGGTATCAGACGACCACGCCTTAGGGTGTCGATCGCGGGCTTACGGGTGAATTATCTCCTGCTTATTGTCCTTGTCTACGCATGGTCGATACTCTTTGTGGGGGAGAATATCGGGGGTATGCTAGCACACTTAGGAGGGGCTCTCTATGGCAGTCTAATAGGTCTTAGACAGAAGAGAGAGCATGGCGAGGACAAACAGAATAGTAAGCATGATATGAATGACTCGCAACGTCGAGCCGTACTCGATAAACTACGCAGTAGTGGGTACAAAAGTCTAACCAAAGACGAGCAAGAACTCTTATAGCCTTGAGCAAAAAAAGCATTCTTCCCTCTATCATCAAGTACTTGCGTGCTTGTATTCGTTATATCAGTTATGCCGTGACGGCTCTTGTTGTCGTGGCTTATCTCCTTGCGGCATTCTCGCCGTACATACCGCCTTACCGCTTCGTCTTCCCGGCTCTGATGGGTCTAGCCTTCCCTTTTGCACTTATGGCTATGATCCTTGCGACGCTGTATTGGCTACTACGTCTACGCTGGCAGATACTCCTTATGTTAGTGGCCGTCTATGCTCTATCGTGGCATAGCATCAGTGCTTACTTCCCGATCAATAGAGATGCTACGAGCGAGCGGCTCGCCAACCTTGGGGAGCAACGTCCGATCAAGATCTTGAGTTATAATGTCTGTGCTTTTGGTCTGTCGCATCACTCTCTACGTAAGCCTAACCGCAGTCTTTTGTATATCAAGAGTAGCGAAGCAGACATCGTATGCCTACAAGAGGCAGCACTCGCAGCGAACAAAGATTGGGGCGTTACGCTTGGGCAAATAGAGGCTTACTTGGGCTATAAGTACCCCTACATACGAGCCGTAGAGAGCCAGCGAGGGGGCTCTATGTTGATGTTGCTCTCACGCTATCCTATACGTAGTGCGGAGCGTCTAGATATACCCTCGTCACAGAATGGGGCTGCCGCCTTTGAGGTGGATATAGAGGGACGACCAACGACTATTATTAACCTGCATCTAGAGAGTTTCCGTCTGAATAGTGCAATAGGTAAGGAGTATATGAACCTCGTGGCACAGGGCGAAGCCTTTGAACTAAGGGAGGCGATGCAGTCTAAACTCGGTCCGGCTTTTAGGCAACGCAACTTGCAGGCGAATATCATCAACGAGTATATCCAAACGAAAGGTAAGGAACGTGTCATCGTATGTGGTGACTTCAACGATACGCCTGTGTCCTATGCTCTTTGTAAGATCGGTGAGGGTCTTAAGAATGCATACACAGAGTCGGGTAATGGGCTTGGGGTATCGTTTCGTTCGCGTTATTTTAAGGTTCGTATAGATCATATACTTGTTGGTAAGGTTTTTCGTCCTATCTTTACAGAGGTAGACGCTGCTGCACGAGGGAGCGATCACTATCCTATCTACACTTACGTCCTAGACGAGGGCGAATAGACTAGAGGACTTTGCTTGCTTGTCGAGGCAACAGCAAGGTGACGAGGGGTGGCAATCATCATATTATTATATTTCTTCCTTTCTTTTGGGGGCTTGGGGCTACGGCTCTAGG
>JBHAFI010000083.1:0-21071 GCA_041856045.1 Porphyromonas sp. | reverse complement strand
GTCATTTTATAGCTACTGGGAGCAGTGTGTCTCTAATAGACTAGCCAATGGAAGAATAGGGGAAAGTACTGCAAAAGGATATGCATCTACGCTTCATATGCTCAAGCATCTTTACCCTAATCTGCGAGTGAAAGATATGTCTGCCTCGGTAATTATGGCTTTAGATAGAGAAGTACTGGCTCGAGCTCAAAAAAAGGGGCTAGAGGCACATTCGGGTAGACAGAATCACAAGAAGCGAATACGTTCGGTCATACGCTATATCAGAAATATAGGAGTGCCAATATATGACCCCTTTGCCTTCGAAGACGTTCGCATAGAACCTGTTGCAGGGAATAATGGCATCTTGACACGTAGTGAGATTAAGAAGCTGATAAAGCATCAACTAAAGTTGTCTCGCTGTAAGACTGACGATAAGAATCCAGGTTTAGTACGACAAGCTCTTGATATGTTCCTTCTTAGTTGCTTTACAGGGCTTGCGATCAGTGATGTACGGTCTCTTAATCGAAGTGAAATTGATGTGAGTGAACCAGAGAAGTGGATTATAACAAAGAAGAGGACAAAGACCCTAAGAACTCGGAAAAGCTTACCAGCTAAAGTTCCAGTAGCCCTATTTCTTGAAAATTGGATTCTCCCTCGCTATATTGAAGACCCGAACCCACTGAGTAGTCTCGTGTTTGACCTCCCGCTGAGTAGTAATACAATAAACAGATATCTCAAAAGAATAGCTAAAGCAGTAGGGATTCGGAAACCCATAAGTTTTCACTATGGCAGGCGAACATTTGCAACTCTGTTGGCAGAACAAAATACACAGCAGTACGTAGTAAGAAATATGATGGGGCATAGCCCCAAGAATATCACCGAACACTATCAAAAGTGGACAGATGAGCAAGTACTTAAGCACATAGAGGATGTTCAGTTTATACACATACCTTATCCCTTTTGAGTCAAGGGGTAAGTAATAAGCCCACCCATACAAGAGAGTCTTCCAATGCTGGATGTGTAGCGAAAAATTGCTACATTTGTATACCTCCTAATAAGTGGGAGGTATATGTTTTGGAAGATGTGCCTACACTAGCAGAAATCGCCAATTAACGCAATGTGTATGTCGGTACAGCCAGCCTCTCCGTATAGGGTGGGCTTTCTGTCTGCATACACAGGTGTTTGGCGATACCTTGCTAGTGGGGATGGAAGCCCACCTCTTCTTAAATCTATAGTCATAAAAGTTAGAGACTCCCATTTGGGCTTCAGAGGGATGTAAGCGAATATCGTATGAGAGTACTAAACCCGTTTGAGACGTTCAACCTAAAGGTGTCTCCAAAGGCTGTATTAGAGTCTGGATCACACGAGGGAAGTCAATTGAGTAGAGAGGAACGATTAGCTATCTTCGCAAAGTTTGTACTTGCGGGATATAACCTGCTAGACCTTGCTCAATCTTATCTAGCCGAGAGGGGGGCTACGCGAAATGATATAAGGGAACGCGAGGTTGCTTGTACCTATGCAGCCTTAGCAACATACCTACTACAGAGAGCAGCAGTGCGTATTGTAAAAGATAAAGAACAAAGTCTAGACTCACTGCGTCCACTAATAAAACAATATGGGCGTAAATTACCCAAAGGGTTAAAAACTTCAGCAGAGGTTCTGAGCCAAACCATTCGTATGGGCATCTCTATAGAGGAGATGGTGAGAAGTCATCTAGGCCTTCGGGATTATTACGAGCCTTTGGCTCTTTCTGGAGAGTTAAATATAGGTGGGCCATATGACTATGATTCTGCATATACAGGTCCAATATCCACGAGTTATGGTCGGTGGCTTGGAGAGTGTGCTATACTTAGAAACTGTTGGCTAGAGGTTGAGAGGCATATCAAAGATAGAGTATATCTTCCTCTTGCGAATGTGTCATCTGATGCTCCGATGATTATTAGAGGGCTCGCTAGGTTATTCCCTATACTAGATGGAGATAAGCAGAATCAAGATAAGCTCAAAGAGCGTGCACTTGCACTAGCTTTTAAACTTGCGTCTGTTCTATGGTTTAAGGTACCACTATTTGACGAGCCTGTGTATGTGTTTAGAATGAATTATAACACGCCCAAACAGGCATTGCAGATAGCTCGACTCTACGAAGAAGGAGTAGTTGCTATCTGCATTCAAGATTATGAGAAAACGGGACTAGACCAATATGACCAAGGATATTACAACGCCTTGGAGGCTGACCATAGGATGAAGATGCCCCCAGGGGCTAAGTATATCCGTGACTTTATGAATATTGTCCATAAAGTCAAAGAGCAGGATGTACTTATCGTTGCGTCTTATAAGGGGATTAAGGGATATCGCATTGGCAAACTCCGGAAGGGGACTGAGGTTTACATAGAGCAGTACGATGATTATCGCTTATATTGTCTCAAAATGACGGATATGATATGTACTCCTTTCGAGGACGTAGCATTAGAAATGGTAGAGGCAACAGATTACCCCATATTAAAGAGCATAGTTCCCCATGGACAGACAATATCGCATGTAGTCAATCAACGTCGCCGAGAAGCTGTCTATCGGGTTTACTATGGGGCAAAGTATCCAGATAGCTACACTCTGCTCTCAGATGATGCGACCGAGGAGCTTTGTTGCCTCTGGTTGCGTTCCTCTTTAGCTCCAGAAGAGTATCGTATTGAGAATCCTTATAGCGAGTTAGGGGGGATGATGAAGAATGCCGACATTATAGGGCAGAATATAGATGGAGATATCGTTCTAGCCCAAGTAACAACAAGTCAAGACCTAGGTATTATCGGTCGGAAGATAAAGAGTCTTACTAGGGCGTTTGCTAGAGGGAAGTATGTTATGTTCGCAGATTATAACACGGCATATAGCCCTTTCCGTAAAACAGAGAATCTTCTCGAGATGAGCCTTGAAGAGGTGTGGTTGGATTTACATGAAAGTGGCCTTTGCGCAGACATATTAGAACAGCTGTATCGAGTAGACTATACACGTAGGGGATAAACAGTCCAAGGGGATAGAATAAGCCTCAGTGAAAACCCTTTTGATGGGCTTCACTGGGGCTTGTCTATTACACTCTAATGATATAACTTTATCATCGTTAAGAATGATAATATCTATGGTAGATAACATTAGAATAGTTTTTAAGGACTTTCACGGCTCATTGGAGCAGTGTAGTTCTGCTTCTTTCAATGGTAAATGGGTGGTAGCCCGCCTTCACTACAGCGACAATTATCTTGGCGATAGTCCTTGGTTAAAGGTAATGCATTCGATAGAAAATCCAGGCATCCTTGTCATAGAGGGGAGTATCCGTAAATGGTACTACGGAGAGAACAATCTGAAAGACTTAACAAGGGTAGAGTTTTCAGAAGCTATAAGCAATCTTGCCAGTCGCTTGTCTATCTCAGAGTGTGACTTCCTACAGGCAAAGGTCTCTCGCTGTGAGATAGGTTTAAACATAAACGTCAATGCTATCTATGGAGGGTGTTTATCTGCGTCCGATTTGCTCCCTCGTATAGCCTGCTACCGCTCATACCAAAGAGTCGCAAAGAGTGGTTCTATCTATTTTGCAAGGAAGGAAAGAGCTAGCAATAAAATAACAAGTCGGTCTTTGGGTGATATGAAAAGCAAGAATGGACGTTCTTATGAACCTGTTCTAAGAGTTTATGATAAAACGAAAGAGATAAAAGATAGCACCATAAAAGGGAAGCATAAGGTAGCTATAACAGATGTCAAAACAATATCAAGGGGATATATGAGGATTGAGTTTATCGTCTCGGGAAAGGCTCAATTTCTTTCGTGGAAACTGGGAGTGTGTCAAACTCTTGGAGGGATTAAGGAGAACTACGACCTTTTGGGGAACTTTTTTCTTGAGCATTCAACACAGATTGGCTATGATTCTCCCATCGATGAAAACTCTATTCATCAGATTCGCAAGAAATCGTTCAAGAGAAAGGTCTCTAGACGGCTTTTACGTAAGTCAATGGTAGAAGTTATGCAGGATTTAAATTGTGCCATTGAAATGGAGGTAGAAGGAAAGATGAGTAATGCGGAGAAGACTTTAAAACTTAGCCAGAGAAAAGACTGCCTAGAAGTGTCTCGGAAGTATTGTGATTACGGAGAATACAACTGGGTTGATTTTGTGTGTGCCATATATGAAGAGTTCGTAAGATATTATGGAGAAGAACTTCCTTCAAGTATCCAAACACCCCCAATAGTGAACGAAGCCTACAAAGCCTATGATGCTATAAGCTATTACAGAGAGGCTCAAGCACGTGGAGATATATAGGGGTCTTAATAAGTCCTTAAAGTAAGGTGTTATTTGTCTATATAGACATCCCTCCTAAAAGACTATTGAGTCAATATAGTCAAGTATAGTTGGATTGTTGTCGTAGAGTGGGTGGGGTTCTTGGGGTAAAAGAACCCCATAGTATCACAACGATACTCATTGGTAATATGCTACTTCTAAACCTTCCTGATGTTGACCTTATTTCTGAAGGAATATCTCACAAACACAAAAGACACATCCATAAGATTTGTATTACAGTCTACTAAGACCTCCCAAGATGCTCTTTCGGAGCAAATAAGAATGAGGACAGAGAATGTCAAGGGAAAGGTTATCAAAGATTGAGAAGAAGGCTAGAAATGCTCGTAATGATCATTCTAGGGCATATCTTTGAGCCGTTCTAGGGTGAGGTGGTCTCGCTCCCCTTGGTAGAATTTTTTGAGCAGGGCTTCAAAGTCTGAGTTTGGCTCTATAGCATCGAAAAGTGTTAGCGAGGATTTGAGCTTGAGTGCATCGATATTTCCAAATATACTTACAGCATCTCCCTCTAAGCTCTCTATCAGTATGCGTATGAGCTCTCTTAGTCGCCCTCCTAGGATTGGGTGGGCTAAAAACCTCTCAGCCTCTTGTCTCGAACCAATACCATAATAAGTCGCCATAGTACTATTTCCTAAACCTCTCAGCTGAGGAAAAATGTACCACATCCAATGACTACGCTTGCGTCCAGCAAGAAGTTCGCTTTTTGCGATATAATAGTCGCTTGCTTGAGCTTCGATAAAGCGATTAACGCTATCTTCCATAAAAGTAGGCTGTTGTATCTAGTAAGAAAGTAAGGGCTTGATATGAGAGGCAAAAGTAAGGACTTAGATTTTTGTTAGAATAGCAGTTACACAAAATATCACGGATGCCCAATAGTGTCCTAAAATGCTGTACCACTGAGAAATGTGATGCTCACTGGAATTGCGCCCCTATTTGCGCCCCTATCATCAAGAGAAAGCTCCAAAAGCCTTTGTTTATGGGGCTTTCGGAGCTTCGGTTGAGGTTCCAGGCGGATTCGAACCGCCGTATACGGTTTTGCAGACCGGTGCCTAGCCACTCGGCCATGGAACCCTATCTTTTGTTTTGCACTGCAAAGATACAATTTATTTTTGAATAAGCAAGCCTTAGTTAAATCCAAGAGAAGAATAACATTCGACAAAACCCTAGTCTGTCTTGCTTGGGGAATTAGCATTCTTAGAAGTCCGTTTCTAGGACCAAAGTAATCCTCACATACTTTTACTCTCTAAGGAACAGAATAGGATCAGTCCCATCTAAATATGAATCTTACTCTACGCTCGAGTTTATGTTGCTCAAGGACTAAGCACTCGGAGCAGGTAATACAAAAACGAAATCGTCTAGGAAACTGGACTTTCCTAGACGATCCTTTAACTAACGCTTACCTGCTTTGCGTTGAGCCTCCATTTGCTCTCTCTGCATACGCTCTAAGCGTTCCATAAATGAATTACCCTTTTTCTTGGGTTTCTTCTTGTTCTCCTCCATCTGCTGCAAGAGTTTATTCTCGTTGATCGTAGCACGAATGATGAAGAACTGAATGATCGTAATCAACGTAGACACGAAGTAGTAATAACTTAGACCCGAAGCATTCTGATTGAACATAAAGAAGAACATTATACTCATCATATAGGGCATATACTTCATACTTGCCATAGCATCATTACCACCTGTTGGTGTTTGTGACATCATATAGCGGTTATACACCACATTGACGATTGTCATCAGCAAACAGAATAGGCTAATATGGTTGCCTAGCAGCCCACTTATGATTGGGATATCAAAGCCCCAACTGATAACAGGGTCATAAGTCGATAAGTCCTCTGCCCACAAGAAACTCTGTCCTCTCAGATAAATCGAAGTGGGGAAGTACATATACAAGGCTATCAAGAAAGGCATCTGCAAGAGCATAGGCAAGCAACCACTCATCGGGCTAGCCTCGACAGAACTATATAGAGCCATCGTTTCCTTCTGCTTCTTGAGCATACTATCTTGGTCATCTTTGCCCTCGTACTTTTTCGTAATCTCGTCCACTTGAGGCTTCAGAATACGCATCTTCGCCTGAGAGATCTGACTCTTATAAGTGAATGGGAATAGCAATGTCTTAATGAAGATAGTCAGCAACAAGATGATAATTCCCCACGAACCAATATAAGTCTTAAGGAAGTCGACGACGGGGATAATTAGCCACTGATTGATGCTTCTGAAGATACTCCAGCCCAAATACACCAAGTGATCAAGGTTAAGTTGCTCATGATCTTTTACCCCCTCATCATAGGCTTTGAGCGTATTGTAATCATTAGGGCCAAAGAAATAGAAGAACTCTGACACTTGACGTGATTGCATATCAAAAGTTGTCTTCATCGACATTGAGCGTACATAGCCACTCTTCTCGTCCATAGCCTCAATCGAGAGGTCACTAGACTCAAATGTGCCAGTCTTGTTTACCAAGACCGAACTAAAATACTTGTCCTTAAAGGCAAACCAACGAAGAGACTCATCTATACGCTCCTCATCTTTACTCCCTGTCGATAGGTCATTGACGTCACCACTCTTCTGTCCATAGTAGAGCGAACTATACTGCCCCTCAAACTTATGGCTTTGCTCCAACTGTGGCAACTTAAGACGCCACTCCAATGTTTGCATTGTTTGTGGAGCCAATACCTCTTGCAGGTTGGTGCCAGAGATAGAGAAGCCTAGACGATAGTCATCTTTACCAAGCGTGTAATTGAAGTCTAGATGTGCCGTTGCAGACAAGGGCAAACGCATCACGATCGTATTGACATCTTGTGATACAGGCAAGAAGACCAAATCGGCAGTATTCAAGACTTGACCATTCTTCAATTTAAGAGGGAGGTTAAAGTAACTATCCCCGGGAGAGAATAGTGCTACAGTCGGTGTATTAGCCTGCTCGTATCCGTCCTTGTGGTTTTTATGTCCCTTGATCTCCACAAATTGAGGACTACCGCCCTTAGTGCTAAATCTAAGGTCGATCTTGCTATTACTAAGACTTAGTGTCTTCTCCTCTCTAGGCTTTTGATACTCGGGGAGCATTGCTAGAGTCGCAGAGTCTAGAACCTGTGCAGGCCCCACTTGAGGAACTACTTGGGGCTCTTGTGACTTTGTTTGTTGTCGCTCTTTTTGCAACTGCTCTTGGCGTTGCATCTCTGCTAATTGCTCTTCGCTTGGCTTATTATACCAATTGAAGCCCAAAATCAAGACTCCAATAAGAGCAAATCCTATGATTGTATTCTTGTCCATCTTTATTACTGTGCAATGGTGGCTTTGATGAAACTAACGAAGAGTGGGTTCGGCTTCAATACCGTAGAGCGATACTCGGGGTGATACTGTACCCCGATATACCAGCGATGGCTAGGTATCTCCACTGTTTCTACCAAACCTGTGTCGGGGTTCTCCCCAGCACAAGCCATACCTGCACGCTCGAATGCTTCGCGATACTGGCTGTTAAACTCAAAGCGATGACGATGACGCTCTCGAATAAACTCCGTACCATACGCCTCGGCAATACGACTTCCTTTTTTGAGGACACAGTCATATCCTCCCAAACGCATAGAGCCTCCCATATCGCTAATACTCTTCTGCTCCTCCATAATGTCTACAACCTTATATGGAGTGTCGGGCATAATCTCAGTAGTATGTGCATTGGTATAGCCCAATACATTGCGAGCAAACTCAATTACCATACACTGCATACCCAAGCATATACCTAGAGTAGGGATATTATGCTCACGCGTGTACTTGAGGGCTTCAAACTTACCATCGATACCTCTAGAGCCAAAGCCCGGGCAAACGACAATGCCGTCCATACCAGCGAGCAATTCGGCAACATTATCTGCTGTAATCTTCTCGCTATGGATACTTACCAAATTTAACTTACGCTTATTATATATAGCCGCCTGCAATAGGGACTCATCAATAGATTTATAAGCATCTTGTAACTCCACATACTTACCTACAAGGGCTATATTAACAGTATCTGTTGCCTCGCTACGCAACTTAAGGAAGTGGTTCCAATCCTTAAGATCGGGCATACCCACTGGCTCTATCCCCACCTTACGCAGGACGGTCTCGTCTAGTCTTTGATCTAGGAGTGATTGTGGCACCTCGTAGATTGTAGGGACGTCTGCACACTGCACGACAGAGTCGGGCGTCACATTACAGAATAGAGCAACTTTGCGTAGAATATCGCTATTCAGTTCTCGCTCTGTACGTAGGACAAGGATATCGGGTTGTATCCCCACCTCTTGTAGTTGCTTTACAGAGTGCTGTGTAGGCTTCGTTTTAACCTCCCCAGCAGCGGCAATATAGGGAACATAAGTAAGGTGTACACACAGACAGTTCTTTCCCAACTCCCACTTGAGTTGTCTTACGCTCTCTATAAAAGGGAGTGACTCAATATCTCCTACGGTACCACCAATCTCGGTGATTACAAAGTCGTACTTATGCTTCTGACCAAGGAGTTTAACGTTGCGTTTGATCTCATCTGTGATATGAGGTACTACTTGGACAGTCTTACCCAAGTAATCTCCCTTACGCTCCTTGCGTATAACATTCTGATAGATACGCCCCGTCGTAATGTTGTTGGCACGTGAGGTAGCGATATTGAGAAAACGCTCATAGTGACCGAGATCAAGATCTGCTTCATGTCCATCATCGGTCACATAGCACTCGCCATGCTCATAAGGGTTTAGCGTCCCCGGGTCTATATTGATATAGGGGTCAAACTTTTGAATTGTTACAGAGTATCCTCTCGCTTGGAGGAGTTTTGCTAGAGATGCTGCAACAATACCTTTACCTAGGGAAGATACTACCCCACCGGTAACGAAGATGTATTTTGTCTCCACTATTTTAATCGTTCTAAAGAGTCAGTTGTTAGTAATTCTATCACTGGCTTACAAAGTTAGCCTTTTTATTCCTTAACCTCATTAAGCAATACGACATTCTCTATGTGGTGGGTATGAGGGAACATATCAACAGCCCTACTTTTCTCTACCCGATAGCGTCCACCCTCTACGAGTAGAGCAAGATCTCGTGCTTGCGTTGCAGGATTACAACTCACATAGACAATACGCTTGGGCTTTGCTCTGAGTATCGTATGGATAACGTCCTCATGCATACCTGCTCTCGGTGGGTCTGTGATGATAACATCGGGGGCTCCGTGTCGAGCGATGAAGTCATCATTGAGAATATCTTTCATATCCCCAGCATAGAAGAGCGTATTATCTACGCCATTCACTCGGCTATTAAGGCGAGCGTCCTCTATTGCCTCGGGGACGTACTCAATACCTACGACAGAGCGTGCTGCTCTAGCCACAAAGTTGGCAATAGTACCCGTCCCGGTGTATAGATCATATACAGACTCACTGCCGGTAAGTCCGGCAAACTCTCGTGCCACCTTATAGAGTTCGTATGCTTGTCGGCTATTCGTTTGATAAAAAGACTTGGGACCAATGCGGAAGCGAAGCCCTTCCATCTCTTCCTCGATATACGCTCTACCGCTATGCGTGACAATCTCTTGGTCTGTAATCGTATCGTTAGCCTTGGTATTGATCACATACAGCAGTGCCGTGATCTCGGGAAATTCCGCCCTTATAGCGTCCATCAGTTGTTCTCTAGCCTCCCTATCATCTCGATAAAAGACAACGACAACCATCGACTCACCAATAGAGGTAGTACGCATCATCAAGGTACGCATCAGTCCAGACTGATTACGTAAATCAAAGAACGGATACTGCTCGGGACGTTCTAGACAATAGTTACGTATAAATAAGCGTATCCTATCAAGCAGGTCGTCACCCAAGTGGCAGATGTCTATGTCTAGTACCTTGTCAAACATTCCGGGGATATGGAAGCCTAGACCCGGCTCCACATAAGGCAATATATTGCCCTCCTCATCTCTATTACTCTGGAGTCTGTCCTCCGATATTTCTCCGGGCAAGAGCCAACGCTTGTGGCTAAAGGTGAACTCTAACTTGTTACGATAACGCTCTGTACCGCCGACAGCCCCAAGAATGGGCAGATACTCCCCTACCTCAACCTTACCAATGCGTTCCAAGGCATCACGTACGACTTGGTCTTTGGTCTCTAGTTGTATCTCATACGGCACATGCTGCCACTTACACCCACCACAATGCGTGAAGTGTGAGCATACAGCCTCTACCCTTGAGGGTGATGGCTCTATGAGTCTTGAGATCTTGCCCTCTAGGAAAGTCTTTTTCTTCTTGGTTACTTGTATATCACACACATCTCCGGGGCAGGCAAAGGGGACGAAAAGCACTTGCCCATCAATGTGGGCAAGTGCTTTTCCTTCGCCTGCGAGGGTTTCGATACGGACTCCCGTAAGTATTGGGAGGTCTTTCTTCTTCCTTGCCAATGAATTTCGTTTGTTACTTGAAGTAAGTCAATATAATGTTGCGGTAGTGATTTGCTAGGTCCTTAGCATCGGCAGCCGTTGTTGCCTCCGTATAGATACGAATGATTGGCTCCGTATTACTACGGCGTATGTGTACCCACTTATCCTCAAAGTCAAGTTTCACACCATCAATAAGTGTTACCTGTGCACCCTCTGGGATATTAGCAGCAAGACGCTCTAGTACGAGTTGAGTATCTGTACGAGGAGGCAACTCTACCTTCTGCTTGCTCATGTGATACTCTGGGTAATCACGACGCAACTCGCTTACACTCTTTTTCTTCTTCGCGAGGAGTGATAGGAATAGAGCGATCCCCACAAGGGCATCACGACCATAGTGTAGTTCGGGATAGATGACACCGCCATTACCCTCGCCCCCGATGAGAGCGTCTGTTGCTTTCATCTTGGCTACTACGTTCACCTCGCCCACTGCTGCTGCCTCGTATCGACCACCATATTTGAGGGTAACATCACGCAAGGCTCTTGTGCTACTAAGGTTAGAGACTGTATTACCACCTCCATTCATCTCGAGGAGGTA
This sequence comes from Porphyromonas sp., assembly GCA_041856045.1. Lineage (GTDB taxonomy): Bacteria > Bacteroidota > Bacteroidia > Bacteroidales > Porphyromonadaceae > Porphyromonas. The sequence goes on along the minus strand of JBHAFI010000083.1, from coordinate 9,779 downwards.
GTCTGCAATAGCCACAAGCGTGTACTCCTCACCAAAGAAGTTACCCTGCTCATCTAAGATCGACAAGCGATCGACATCTGGGTCTACGACAAAGCCCACGTCTGCTCCTAGATCTTGTATCATACGACTGATGTCCCCAAGATGCTCTGGTAGTGGCTCGGGGTTATGGGCAAAGTTCCCCGTAATATCAGTGTATAGCCCGAAGGTATGCTGTACTCCCAAGGCTTTGAGAAGTGCTGGCAGTGCTATCGCTCCGACAGAGTTTACGCTATCGAATGCCACCTTAAAGTTCGCCTCACGGATAGCCTCTACGTCTACACCTCTAGCCCTAAGGACCTCTGCGATATGCTCCTCGAGATAAGAGTTCTCCTCAAGCATACGTCCCATAGACTCTACGGGAGCGAAGGTAAGATCCTTACTCTCTGCTAGACGCAAGATCTCCTCTCCTTGGGCCTTACTAATAAATTCGCCTCGCTCGTTGAGAAGTTTGAGAGCATTCCACTCCCTAGGGTTGTGACTAGCCGTAATGATAATACCACCATCGGCACGCTTACCCGTAACAGCCATCTCGACCGTAGGTGTCGTCGCCAAGCCTACATCTATCACATCGCAGCCCATACCAAGGAGTGATCCTATCACAACGTGCTTGACCATCTCTCCCGACATACGAGCGTCACGACCTACGACAATACGAGGACGTGCTTTGCCCGTAAACTCACGAGTAAACTGAGCGTAGGCTGCCGTAAACTGTGCAATACTTATGGGGTTTAGTCCCTCACGCACACCGGCTCCAATAGTACCTCGGATACCCGAGATAGATTTAATAAGTGTCATATTGAGAGTGAAATAATGTTATTCAAAAGTGTATTTAATTTTCTCGACATAAGTCGTCCAGCCCGAACTATAAGTCGATGACGGCCCTATCTCAAAAGGCACGATCAAGGACAACTCGGCACCATCACCTAGGCCCAAACTCACGGGAAAGGCTAGCCCTTGACACATCAATATATCATAGTTGCCGATAGGTCCTCTATTGCTCACAAGATTGTAATGAATATCACCACCGCTATAATAATATGTATAGTCAAACTCTATCTCGGGTATTGAGGGTTTACTGTAATTGTCAAAAGCATTTGCTTGCGATGTAGCCTTTGAGAATTGGTAACCCTTAAGTTGGACGTAGACAGTCGTCTTATTCAACTCCGCCTTCTTGCTAAGATCTCCCCAAGAGTCTACTCGTAGGTAAAGCCCGTTTTTCAACTTATAAAAGACACCCGTAGAAGCATTTGAGGGAAGAGCATTATCACTCAACTCGGTAAAACTTAAGTTATTTTTGCCTACAAAGGCATCAATAGCATCGCTTTGCTCACTCTTAAGTTCGCTAAGGGACTTCCCGTTATTATCTTTACAACTACCCAATACTAGGGTAGCAACTGCTCCTATTGCTAGGAGATATGACCTTACACTCATTTGTCGTATCTTTTGTTTTACTATTCATCATAGGCTTATCTACGATGTCTAAATATGCATACAAAGATAACAAAAATCTACCTAGCATTATTGCTCAACACTAGACACAAGTATTGTCCCATATACCACAAGGTAGGGTTCTTACGAGTAGCGACAGCCCTTTGCAATCTCCCTTTGTTTAGTTATCATGGCTATGCGTCAAGGCTTGACGCATAAAAATCACGCCTTGGCGGATAAGCGTCGGGTCTTGATTTTTATAAATCACGTCTTGACGCTTAGGTTAACAGATAGAGATCTAAATCTTTTGTTTTGTTTAATACAGTAAAATTTGCGAACTTTGCACAATATAACTACTAACAATCCTAAAATGCAACATTCGCCCAAGACTATGAAAGTATTCATACTCGCAATCCTACTCATCAGTAGCCTCGCAACAAACCTATCGGCACAGAAGGTATATAAGCGTGAGGAACTGATCACGTCTAGGAATGACAAAGTACAGGTCTTAATAGCAAAAACAAACAACGAGGCGATCACCGGCTTAGTACGGATCATAGAGAGTCCTAGGAAATACATCATTGCCCTACTAAACAATGGTATCTACAACGGAGAGTATCAAGAGTTTGTAAACGGTAAGTTGGCAAATACAGGACAATACAAAGAGGGACGCAAAGTAAAGACTTGGACGGAGTACAACCCCGAGGGGAGTCCTCGCAGAATAGCCCCATATCACGAGGGAGAACTAAATGGGAATGTCCTATACTACTACACTAATGGCAATATCGAGCGACAGATAAGTTACAACCAAGGGAAAAAGGAGGGAGAAGAGGTCGCTTACGGCTTAGACGGACAGAAAGTATCGGTACGCACCTATCGCAACGATACGCTACACGGACCTTACTGGACACTACAAAAAGCCTCACCCGATCTCGTTGTCGTGACCAAGAGAGAGTATGTAAACGGAGCCATACATGGCTTGGAGAGTATCGAGTTCCTAAGGGCAGATGGGACGCGTGTACGATTGATCGAGAAGCAATATCAGCACGGCAAACTCATCAACAGCAAACAAACTCCGTAGGAGGATACACCTCTTCATCGGGATAGGATGCTCTGTATAGAGTAACCTCGTTGATCCTAAGGCTATTTAATAATTCTGTATCTTTGTCGATTATTCGTAATTAAGACAAGACGTTGCTAGAAGTTAAGGATCTTACCGTGGGTAGCATACCACGGCATCTGTACAAACTCGCTTTACCTATTATGGGGACGAGTTTCGTGCAAATGGCATACAGTTTTACTGATATGGCATGGCTCGGTCGCTTGGGGAGCGAAGAGGTTGCCTCCGTCGGGATTATCTCTGTCTTCCTATGGACTGCACAATCCACAACTTATCTGACCAAGACAGGGAGTGAGGTTACAATAGGTCAATCTATCGGTAGGCGTGAGTACGACACAGCCAAGGCATACGCCAGCCATAATAGTACCCTCGGGATTGGCTTAGGACTTTTGTGGTGTATTTTCTATGCTTTGCTGGCTAGCCCTCTCATAGGCTTGTACCAGCCAAGTGATACCGTTACAGCCTTTTGCCACGAGTATATGTATATAGCCCTACTGGGCTTACCGGCTGTATTCCTATCCAATACCTTGTTTGGGATATACAACGCTACGGGTAATAGCCATATCCCCTTTTGGATACTATCACTCGGGCTAGTCTGTAATATGATCCTTGACCCACTGCTGATACACGGCTTCAATCTAGGTGTCGGTGGGGCTGCTTGGGCAACGATCATCAGCCAGTGGTTAGTCTTGGCTGTCTTTGTCCTTAGGCTTCGCTTGTACGACAGACTCTTGGATAATTTCCCTTTCTTCACTCGCCTTAGGCGACAACTCTCGTGGCAAATTATCCAAATAGGACTACCCGCTGCAGGTCTAAACATCTTGTTTGCCCTCGTCACCATGTATATGGGACGCCTAGCCTCTCAAGTAGGGGGGCATATAGGTATAGCCGTACTTACGACCGGAGGACAACTTGAGGCCCTTACGTGGAACACAGCACAAGGAGCCACCACAGCCCTTAGTACCCTCGTAGCACAAAACTATGCCGCTAGACAGTGGGATAGAGTATGGGCAGCCTACCGCACAGCCTTAGCCTTCACCCTAAGTGTAGGGACGCTAGGTATGCTATACTTTATCTTCGGTGGGGAGAGTCTGTTTAGTCTTATCGTCCCCGACAGTAGTACGGCAAGCGAGGGAGGCATATATATGCGTATTAGCGGTTATAGTCAGGTCTTGATGATGCTAGAGATTACGACTCAAGGCTTACTCTATGGTATGGGCCGTAGTTATCTACCTGCTAGTATAAGCATCGTAGGGAATGTCTTGCGTATCCCTACTGCTTTGGCTCTCATTGCTCTTGGCTTTGGGCTTAGTGCTGTATGGTGGGCTATCAGTCTATCTGCAGCCCTTAAGGGCGTGTTATCGCTCATCGTTATATTCTATTTGTACAGACACAATGATAAGAAGCATTAGTCTACTACTCTCAATACTATTCCTTACCTCGTTCTCTCTCTCTGCCCAAGTAGAGGGCAGTAAACGCTTACGAGATAGTATCCTTACAGAGAAGAGTGAGGAGTCGGTAGATAGTATTGTCGCTCATTACCTCGCCCTCAAAGGTATTGAGATACGCACAGCAAACAACTTACGACTCTACAAAAACGGTACGGAGAAGTTCGCCGATCTGTTGCCTCAACTAGAGACGGCAAAGCATCATATACACATGGAGTACTTCAACTTCCGTAACGACTCTATCTCGCATCAAGTCTTTGAGATACTCGGACGCAAAGCCAGAGCAGGGGTGCAAGTGCGTGTACTCTTTGATGCCTTTGGCAACCTCTCCAACAATAAGCCTCTTAAGAATAAACAGGTAGACAGTCTACGAGCCGAAGGTATCGAGATCGTCAAGTTTGACCCTATTCGTTTCCCTTGGGTCAATCACGCCAAGACGAGAGATCACCGTAAACTTGTGATCATAGATGCCCATACGGCCTATCTAGGAGGTATGAACATAGCAGACTATTACATACAAGGTCTTGAGGGCATAGGACAGTGGCGAGATATGCATTGTCGCCTTGAGGGTGATGCCGTACAAGACGTACAGAGGATATTCGTTGATATGTGGCAAAAGGCAACAGACATACAACTCCTCGGCTCGGCATTCTTCCCTACACAGCAAGACACGGTAAGGTCTGTCGCCCTTGCCGTCACAGATAGAAGTCCCAAGACACAACCCGATGCTATCAAAGACGCCTATGCTCTCTCTATCGCAGGGGCAGACTCTATTGTCAATATCGTCAATCCGTACTTCGTCCCTACCAAGGCTATTATGTCTGCTATCAAGAAGGCTCTAGACAAAGGTGTGGAGGTAAACATTATGGTCTCGGAGAAGAGCGATATTCCCTTTACCCCAGAGGCAATGCTTCATAAACTGAACAAACTCTCTAAGCGAGGAGCACGGGTACATTTGTTTCAAGGAGGCTTCCACCATGCCAAGGTAATGACCGTAGACGGTAAGTTGTCTACACTAGGTTCTGCCAATCTCAACAGCCGTAGCCTACGTTATGACTACGAGACCAACATATTTATCTTCGACAAACAAATTACACAGAGGCTCGACAGCATATATACAAGCGATAAACAAGTCTGTATCCCACTAGATCGCACCTACTGGAAGAAGCGATCGGCATGGAAGAAGTTTGTCGGCTGGTTCGCCAATATATTTACACCTTTTCTATAAACAGAGATTATGCCAACAACAAGAAAGACCTTAGGAACTCTCCTACTGGCTATCGGATTACTCTCCTCGTGTGCCCTCAAGTACCCCGAGCGGAAGGAACACTCCGACAAGGCACTTACAGACCCAAGAGCAACAATCAGTCTAAGTGACTATAACCTAGGCAACGATACCATACAAGCCTCACTTATTGACATAGGGAACGGCACCAAGGTCTACCTATGGGAAGCCAAGGACGCCAAGGCTGTCGTCTTAGTACAGCATGGCATCTTGGGATATGCTATGCGTTATGTAAGCAATTACTACAATATGATCCCTCGCCTATTGAGTCGTGGCTTCAGTGTCTGTGCTATTGATGCCCGCTCGCATGGGTATTCGTCGGGGAAGAATGCTATACTCGATGTTGCCGATGCTATTGAGGATCATCTTAGAGTACGCAACAAACTCTCGGATCGAGGACTCCCTATCTTCCTCTACGGACACTCAATGGGTGGTATTATCACAGCAGGGAGCCTAACGCAGAGCGAGGATAAAGTCGCTGGGACTATCCTCCTAGCACCAGCCCTATACACACCCAAGTTTGCTCCGTGGGGCTTACGTATTCTTGGTACGGGACTCTCTACCCTAGCACCACGCACACCGCTCCTCTCCTTGGGAGAGGTATCGAGAGCAGAGATGCAACAAGACCCATTGATGACCACCCGTACGATATATGCTATCTCGGGAACGAGCATATATGTTCAATCCAAAAGGGCAAGCAAGCGATACAGCCATGTGACAAGCCCTATCTTACTGATCCACGGCGACCAAGATAAGACGACAGATCCCGAGGGTAGTAAGCGTATGTACCACGAGGTCACGAGCAAGGACAAGGAATTGATGATCATACGAGGGGCAAAGCACAGCCCTCTTAATGATCCCAGTTACCAAGAGAGTACTTGGCAGTTGATCATCAATTGGCTTGAGCGTCATCTCCCCTCAAAGGCAAAGACCTCGATGCCGTAGGCGGTTAGGTTCGATATGAGCAAAATGTAAAGGCTCGAGTCTTGTCGCTCGAGCCTTTGCTCTAGTCCCGATGCACCTTTGGGATAAGATTATAATGCTTCCTCGCTTGGGCTAGAGGTAATACCTAGGCACGAAGAGCAAGCATAAAAAGAGCAAGCACCATCAGTTGATGATGCTTGCTCTTTTTAGTCGTACTATACTCGTAAGAGGCCTCAATAGCCGAGTATCGTAAAGGCAACAAAGCCTCCTTAGCCCACACTAATAAGCCACGAATACGAGTATCGGGTGCTTGGTCTTTATCGTTATGATAGAGCCTTGGGCTCTATTCAAGGTACCACTCCATAGATAAGGCAATGTGTAATCCTCAAAGGGCCAACATACACCACTTACCGAGAATGGTTTAGGCTCAAAGGAAAAAAACGAAACCTGTCCCCCCTCCTCGACCTCAAGCGTACAAGCCTCCTTAACTAGACGAAAGTAACCCGTATCACTAAGGACGACCAACTCATCAAGTAAGTCGGCATAGGAGGGCAAAAGGGAGAGATTTCCCAGCGTATGATCTTCTCTCTTACCCGTTGCTCCTAGCAGAATAACCCGACGCTTAGATAGTACCTTGCTGAGGTGATTGATCGTCTTGGTAAGGTCATTCGTTTCTTGCTCTGCGATATGTACGAGTCTATTCCCTAGTTCGTCACGTACGGCACTAGACAAAGAGTCTAGATCCCCCACAACCACATCGGGTAGTCTATCGCAGTAAGCCCCAAGGGCATCTACCGCACCATCGCAACAAGCGAGGAAATCACGATGCTCCTCTTGTAACCATCGTTGCAAAAAGGACAGAGGCTCGTCTGCCGTAGGGAAAAGACCATTAGCGAGTACGATGGTGTCGTAACGATTGTATTCTTTGAGTGGATAATGTTTCATCTCTACGTCCTATTGATGTTCGTCTTGAGTCTGTGTAGCAACACTAGACATCTGTCCTCGCCAATGCCTATACCCCATAATACTGACGATAAGGTTTACAGCAAAGACACAGGCAGATACCTTATCTTCCGCAACATAAAATACACATATACTTAGGCTATTGGCTATGATCCAGCAGAACCAATGCTCGAGTTGCTTACGACTGAGATAGACCATTCCCAAGAACGAAAACAATGTCGCCAAGGCATCGGCTATGGGGAGCGAACTATTACGCTCTAGTAGTATATATATCGGATAGAAAAGTAGTGCCAAGATCGAGAGATGTATAAGTGCCTCTTTACTGCCTACGTGCGTAATCGCCTGCACGCCCTCGTCTGTCTTTTCCTCTTGCCCCTTTCTCGTCCGTAACCACATTACCCAGCCGATAATACTCGTGATAAGGTAGTACACATTCACCAGTATATTACCCAAGAACAAGGCTTCCCAACTCACGGCTATATAGAAGATAGGTAGCACAATACCCACGGGCCATAACCATATACTGGCTCGATACTCTAGGTAGACCCAGAGAAAGTTTATTAGGCCCGCAATGATCTGCAACCAATATGCCTCAACAAAAGATATTATTGACTCCATAACTACGAAGTTAAGCATTTATAGCAAGAGTACAGATCCGATCATCAGATTATCGCCTATGATGAGGTAGCAAAATACTATATCGTCATCACGATTGTGCTAATTGATCGCCTAGAGCCGAAGCGGTTGAGGTACGATCCACTCCTATCCCTCTTGAGGTATGTACAGACCTTTTCTGCCCCGATGTATTCTTATTCCTAACGTGCCTTGCTCTATATTCTCATCAAAAGTATACATATAATGTATACAACAGTATACATATAATGTACACTCGAGTATACATACTTTGTATACTTATGTACACTAACTAGGGAAACCCTAGTCCCCTAGAAGATTGATGACGCTTCCCTAGGAGAACCATCAAGAGGAGGTATTACTCCCACACAATAGGCATCACCCTAGGATCTACCACTCACAATAAGTATCCTTCACACCCAAGACCATATAAAGAAGCCCCCAGCCCCACGCTTGGCGAGCGTGGGGCTGGGGGCTTACGCATCGAGAGAAGAGATCTCTTCCCGTCCGATCAAGGTCTGATACCTCGGGAAGAAGTCTAAACCTTACTCCTAAGGCATCGTACAAGCACCAGCGGTAGGCAAAGCACCCTCTCTAAGGCCTGCAATAACGGCTTTGAGTTGCTCGCCAAGCCCAATAGTATAACCTTGCTTGACATACACAACCCTATTAAAGGTATCTGCTATCACAAAGATCGGCAACTCCTGATCATTAAGACGGAACTCCTTAATCAAAGCCTCTCGTATCTTACCCTCCTTGTCGATGCCCCAAACAGCGTCTTGTGGTAGATCTGCAAATTCTTCGGGGCGATAACGACTGCGATGCTCTTCGTTGGCAAACATAAGCAACATAGGACGTCCCCAAGCCTTGAGCGTCTCATTAAGACTTGCTAGATCTCTCAAGGCATGGTTACTTGGCTCGTGCTGCGAAGACAAAATACCCAAGATATAGTAACCTCTCCCTGTTGTCGCTAGGATAGAACCTTCGCTCGTGCTGGCTTGCCTTAGTTTGTCTTGGCTCGACAACTCGGCAACCGTCCCTAGCCTGTGATACTTACTCTCGGCATCAAAGTTACCCATCACAGCCACTTGAGTGCTATCACGACGCATAACGAGCGGAACGTGGCTACCCTCCCCGTCCTTAATTGAGAAACTACGCAACTCTGCCAATACATTCCCACTAGCCATACGAGAGCCAGTCACCAGCAAATAGTTACCTGCGTCCATAACGACACCCTTATCAAAAAATCCACTCCAACTAGCCCCTTGCTCTAGTCCCCTATCTGCGAGATCATAACTCTGCAACCCTAGTGTGTTATTGGGGAGTAAGCGTGAGATAGAGAAATGGCTATAGTAGCGAGGATTATCAACGATACCATTGAAGCGATACGCGAGATACAACTTACCCTTGGGACTCGCTACTTCCTCCGCCCTCGATCGCTCTAGATCAACATCTATCCACTCTAGGGTACGAGGCTGATAGTACTGCGTTTTGCCTGTGACCATATCCACCCGAGCAGCGTGTCCCATAGCACGAGCCATCGACACGAAGAATATAGCAAGCGATTGGGCATCGCCTACCCTACTCCTCCATATCCCAATAGGTTGTACGGGGAAACGATGGGGATTACTCTCGGGATCGAGTTTAAGGTTGTTACGGCACCACAAGACAAGCCCTTGTATATCTGCCCTCCACGCTTTTTGCAGAGCAGGCGGAACTTCACGCATAAACACAGCCTTATAGGGACTCAACTCCTCAATACCGACCCGTGGCGAATAAATGTACTGCCACACGATAGCCGAGTCTACTTGAGCGTAGTGAGCATTAGGACGTGTGTTGTAGAGATGATCCTCGAGGTTCATCAGACTGACATCTCTCCTATCTTTTGCCGAGATGACAGATAAGAGTGCCAAGGCTCTCTTGGGGTCGGGGGCTTTAT
>JBHAFI010000082.1:0-7512 GCA_041856045.1 Porphyromonas sp. | reverse complement strand
TTGGTATCGCCCTCCACGGTGTAAGTATAGACATTAAGCCCCGTTGCATTTAGTTTGAAGAGTTGCGACTTCCCGCCAAGATTGCCCACTAGAGCATCTTGATAGTTGCGTCCCATCTCCGCAGGGTTGAATATCTGTGCTTTCATCGAGCGTATTGAAGCCATAAAGTCGTCAATACTACCCGTCGCACGGCGTAGGGTCATCAAGTTGCGGGTCTTTTTGCCTCGTACTTGTATCTCGTTTTGTGATACAATTTTTACGAGGTTAAACTCGCTATCGCCCTCGTAACCGAGAGATATACCTCCAGCATAGGTACTATCGGGAGTGGTGTAGCGATGGATCGCCATATTGCCTGTATCAAAATTGAGCGACACATTCTTATCCTTACCGACCGTGTAGGTACTCTTGTACCATTTCTCTGTTGTTTTGAGTTCGTCGGTAGTCGCTAGTACCTCGTCCTTGTCGGAAAACTTCAGCCCGATATAGTAAGCACCATATTGCTGACCAGCACTTGGTATATAGTCGAGTATCCAGCCCTCGGTACTGCTGATCAATAGCGAACGTAACTCTTGCACTTGTGCCTCGACACGCTCATTGACACTCTTGTCGAAGATGTCGTCTTCTGTCTGCTTACAGCCCGTAGTACTTAGAGTCAAGCCCGTTGCTAGAATAGCGACAGCCGAGAGGCTACGAAATATGTTAGTTTTCATAATCCCTGCTTAATTTAGTGTTGATGGTGAGTAAAAGGCTCTTTGCCACAGTGCTGCAAATAAACGCCACAAGAGTAGTCGCCAGCACCCTCGGTAGGTAGGTCGGGCTTCATCCAAGCATTGGCTTCACTTGCAGGAGCGAGCGGAACAACGTTGCTAGCCGCACGCAGACCGCGTAGCGTATTGTTGATTAGGGGCTTCCAGTCCTCCTCGATGAAGTTTAGGCGAGCGGCCTCCTCAAGTCTGCGGTCTGCTACCTCGCGTAGTTTGTCGAGGTCGATCTTGTACTCATCGAGCATATATTGCTTCATGATCGCTACTTTCTTCTTTATCTTGGCAGTACCAGCCTCTCCAGCGGCTTGGTATAGAGCGTCCCACTCTGCTTGCGTCCAAGTAATGATGGCAGCCGTAACCTCTGCTACGTCCTCGCTATTCACTTTGCGAGAGTACGCTGTTACGAAGCCGAGCGGAGCATAAACATCTCGACGTGCAACATCAGCATTAGCCCAAGTGCTGGGCAAATAGTCGTCCTTGGTCACTTCGTTGAAAGCATCTGGCCAACGCTTATGTTGGTGCAGAATGTGAGCAAACTCGTGATGGATAGTTCCGAAGTACGTCCACTTGAGTGCAGCCAGATTGTTGATGTCGATATGATTGACCTTGTAGAGCGTTACTTTGAGTCCTCCCTCGGCAGTACCTAGTAGATCCATACCTGTCTTGTCGGTAGATCGCGAGCCAATAAGTAGTATTTGGCGAGGAGCGTATTTACGCATAAAGGCATATCCACCTACCTCATCGTAGACACTAAACCACGAGTGTTTGACGATTTTTGCCATTCGCATACTGTTCTCAAGTGTCGCAGGAGCGAGGTTGCGTTCTCTAGGCGTCTCATTGTTGAGCATACGATAGATGAAGTCTACGTTGTATGCGTCGAGGTAGTTTTTGTCTAGCCATTTGTCAAAAGTGGTCTTCTCGGGAAGTTGCTCCGCAAGAACACTCTTGCTGGCATCTGGCTCGTCGTCATTACTACAAGATACCATCGTAGGTATAGACAGCAGAGCAAGAGAGGCTAGGAGTGTATATTTATGAATGAACTGTTTCATAACCTTTGTTACTTCGTAATAATATAATGTTATCGAGGGTTTGCTTTCAAGCCCGATGTTATTACAGCAGCGGGTAGTTGTAGAGCGTGACGCAAGTCATCAGATCCCAGCACGACAGAGTTTTCGCCGGGTATTTCGTGCGTAATCTCTATTCCGTAGCGTTTGATGTCGAACCATCGCTCTCCCTCATATAGAGTCTCTACACGTCGAGCATGTAGTACGGCTTGGATCATATTGTACTGCATACCCTTCTCAAGCATAAACTTGGGGTTGAGAGGCTTCGCCACTCCCGCTAGTTTGGCTCGATACTTCTCGACACTAGCATCGTCAAGCGTCGTGTAGTTGTCGGGAACATCATAGAATGCAGAGATCTCATTGGCACTAGCCGCACTACCACGCTTGCTCACATAGTACCACGATAGGTCTTGAGCGGCAGAGGCAAAGTCTTTGAGCATTACCTCGGCCTCGGCACGTACGAGCAACGTCTTGTCTACTGTAAGTGGCATCGTGATAACATAGGGAGTACCGATACCGTTACGCTTGTCTGTGATTTGGAATGCTTCGTTGTACTTCCAGAGGAAGATCACAGCATCGGGCATATTGGTATAACTACGCGAGATCTCATTGTAAGATGGTAGTGTAGCCCCCCACGGACCAGCACCAGCGAATGTTTGCTTAGACACATCTCTATTGTGGGCATAGCGTAGGTTGATATAGCGACGACCATACAGACTATTATTGTTTTGGAGCAATAGGTTTGCTGGTTCGCTAGACAGGGTGTAAGCGTTACGCACCTCGGCAGCAGTGTTGAAACTCTTGTATCTATCGATATTGCGGAGCGATGCTGTTGGATTAGTGCCAATGGCTAGAGTAGCGTGCTCTTTGGCTTTATCCCATTGCTCGTAGTAAAGATAAAATTGAGCAGCAAAGGCGTGCGATGCAGCCCTGTTGAAGTGATATTTGCTTGTCTCTGTCTTGTGGATACCGTCCTCGATGAGTGGTAATCCCTCGGTAATGTCCTTCTCGATAAGTTCGTAAGTACGCTTAACAGTTTCGCGAGGATATACTACCCCGATACGTTTCTCGGTCTCGGTCACGTAAGGCACACCGAGGTCAGTAGCACTCGTTTGACTATTATAAGCACGAGCGAAATAATTCACAAGGCAGAAGTGTCCCCAAGCACGAGCGAGCAAGGCTTCACCTTTGATTGCCGATGCTTTTGTAGGATCCGAGAGTTCGTTTACAGACTCCAAGACTTGATTACTGGCTGCAATGGCTTGATAAGTGCGATCCCAAAACCACTTTGACGAGTCCCAGTCCTCTGGCGTAAGGTCGAGCCACTTATATCCCTCTTGATCGCGTATGTCGCCGGTCGTGTACTTGGTGCCGTTGTCGGCAACATTGTCTGTACGACTCTCTAGCATACCCATATAATGGATATTAGCATAGGCCGAGGTGAGCAGGCTCTGTATTTTATCTGGTCTATCTAGGGTTTGTCGGTTATCTGGCATCTCGTCGAGGAAACTATCGCAACTGCCAAGCGAAGCGACCAATCCTAGGGCAAGACATATTTTATGTATTCTCATAATTTGATACTTCATTAAGTCATTTCACATACTAGAAGCCTACGCGTAGTGTTGCTGTTAGTTGCTTTGCAACCGGAGCAGATACACCACCAGCACGGAAAAACTCGGGGTCTTGTCCGTTGAGTTTCTTGTCTGCATAGATCAAGAATAGGTTTGTAGCCTGTAGTTTGATAGAGGCGGTCTTGATAACCTTAAACTTCTGCAAGAAACTGCTAGGTAGTGAGTATTGTAGAGAGATCTCTTTCATACGCACAAACGAGCCATCGGCTATATGTTGATCCGAGTAGTTATATACATTATACCCGGCTCCGAGGTTAGCAATCCTGTGGGCATCAATTGTCGCAGGGAGCGTTGGTATGCTTGTTTTCACCTCGTCACCCACTACAGCCCAGCGATTGGCTAGGTTACGCTGGTTGGCGTCTAGGTCGCTGAAGCGTGATGCATAGGCCGAGGCTAGACGTAGTTTATTACCTCCCGAGTAAGTAATAAAGACATTGAGTTTGAAATTCCCCAGAGTAAAGATGTTGCCCAAACTACCCGTATAGATAGGATCGGTAGAGCCCTCGTACTTCAAGAAATCAAAGTCGTCAAGGATACGGTAGTTTACGCTGCCGTAGTTGCTTGGGTCAATCGTTTTATCTTGGAATTTGAACGTTGGGAACCCTTCCTCGGTAAGCCCTTGGAATGGAATAGAGAAGAGTGCACGTACTGGATAGCCCTCACGAGCAAAACCAGTCCCCGAGATGTAACTCCACAGATAGTTGCGAGAACGCAACTTCGTCACTTCGTTTTGGGCATAACCGAAGATGAAGTCTGTTGTCCAACTGAACTTCTTGCTTTGGATATTGCGGGTCGAGATTGATAACTCGAAGCCGTGACTCTTCATTGTTGCCGAGTTGCCAAAGCGGTCACCTTGGGTTGTCATAATACTACCCATGAGGTCGAAGTTGTGTCGTTTGTACGCGTCGGCTGTAATGTTGAGGCGATTACCAAAGAAGCCCATATCAAGACCAAGGTTAAACTCGTTCTTCTTCTCGTAGGTGAGATCTCTGTTTTCGTAGCCTGCGATGTAAGCACCAGACTCTTGAGCGGCTGTTTCGTTACGCCAAGGCGTGTTGCTACGAATGATCACGAGCGAATTGGTTGCTGGTCCTGCATCGGCTGTCAATGAATAAGACGCTTTGAGCGTAAAGGTGTCAAACACTTTTTGCTTTTTGAACCATGGCTCTTCGTGTGCATTCCACGCACCGGCTATATTCCACGTGGGGAGCCAACGTGATTTACGAGAGCGTCCCAAGCGGTTAGAACCCTCGTAACGCATAGTTCCGGTCAGCGTATAGCGACCTTTGTACGAATAGGTTGCAGTACCGAAGATGGCGTGTGTACGTACACGTGTATTCGAGAGGTAATAGTAGGCACTATTCTGCTCACTCATCTGCTTGAAGGCTGGATAGATCCAAAATGGGATTTCTCCACGGTCATACTGCATACCCCAGCCGTCAAAGCCGTTCTGCATACGATTTTGAGCGTTAAACTCAACACCTGCATACGAGTTGATGATATGCTTACCTGCTATCTCGGTAGTATATGTTGCCGAGGCACGGAAGTCATAACTATTCATCTTGTAGGTGTTGGTGTTGTAGAAACCACCCTCGGGCAAGACAGAGATAGGTTGTGTGTTGATCTTGTCGGGGTCTTTGTACAGCCAACTATTGTTGTCGATCATTACCGAGTTTGCCATAGCACGATAGGCCATAGCCATATTACTAAACTCGGTAATCTTGTGCTCTTTGTTGGTATTGCTGTACTTGATCGCACCGAGAGCCGAGAGCGTAAGACCACGAATAGGACGCCATTTGAGTTCTGTTTGGAGTTTCAGATCAAAGACATCAAGATCGAGGTAGTTGTTCTCAAGTTCGTTGTGGATATTGAATGGAGCGTAGTTGCGTTGGTAGTACTCACGTGCGTCTAGGGTACGGCTCGAGTTGATCGCGTAACTATAAGGATTGATGTCAAAGTCACGTGTTACAGTACCCGTAATTGGATCACTATTCTGCGACAAAGTACCGGGTGCTCGTTGCTGACGGTAACTTAGTCCCCCGATAGTGGTAAGGGAGATCTTTGGAGTAAAATTGTAGGTGTTGTTGAAGTTACCCGTGTAGCGATTTACACTACTTGCTTTTGTCCACCCCGGGTCTATCATTGCCGATACAGATACATAAGTCTGGCTCTTGTCTGTACCTGTCGTCATGCTGATAGAGTGATTTTGCATAATGTTGGTGTTGAAGAGTTCTTCAAACCAATCGGTATTACGCAACTCTGCTGCTCTTAGATATTCGTTTTGAGCCTCACGAGTATTTGCGAGCATAAATTGACCGCGTTTCTCATCATAGGTATTCATCAGTTCGTACATTTTACCGAATACGCCGTATGACGATGAGCGAACGGTGCTACCAAAGGGCATCCAGCCCTTGTTTTGTAGTTCGCGGTAGAGGTCCATTTGTTGCTGAGAGTTCATTATGTTAAACTCTCGGTAACTAGGAATAAATCGAGTCGTAAACTCACCCGTATAGTTGAAACTACTAGTACCAGATCGTCCCTTCTTTGTCGTAATAACGATAACCCCTGCCATCGCTTTCGCTCCATAGATAGAGGTAGCCGATCCGTCCTTGAGTATTTGGAAGCTCTCGATGTCGTCTGCGTTCAGTCCCGATATTGCAGAACTAATAAGCGTAGTAGCATCACCCGAACTAAGAGCATCTGCCGATACCTCCACGACGTCCTCTTGAATAACACCATCAACAACCCATAGCGGTTTTGATGATCCGTGGATAGAGGTCGCACCACGTACACGTATCTTGGGGGCTGTACCAAATGTTCCCGATACGTTTTGTACGCTCACCCCAGCCGATCGACCTTCAAGGCCACGGCTAACGTCTGCAACACCATCGAGTTTGATCTTCTCAGCCGTAAGTTTGTCGGTAGCACCCGTAAAGAGTCGTTTATCTGTCGCTACCATACCTGTTACGACAACCTCTTGGATTGTTTTGGCATCGGGTTGGAGTTGTACCTTAATACCCTCTTTGGCGACAATGCTCACGGGTGAGTAGCCAACAAAACTCACACGGATCTTATTCTTCCCGGCAGGAAGTGTTACACGGAAACGCCCATCTAGGTCTGTAGTAGCACCTGTCTGTGTTCCCTCTACTAGGATTGAGGCACCGGGCAGTGGTTCGCCCTTTTCATCAACGACTGTACCCTTGATAGTACGGCTGTTGTTTTGCTGTACCTCTGCTCGCTTTGTCGAGCCACTGTTGTCCTCGGCATAAGCAGTAGTTGTCGCAAGGGCTGTACCTAGGGCGATGATCGTCCCTACGCAGAGCGTCTTCCTTAGACTACTAGACCGAGTGGTCTGTGATTGAGATAGATGTTTTGCCATAAGCAATACACTGAATGATTTGTTAGTTTAGATGTTCACAATCTCACTTTACTCAATGTAAAGGGACTGAAATATGTTTACCTCACAAATATAAATACAACTAAAGGCTATACTTAGATACGAAATACGATAAATATAAGATACTGATTTGTCACATCTTGTTTTGATTGTGTTTTTGAATAATTGTAAGTGCTTCTACTTGTAACATTTGATAGATGAACTTATCATTAAAATACCTATTTCAAATATAAGGGCATTATATGAGGGGGATTTGAGATCAAATTGCTAAGTAGAAGATACCTAATTGCTAATTGATCCCGAATAGTAACTTGATAAATAGTTGAGATATATTATCGTGCTTGTTGTGTGCTGAGAAATTGATCTACAACAGACTTTGGGCTATTAGAGGGGGCTTAAACATTGGATCTTTGTCTACTTTAACCCGATATATTCGCCTCTGTGTATTGTAGCATCGGTATAAGGATATGTTTAGACTTACGACACCTCCCACATTCTCTCGCAAGCCCTATTATTTATATCTGAGTTCGGTATAATTTTTAGGCAGATACAAGTTCAGAGTCTATGTGTTCCAGGTTAAGAGAGGGTTTCTTCTCCAAGGTCTGATAGGCAATTAATCCCGCTATTAGATTTACCATAAAGTTGTGAATAGAGCG
>JBHAFI010000081.1:0-4372 GCA_041856045.1 Porphyromonas sp. | reverse complement strand
CTCTTGGGCAGGAAAGCAGATACTTATACACGTTGGCTCTGCAACCTCTGCCCTTCGTCTGTGGGTCAATGGCAAATACGTAGGTTATAGTGAGGACAGCAAACTGCCTGCGGTATTTGATCTGAGCAAGTATCTACGTGTCGGAGAGAAAAATCTTATCGCTATGCAGATCGATAGATGGTGTACCGGCACTTACCTTGAGAGCCAAGACTTCTGGCGTCTAAGCGGATTAGCACGAGAGATCTATCTATATGCCCGAGAGAATACACGCATCGAGGATATGCACATAGTGCAAGGACTCGCAGAGGATAATAAGACCGGCTTACTCGGTGTAACACTTACGAAAAAGGGAACATTCGCTACGGACCTTGCTCTCTACAATAGCGAGGGGAAACTCATCAAAAGTGCCAAACTACAGCCCAACCAGTCACAGATCAATCTCGAGGTAGATAATGTTTTACCTTGGACCGCAGAGACACCCCACTTGTACGAATTGGTGCTAAGTACTCCGACCGAGAGTATTCGTGAGCAAGTGGGCTTCCGTCGTATCGAAATAAAAAACGCTCAACTCCTCGTCAATGGCAAAGCCTTGCTCATCAAAGGCGTCAATAGACACGAGATAGATCCCGATGGAGGTTATCTCGTTAGTCGCCAACGTATGGAGCAAGACGTACGACTGATGAAGAGCCTAAACATCAATGCTGTACGTACAGCACACTACCCTAATGACCCTTACTTCTACGAATTATGTGATCGCTACGGACTCTATGTCGTAGCCGAAGCCAACGTCGAAAGCCACGGTATGGGCTACGGAAAGGAAACGCTCTCAACAAAAAAAGATTGGCGTCACGCGCACGTCGAACGCAACGAGCGACAAGTACAATACCTACGCAACCACCCAAGTATTATTATATGGTCTACGGGCAATGAGTCTGGCGATGGTGAGAACTTCGGCTTTGCCTACGATGCGGTGAAAAGGCTCGACAAGACTCGCCCCGTACAATACGAACGTGCTGGACACAAGTACACTGATATATACTGCCGTATGTACAGACAACCACACGAACTACTTAAGTACGTTGAGGAAGGACACCAAAAGCCTTTTATACTCTGTGAGTACGCACACGCCATGGGCAACTCTATGGGTGGATTTGACGAGTATTGGGCTCTCTTCCGCAAGTATCCTATCTTACAAGGGGGCTTTATATGGGACTTCGTAGACCAATCACTACGTAAGACCAACCAATCAGGGCAAATGATCTACGCTTATGCCGGAGATTACAATCGTTACGACTATAAGGCGGACAACAACTTCTGCAATAACGGATTGGTTAGTCCCGACAGACAGCCCAATCCACATAGTCAAGAGGTATTCTACCAGCACCAGAGTATTTGGACTAAAGTCCTCAACCCTCGTACTCTTGAGATCGAGGTATATAATGAGTACAAGTTCATCGATCTCTCTCGTTACGAACTACGCTACGAATTAAGCCTTAACGGCTCTCCCCTAGAGAGTGCAACGCTACCAATGCCCGCAATCGCTCCGGGCGAACGTCGAGTAATATCGCTCGGTGAGTATATCACGCTTCCCGAGGTAAAGCAGTCCGACCTCCTTAGCCTACAAGTGTATTACAGCCTACGCAAGGCTGATGGCATACTCCCAGCAGGTCATCGTGTCGCGTACCAGCAGTTTATCCTCCATGAGGACACATTCGCTCCGCTCTCTCCGAGCAAAGGTATGGCTCCGCTCAGCCTAGAGGACAACGACAGTCGCTATCTTATCGTCAAGGGTGCTAAGATGCAAGTAGACATCGATAGACGTAGTGGTTTCATCTCGCGTTATATGGTAGCGGGACGCGAACTCATCGCCGAGGGTCGTGATCTAAGACCCAACTTCTGGAGAGCCGCCACAGACAACGATATGGGTGCTGGCTTGCAACAGCGTTACAAACTATGGCGTAATCCCGAGATGAAACTCCTTGGCATAAAGACCAAAGAGCAGAACGCTGACTATGTCGCCATAGAGAGCGAAGTTGAATTAACACAACTCGCAACAAGGCTTCTACTCGAATATCGTATTTACTCCGATGGCTCTATCATCTATAATCAAACGATGACACCACAAGCAGGAGCCAAGATGCCCGACCTTTTCCGCTTCGGCATACGCCTAGTTATGCCTAGTCAATTCAGCGAAGTAGAATACTTCGGATATGGTCCCGACGAGAACTATGCAGACCGCAGTACTTCTCAATTGCTAGGTAAGTATCGTACATCAGTAGCAGACCTTTATCACCCTTACGTTCGTCCTCAAGAGACTGGTGGACGAACAGGCTTACGCTACTACCGCGTCCTAGATAAGGGTCAGCACGGGCTAGAGATACGTGCTAGTTATCCACTACAAGCCTCGGCATTGGAGTACAGCCTTGAGGAACTAGACGGCTTCCCCTATAAGAGCCAAAAACACGGACACGAGGCGAAGAAGGCTGGCTTTACTGATGTCCTTGTAGACCGCTATCATCTAGGGCTAGGCTGTTATAATAGTTGGGGGGCTTTACCTCAAGTACAGTATCAAGTGCCTTATAAGGCTTACGATATGCAAGTAATGCTTAAGCCTCTATAAACGGCTATCAGACAGGGCGAACGGCACAAGCCTTAGCCAAGTATCCAATACTAAGCGAGCGAGCCTTGGACGAGAGAATTGTCTGGGGCTTGCTCTATTTTTTCGTAAGTTTGTAAACAAACTTTATAACGCAATGAATATGAAACTCAAAAAACTTAGCCTCGGTCTTCTTGCTCTTGCAGGACTATTCGCCTGCACCTCGGGGCAGAAGAGCCATACAGCGACATAAGACAGCACCGCAGTAACCCACGAAGCACCTATCGGCGTAGCCCTCGATGACCACGGCTGTAATGCTGCCGCAGGAGAGAGTTGGAGCCAATTACGCCAAACTTGCCTCCAAATCTTTTCGGAGGGTGAGCGTCTTGATCCGATAGAGCAAGTCAAGGGTGAGGCTGTTATCAGAGCTTTCGTCCTTTTCTCTACTGATAGCACTCAGGTCGAACTATTCCTTCCCAACGATCAGCCTACGACCATTATGACGAGAAACACAGACGGAGTCTATGCCGATGGCACCTACCTCTATGATGCAAGCCCAAAGGTGCTATCAGTCCAAGGAACGCCTATGTACCGAGGGGCTACAAAGTAAGAGCCAGCAGTACAAACATACAGCCCAAACAAAGCAAGGCGAATACTCGATACGGGTATTCGCCTTTATGCTGTTCACTGGGACATAAGGTTCGGGAGGCGTAGAGGCTTATAGACTTCCCGAATGACACATCGCTATAAGCCCCGAGGACTAAGCCTACGGAGTCGATACATTTCCCTCTAATAGTCCTAAGCCTAAGCAAAGGACATACAGACCACGAAGAGAGTATATCATCAAGCACTTACACCCCTCACTCTGCTCCCAAGTCTAAGGATATATATCGCCCCCACAGCATACCGCAACAGTCACTAAGCACAAGCCAAACGCCTAGCATAACCCATAGATCTAGGCGAAGAAGATCATACACTCTATTCGCTCACCTCTCAACTACCCTACCCGCCCCGCTACAAGGCTAATACATAAGCCCGACTAAGCACATAAATAGCCCAAGGTATAAAGTCAAAACCTATAAATCAAGCCTTGACGCATAAAAATCAAGACGTGGCACATAAGCGTCAAGACCTGATTTTTATCCGTCAAGACGTGACGGATAGATTGAGTTATCTAGGGAGCGAAGAGTGTTTCGCCTAGGTCTATGCTCTTACGTGCCTTAGCCTTGGGGCTAACCCCAAGGGCGATGGTACTTGCACAGATAGAGCCTTTTCTGTATTTTTGCTCTAGGCATAGGGCTTAGCCCCTAAGGCTAGGAAGCCATCATACGCATACGACAAAGCATATTTATTCATACTATTATGGACAACAGACCGATTATACGCAAAAGGCTTAGCCTCATCTTCGCTTTGATCTTCTTGCTACTTAGTACGCCCCTCTCGGCTCAGTGGTGGGTCAAGCCACGCAGTGGTTTGTGGCTTGGGCTGGACTTGGAGGCAGGTGCTACGCTCCTTAGTCAAGATAAGAGCATCAAGAAAGATAATCATCTATCGACAGGCTTCGGGCTAACGCTTGGATACCACTTTCGGTCTATCCCGAGCCTTAGCCTTGGCTTGGGTATCAATAATTGGGAGTTTGCCAATCCCGACGAACTTAGTTATCTAGGCGTACATATCTTAGCAGCCTATAGCCCTATCTCTACCCTCGAGGCACTACGCCTAAGGACACGTATATCGATCTCTCACCTAAGCAATGATGGCGGAGGTTATAAGGAT
>JBHAFI010000080.1:0-4518 GCA_041856045.1 Porphyromonas sp. | reverse complement strand
CTCTTATCCGCCACGTCTTGATTTTTATGCGTCAAGGTTTGATTTTTAAGCGTCCCGCCTTGACGGATAGATTTGGGTACTAGAGAGTATCTTTGCTCCTTATATCCAGAATATAAGTTCCCTTATCTAGGGTAGCCCCACAATCCTAATACCGTAATTCATCTATTAACTTTCACACATATATTGCCCTCCTTCTCAAGATAGATTTCTATAACTTATGCCGATCTTTGAATGTGCAGATTATGAGCGTACTATACCTAGATGAGGGGATACGATGTATAGTAATTCGTATTTTTTTCCTCAATTATATTGCCTAGTATAAGTAAATGCTATATCTTTGTGTTGAAGATTGCACGACGGCCTCAATAACTACGAGGTCTGGGCACTTAAATAGGTTAGCAGTATTATAACTTAATTAATAAATGTATGTCGTGGTTAGTTAAATCATCGATTGGTCGTAAGGTCGTAATGAGTGTTACGGGACTTGCGCTTATCTTGTTCCTGACGTTCCACATGGGTATGAACCTTGTCGCTCTATTCTCTGGCGAGGCTTATAACATGATTTGTGAATTTCTAGGAGCCAATTGGTATGCCCTCGTTGGTACAATGGGACTTGCTGCATTATTTGTAGCACACATTGTTTATGCTTTCATTCTGTTCTATCAGAACAAGAAAGCACGAGGCAATGATCCTTATGCAGTGCCTAATCGTCCTCGTGGTGTCGAGTGGGCTTCGCAGAATATGCTTGCATTGGGAGTTGTTGTTCTCGGCGGTTTGGTACTTCATATGTACCACTTTTGGGCGAAGATGCAACTTGTCGAACTGCTTGGACATCACGAGACAACCCTTGCTGATGGTACGATCGTTAGTCCAACCGACGGTGCTGCTCTTATCCAGTACACATTCAATAGCCCTATCAACCTCATACTATACCTAGTATGGTTGGGTGCTATTTGGTTCCACTTGACGCACGGTTTTTGGTCGGCTCTACACACGATCGGCTGGAACAATACGACTTGGCAAAAGCGTCTTGAGAGTGCCTCAAACATCTACTCAACGGTTATCGTTCTTGGCTTTGCTGTAGTAATTGTATATTACTACTTCGCTTCACTTGGTGTCGTGCCAATGCCATAAGAACTAGGTCTAACTGCTTAAACTAAAGTATTAAGTCATGTCTAAGATTAACTCAAAAATACCTCAAGGACCTCTCGCCGAGAAGTGGACCAACTATAAGAACCATCAAAAACTCGTAAACCCCGCCAATAAAAGACGACTAGATATTATCGTAGTTGGTACGGGTCTTGCAGGTGCTTCGGCAGCCGCTTCTCTTGGTGAAATGGGCTTCAACGTCCTAAACTTCTGTATCCAAGACTCACCTCGTCGTGCTCACTCTATTGCTGCACAGGGAGGTATCAACGCTGCAAAGAACTATCAGAACGATGGTGATAGCGTATATCGTCTATTCTATGATACGATCAAGGGTGGTGACTACCGCGCTCGTGAAGCAAACGTTTATCGCCTTGCAGAGGTTGCAAACTCAATCATTGACCAGTGCGTAGCCCAAGGTGTACCATTTGCACGTGAATACGGAGGCTTGCTTGATAACCGTTCGTTTGGTGGTGCTCAGGTATCGCGTACGTTCTATGCTCGTGGTCAGACCGGACAGCAACTCCTCCTAGGGGCTTACTCGGCATTAAGTCGTCAAGTCGGTAAGGGTTCGGTTAAACTCTACACTCGCTACGAAATGCTTGACGTTGTCATCATTGACGGACGTGCTAGAGGTATCATCGCTCGTAACCTAGTTACGGGTAAGATCGAACGCTTTGCTGCTCACGCAGTAGTAATCGGTACAGGTGGATATGGTAATGCCTTCTTCCTCTCAACCAATGCTATGGCATCGAATGGCTCTGCTGCTATTCAAGCATATAAGAAGGGAGCTTACTTTGCTAACCCTTGTATGGCTCAGATCCACCCAACGTGTATTCCTGTACACGGTGAGTTCCAGTCTAAACTCACGCTGATGTCGGAGTCGCTCCGTAATGACGGACGTATATGGGTGCCTAAGAATATCGAGGACGCACGCAAACTCCAACACGGTGAGATCAAGCCTACCGATATTAAGGAAGAAGATCGTGACTACTATCTAGAGCGTCGCTATCCAGCCTTCGGTAACCTCGTTCCTCGTGATGTGGCGAGCCGTGCAGCCAAAGAACGCTGCGATGCTGGCTTTGGTGTAAACCACACTGGTCTTGCTGTATTCCTAGACTTCTCAAGTGCTATCAAGCGTTTGGGTAAGGACGTTGTTGAGGCTCGTTATGGTAACCTCTTCCAGATGTATGAGAAGATCACCAACGACAACCCATACGAGACGCCTATGATGATTTATCCCGCGATCCACTATACTATGGGTGGTATCTGGGTAGACTATGAGTTGCAGACAAGTATTCCCGGATTGTTTGCTATCGGTGAGGCAAACTTCAGTGACCACGGAGCGAACCGTCTTGGTGCTTCAGCCCTTATGCAGGGACTTGCAGATGGTTACTTCGTACTCCCCTATACAATCCAAAACTACCTATCAGACCAAATTCAGGTACCTCGTTTCTCAACAGACCTACCAGAGTTTGATGCCGCAGAGAAGGCTATTAAGGATCGTATCGAACGCCTTATGAGTATCAAGGGTAGCAAGAGCGTAGACAGCCTGCACAAGAAACTGGGTCTCATTATGTGGGATTTTGTTGGTATGGGTCGTGATGAGGCTGGTCTGAAGAAAGCTATCGAAGCAATCAAGGAGATCAAGAAGGAGTTCTGGAGCGATGTATTTATTCCCGGTAAGGCCGATGACCTTAATGTGGAACTAGAGAAGGCTCTCCGCCTAGCCGACTTTATAGAGATTGGTAACCTAATGGCACGTGACGCTCTTGATCGTGAGGAAAGTTGTGGTGGACACTTCCGTTTGGAACACCAGACTGAGGAGGGTGAAGCCCTACGTCACGATGATAAGTTCGCTTACGTATCTTGTTGGGAGTACCAAGGTGAAGATGCAGAGCCTGTAATGCACAAGGAAGATCTCACTTACGAGTTTGTGGTACGTCAGCAACGTAACTATAAGAATTAACCCTTAATTAGGCACTAAAACAATGAGCAATAATATCAAGGTTGAAGATAAGAATATCAACATCAAGGTAAAAGTTTGGCGCCAAAGAGACGCAAAGTCTAAGGGAGCGTTCGAAACCTATGATCTCGCTAATATCTCTCAAGGCAGTTCTTTCTTGGAGATGCTCGACATTCTCAACGAAAAACTTATTCGTGAGGGTAAAGAGCCTGTAGTGTTTGATCATGACTGTCGTGAGGGTATCTGTGGTATGTGTTCGCTATATATTAACGGGCACCCACACGGACCTGATGAAGGTGTGACGACATGTCAATTGCATATGCGTCGCTTTAATGATGGTGATACCATCACAGTAGAGCCATGGCGTTCGGCAGGCTTCCCTATCATTCGTGACTTGATGGTAGACCGTTCTGCTTATGATAAGATTATCCAAGCAGGAGGTTTCGTATCAGTGAACACTGGTGGTATCCCTGATGCTAATGCTATTCCTATCCCTAAGGAAGATGCAGATATGGCTATGGACGCTGCTGCTTGTATCGGTTGTGGTGCGTGTGCTGCTGCGTGTAAGAATGGTTCGGCTATGCTTTTCGTATCTGCTAAGGTTAGCCAACTTGCACTACTACCACAAGGTCGTGTCGAAGCTGCTCGTCGTGCTAAGGCGATGGTAGCGAAGATGGACGAACTTGGATTTGGTAACTGTACAAACACACGTGCGTGCGAAGTAGAGTGCCCCAAGAACATCTCGGTGAGCAATATCGCTCGTCTAAACCGTGAGTTCATCGCAGCAAAACTTAAAGACTAAGACGCGGTAATACCTCGTATCGGTAAAGGCTAATGCAAACACTTGCATTAGCCTTTGCTATTTTGTGGGACATCTTGTAGAGTAAACACGCGTAGCGTACGGTACAAACCCTTGCATTAGCCTTTGCTATTCTGTGGGACATCTTGCAGAGTAAACACACGTAACGTACGATGCAAACACTTGCCTTAGCCTTTACTATTTTGTGGGACATCTTGCAGAGTAAACACACGTAGCGTATGATACAGACTCTTGCATTAGCCTTTGCTATTTCTACCCCCACGTCAGAAGAGAGAAGACATCTCATTGCTGAGGTCAAGCGTGTGTTCTAACAACTTCATCTGTCAAGGACAAACCTCTCTCGGAGCCATAGTAGCCGTCTATTGGGTGTTTCTTGTTGTATTATTAGGAGGTTGGGGGCTATCGATATGAGATATTTGAATGATTAGATTGTATCAGATGGAGGAGTCCCCAATCTATCTGTGGTATCTGAAAGTAGATATTCATCGCTGCTGTATCGATAGAGTATCATTAGGTCATAGACAGAGTATGTATTAGAACATAGATAGAGTATACATTAGTATACAAAGTATGTATACTCGAGTGT
>JBHAFI010000079.1:0-8379 GCA_041856045.1 Porphyromonas sp. | reverse complement strand
TTGTCTTGATCATATGGGTGGAGATGTTTAGTTATCTTGTTGGTTTATAGTTATAAAGATACTAAACATCTCCCACTTATGCAATAGAAAAGTCTTAATCTTCAAGGGATTAAGACTTCTCTTATACCGAACTCAGGTTTTGTCAACTGTGCCCAACTCAAACCAACAACGCTCCACAAGCTAAACTCGTCAAAACTTGTGGGAAAGATCAGCACAGAAGACCATCACTTAATTGTTGGGACAATCATAGAAAGTCCTCATGAGACCAAAGCCCGTCTTATACAATTTGGGTTAATCCCCACTCCTTGATCTCAAAAACAATAATGATAGGTACAGCATAAACAAGTAGCGGGGCAGAAGAGCAAGAGATGCATCGTAGGCATATTAGATACTCTTGGAATGATGCCGAGACCCCCTGTCTGAGCAATTCTTCCTAACTTTACAGAGTTTAAGAGAACAACTAGGACAGTAATGATACAACTTAATCTCCCACCCTTCGCCGCAAGAATAGAGCGACGACAAGACAAACTCTATATCTGGGACGAACTGCGACGTAAAAGTGTACGCCTTAGTCCCGAGGAGTGGGTACGACAGCATATCATTCATTACCTAATCCACCACCTCGGTTACCCCCCTAGCCTACTGATGAATGAGGTCGGACTTACACTAGGCGACACCAAGAAAAGGATAGACAGCGTTCTCTATGACAGACAACTACGGCCCTTGATGCTCCTAGAGTACAAAGCCCCCGAGATAAACCTTAGCGACAAAGTCCTAAGGCAGGCTCTACGATACAATATGGCCCTTAGGGTGCCGTACCTTGTCCTAAGCAATGGCTTACAACACGTAGCCTATCAGATAGATTACGAGCAACAGACTTACCAAACACTTACACAAATACCACAGTACAACGAGTTATAATGAACAACGTACACTTCGTTTCCCTAGGGGCAGGTGATCCCGAACTTATCACCCTCAAAGCCCTTCGCCTATTAGAGCGAGCCGATGCTATATATTCGCCCTCATCATTAAGTCCTAACGGACGCAAAGCCTCAAAAAGTCGTAGTATTATGCTCGCCTTAGGCATTGACGAGGCGAAGATTATTAACTACGATATGCCCGTCAATCGTGAGCGTGAGGGAGCAGTAGAGGCTTATCGTGAGGTAGCACTCGATATTGTCGCAAGACTCAAGCAAGAGCCCGAGGCAGTCATCGCCGTAGTAGCGATTGGTGACGCAGGCTTCTACGCTAGCACCGCTTACATAGGCGAGCTCCTTGAGGAGCATAACATACCCGCCAAGTATCACCCTGGTGTGCCTGCCTTCATCGCGAGCAATGCACTCGTAGGGGGGCAACTCGTGCAACTCGACGAACAACTACGCGTAATCCCCGGAGAGGCAAAACCTAAGGAATGAGAAGAGGCATGGTCGAGCAAGCATACCATCATAGTTATGAAAGGGTCTATGGCAGAGGAAGAGGTTAAGAGGGCTATCAAGGCATATCCCGATAGACACTGGCATTACCTAGAGTATGTCGGCTATGAGGGGCGTGAGTTGTACCTCAACAAGACGGAGGATATACTCGCACATAAGTTCCCCTATTTCTGCCTTATTATCTCCAAAGCACGTAGATAAGAGATGAGTAAGCGTCCGATTATTTACTCGGCACTAGCACGCCTATGGCGTAATATGACGACAGCCCCAGAGCCAAATGGCGACCTAGAGCGTAATGGCTCGGGCAAGTTCTCGGATTGGGACGCGACAGCCCTCAAGTATGTCAAGGACCTAGGCTGTACGCACCTATGGCTCATCGGCTTGATCGAGCACGCTACGGCAACCAGTTTTGCAGATATTGCTGGCGATCCTAGGGAGATGGTCAAGGGCTTAGCAGGCTCGCCCTATGCTATTAAGGATTACTACGACATAGCCCCTGCTATCGCTGATAAGGTCGAGGAGCGTATGTCTGAGTTTGAGGCATTCGTAGAGCGTGTACATACACAAGGCTTGGGGCTGATGATGGACTTCGTGCCCAATCATGTGGCACGTACCTACCGCTCCGATGTGGCTCCTAGTACTGTCCTAGACCTGGGAGAGGGTGATGATACGAGCAAGCACTTCTTACCGAGCAACAACTTCTACTATTTCCCGAGCGAAGCCCTACAACTGCCCGTCGAGGGGACATATAGTGAGTATCCGGCAAAAGCCACGGGTAATGACTGTTTCTCTGCCTACCCTAGCCATAATGATTGGTATGAGACCATTAAACTCAACTACGGAGTAGACTATCTAGGCGACCGACAGTTACACTGCGACCCTATCCCCGATACGTGGCACAAGATGTACGCAATACTCAACTATTGGGCATCTAAGGGTGTTGATGGCTTCCGCTGTGATATGGCAGAGATGGTTCCCCCGGCTTTTTGGTCGTGGGCGATCAAACAACTGCGTGAGCGTTATACACTGATCTTCTTGGCAGAGGTCTACCAAAGAGAGCGTTACAACGAATATCTATCAGCAGGCTTTGACTATCTCTACGACAAGGTCGGGGTCTACGATACGCTTAGAAGTATCGTACGAGGGGAAGCCGTAGCAGATACCTTTGACCCTGTAAGAGATGCCGTAGGTGATGCTCAGAGCAAGATGTGTTACTTCGTGGAGAACCACGATGAGCAACGCTTCGCTTCGCCTTACTTTGCAGGGGATAGCAAGGCATTAGTCCCAGCCCTTGCCGTAGCAGTTTTGGCTGGAACGGGTGCCTACCTACACTACTTCGCAGGCGAACTAGGAGAACGAGGTATGGATACGGAGGGCTTCAGCGGACAAGATGGGCGGACGAGCATCTTTGACTACTGGTCGCTCTCTTCGCTTCGTCGCCTTGGTAAGGATTTGAGCGGTAAGGATCTTCTCCCCGAGGAACAAAGGTTACTAGACTACCACCGCTCAATACTCAATCTTGTCAATACCTATCCGGAGTTGCAACAAGGCGAATACTATGGACTCAACTACCTCCAAGGGACAGACTATGACAGACATCGGGTACTTAGTTTCGCTCGATATAGTGAGGAGGGACTTATCCTCGTTGTTGCCAACTTCGCAGAGGAAAAGCGTCTTGTCCCATTACGACTCGAGGAGGACTTGATACGCCATCTAGGGATCGAGCCTAATAGCCCCTTATTACAGCGTAATCTACTTAGTAACGAGGAATGCATCACCTGCCTAACGCAGTATGCTCCTTACTCATTACACCTAGAGCCTCGAGATGTAGCCATCTTGAGGTTCTGCCCCATAAGTACACAATAAAGCAACAACAAATGGCACGAATAATAACAAAAACAGGGGATAAGGGGACGACAGGTATCTTCGGCGGAGAGCGTGTCCCCAAAGATGATCCTCGCATCGAGGCTAATGGCACGATGGACGAACTAAACTCTCACCTCGGGCTTATCCGCTCTATGATTGCCCCCGAGGACAAGCGACACGCAGACTTGGGAGCAATGCAGATGTCGATCATGCAGATGATGAGCCTGATTGCGACACCTAGCCATCGCCGTGGAGAAAACCCCAATAGTTTCTCCCCCGAGTGGCTTACATTCTTAGAGGAAGAAACAGCCCGTCTGATGCAAGAGACTCCCAATAACGGCTTTTTCATTCTTCCCGGTGGTACGCCTCTGTCTGCACATATACAACTGGCAAGAGCCGTATGTAGACGTGCCGAGCGTCGCCTATGGAGACTCGAGCGTCTCGATCCCCTACCCGAGGGTTTGATCCCTTGGGTCAATCGCTTGAGTGACTACCTATTCGTCCTAGCCAAGTGGGAGATGCATCAGCAGGGCTGGGCAGAGGACGTATGGCAGGCCTTCAGTTATAAGCGTAAGAAAAGCAACAACTAGACAATGCAGGTACGACTAGAAGCCTCTTGGCACGAAGCCCTAAGGGAGGAGTTTGACAAACTCTACTTCGCTCACCTTGCCGAGCAAGTGCGGACGGCATATCAGAGCGGACGTAAAGTTTACCCCGAGGGGAGGTATATCTTCCGAGCCTTGGACGCTTGTCCGCTAGACAAGGTCAAGGTCGTTATCCTCGGGCAAGACCCCTATCATGGAGAGGGACAGGCAGAGGGACTCTCATTCTCTGTCCCCCATGGTGTGGATATTCCCCCAAGTCTACGCAACATCAAGCAAGAGATAGCGAGCGATCTAGGACATAGTAGCATCATCAGCGATGGACACCTAATGCCTTGGGTCGAGCAAGGAGTGCTTTTGCTCAATGCGACACTTACGGTCTTTGCCGACAGTGCTGGTTCGCACCAAGGCTGGGGTTGGGAGACGTTCACGGATAAGATTATTGAGGTACTGAATGCCTCTAGTCGTCCATTGGTCTTTATGCTATGGGGATCGTATGCCCGACGTAAGGCTGCGATGGTAGATCGCTCAAAGCACCTCGTCCTCGAGGCTCCACACCCGTCTCCGCTGTCTGTACACCGAGGGTTCTGGGGCTGTAAACACTTCAGCAAGGCCAACGATTACCTTAGGAGTAAAGGCATAAGCCCTATTAACTGGTAGGCACAAGGCTGTATATCGGCTTATGTATGTACAACTAATCCTTCCCCTCGCTCTCGGTGAATCGTATCACTATCGCCTAGATAACGACAACTCTACGACCAACGCTCCTCTCGTTGGTCGTAGAGTTGTCGTCTCTTTTGGTCCCAAACGTTTCTTCACTGGGGTCATTACTAAGGTCAGCAAAGATCTCCCCCCTGGGCTTGAGAATAGAAGGATTAAGGTCATCGACCGACTCCTTGATGAGCAGCCGATCCTCTCCCAGTCTGATCTCGATCTATGGCAATGGGTCGCAGACTACTACCACTGCACTGTGGGGCAAGTGATGCGTACGGCTATGCCTAGCGGATTGCTACCCGAGAGCAAGACGCTTATCTACCTTAATCCCGACTTCGAGAGCAACGAGCCTTTGTGCGAACAAGACTATCTCCTCCTAGACGCCCTCAAGGCAGAGGGTGATAAAGGTCTAACGCTCCAAAGACTCCAAACGATCCTTACGCAAAACCTCAACGCCTCCTATCAACGCCTCCTATCCCTAGGGGCTATTCATACCGAAGAGACTGTTATCAGCCGTTACCGTCCACGTATGCGTGCCTGCCTACGCTTAGTAGAGGCTTATCGTTCGCCAGAGGGTCTTACTCGAGCATACGAAACGCTCACTCGTAGCAAGCGACAGCAGGAGATCCTTGCAGACTTCCTCAACTGTCTTGAGGACGCACAACTAAGCCTTGCAGACAGCCTCCCCCGACAAAGCCTTAGCAAGAATAATAGCACGCGTATGGCACTCATACGTAAACTTGTGGAGCGTGGTATAATGGAAGTGGTAGAGGAGGTAGAGAGCCGTCTAGGGAGAGCAGAATATCCGAGCAACGCATCGGACTCCAGATTATCACCCCTTACTCAAGGTGGCGAACGACTCGGGTCAAACCTCCTCGCCCTCGCTTTCCAAACTTCCGATGAGGGCAGAGCAAACCTATCCAATCTCTCGCACCAAACTTACGATGGGGTCGGAGCAAACTTATCCTCGCCCTCGCTCCAAACTTCCGATGAGGGCAGAGCAAACTTATCAAACCTCTCGTTCCAAACCTCTGATGGGGGCGGAGCAAACTTACTCAACCTCTCGCACCAAACTTCCGATGAGGACGGAGCAAACCTATCCAACCTTGCAGGAGCAAGTACGTACGAGTCCCACAACACCCTTAGGCTAGACAAAGCCATTAGTTATCTCTCCACCTCCTCGATAAGGGACAAGCAAGTTGCAACGATACAACTCGTACGAGCCTGTATCGAGTCGGGGCATCAGGTATTAGTCCTTAGTCCTTCTGCCGAGGGGGTACCCTCGGCTAGTGAATACCTCAAGGCACTAGAGTATGCAGCCCAAGGTAGGCTATATTACTACCACCCACAGATCAGCGAAGATAAACGTACCGAACTCTTCCAACTCCTCGCTACTCAGGATACCCCCTGCCTCATACTTGGTACTCGCTCGGCTGTGTTCTTGCCCTTTACTAGACTCGGACTTATCATCGTGGACGACGAACAGGAGTATATGTACAAACAGCAACATATCGCTCCCTACTATCACGCACGTGATGTTGCCCTCTATCTAGCACAGACGAGAGGTGTACGGCTACTGCTCACAAGTGCTACGCCCTCGGCAGAGGCTACGTTCAATACCCTAAGGGGGAAGTATCACCCTCTCGATATACCCGAGAAGCCAATCCCTAGTGAGGAACTACCCAGCATCAAATATATAGACATAGCAACGCTACGTCGTAAGGGGCTGATGCCCTATAATACGAGCATATCTCCTCCTCTCAAAGAAGAGATAGAGCAGACACTCGCTCGAGGAGAGCGTGTACTCCTCCTACAGAATAGACGCGGTTATGCCCATCACCTACACTGTAGAGTATGTAACAAGAGCATCGACTGCCCTCGTTGCAACGTAAGCCTAAACTACTACGCTACCGAGCGTCTACTACGCTGTCTGTACTGCGATCATTTGCAGGCGATGCCCCTGCAATGTCCTCATTGCCACCAGATGCAGGTAGAGAGTCCTCAAGGTCTTAAGCCCGCCTTGCATCTCGTGGGCTTTGGTGCCGAACGAGTCGCCGAGGAGGTTGAGGATTTATTCCCCGATAGCCGTGTGATGCGTCTGGATAGTGACAGCCTACAGACTACCAAGCGTAGGAGCGAACTACATGCACGTATTGCTGCCGGTGATGTGGACATTATCGTTGGGACACAACTC
The DNA here is from genome assembly GCA_041856045.1 of Porphyromonas sp. GTDB lineage: Bacteria > Bacteroidota > Bacteroidia > Bacteroidales > Porphyromonadaceae > Porphyromonas. Next base: position 1,570 of record JBHAFI010000079.1, on the reverse strand, counting down.
ATCAAGGGACAGCCTATATGGGATAATATAGGACTCATCGCTGTCATTCAACTTGAGAGCCTTATTGCCAAGGCGGACTTCCGTAACAGCGAACGCGTCTATCAACTCCTCTATCAACTGATGCTCCACACAAGGCACGAGGGGACAAGCAACCCAAGCCAACTCGTTATTCAGACCAACGATACGGCACAGCCCTTCCTAGCCCAACTTAAGGCTCGGGACTATAAGGGCTTTATCCAAGGAGAATTGCAAGAGCGACAAGTGAGCCAATTCCCACCTTTTACCCGAATGAGCACGATTACACTCAAGGGATTTGACGAGGCTTTGGTCATACGTACAGGAGAAGCCTTACGCTCTTACCTCGCCCAGCACCTTGAGGGAATAGCCCTAAGTGAACTATCCGCTCCTAGCATAGCACGCATTGATGGGCAGTATATCCGTCAGATAGTTTGTCGCCGACCTTACAAACGTTCCTATCACCAAGAGCGTCGAGCCATGACGCTAGCCGAGCAACAACTACGACACTACCTCCCCGAGTCAAGACGTGTACAAATACACTACGACATTGACCCTCTGTAACGCGTCCGTTTGACGCTACTATAATACACCTAATACACAATAATCCCCCTAATTGGCAAAAGTCAATTAGGGGGATTTACTTCGTCTGTTTGGCACCTCATCTCGTCCTAAGATGAGGATCGTAACAGCCCAAATCTAGAGTCTCAAGGCATAGTCCCCAAGCGGTCTAGCGATCGAGAGATTTGAGCCAAGCGAACAATTCGTTTAGGGCATAGTCGCCACTATGAGGACGGTTCCAAGCCAACTTAAAGTTCACATTCTTCCCCGTATTACTTAGTTTCGTAGCCAAGTTAATAGGGATCGGGAAAGCCGTATCTCTATCTATTGCCCCATGGCGTATATCCCAATTGGGAGCGTTGGTGCTTTGCTTGTCCTTGCCTCGGCTACGACTAGGCTTGCCGTAGCGGTGAGTAGACATAGGAGTTTCTTCATCTTAGTCATCGTTATACTTGTTACTGGTGAGCGAGGGACAGCCCAAGTACGAATGCCTCTCTATGCTTATTCGCTTTGTCGGCGAATGCTGAGAATTTATCTTGGTCTTTAAGGCTGTACGTCTGCTTCTTTCGCCTTTAGTGCGAACATAAGGCTCAAAGTTTAAGTGTAGTTGGTATGTATCTTTTCGCTCCCCTTGTCCTATATCCTCGAAGTGAAGCACGAGCCCCCACCTCCTCCAACACCTCGCCCCTTACTCCCGACTTGACACGAAGTCGATACGTCAAAGGTCTAGATATTCGGGTTTGGCAGGACAAGATTTTACCCTCCGATATGGCAGAATACTTAGGTTTGGATTGCTGGGGCATTTGGGCACCTAATGATGAAAAATTGAGGGCTGAAATGATGTGAGATTTTCGTGTGGATTGAAGAGATACTTAGACGTTGATTGAAGACTAAGTATCTTGTCACTTGACGTCTAAGTATGTTGTCAGATGACAACTAAGTATCTCTTCTATGGACGTCTAAGTATCTTGTTATAACCCCGATCAACACTACC
>JBHAFI010000078.1:0-5943 GCA_041856045.1 Porphyromonas sp. | reverse complement strand
TCGCTCTATTCACAACTTTATGGTAAATCTAATAGCGGGATTAATTGCCTATCAGACCTTGGAGAAGAAACCCTCTCTTAACCTGGAACACATAGACTCTGAACTTGTATCTGCCTAAAAATTATACCGAACTCAGATTAATGCTGATCGCTGTTATAACAAGATACTTAGACTTCCATCGAAGAGATACTTAGCCGTCAAGTGACAAGATACTTAGCCTTGGATTGACACGATACTTAGGCTTCGATTACAGTGGTGGTGAATACGAATTATACAGCACTATCTAGGGGCGAACCTAAAACAAAGAAGCAAAATACCGCAAGTAAGTATATCGGGATCTATGCGTCAAGGCGTGGCGGATAAGCGTCAAGACACGATTTTTATCCGTCAAGCCTTGACGCTTAAAAATCAAATCTTGACACTTAGCCTAAGAAAGTAATGCTACCATAAGAGCGTACAGAGAGTATTCTGCCGAAAGACAATAACCCGATTTTGATTGGCTACGCTTGGTATTGTCCCCTCAGATCCTAACCGATAGATAAGTCGTATATGTAGGCTTAGCCTATGCCTCAAATCTTTGTTGAGGGCCTTCGTTCGCTAGAGAATGACTGAATGATAACTCTCGTTTAAGAGCGAAGTCAAAGGTCTTCATAAGCCACTAAGAACCTTGATACACAATACTCTCAAAAGATGTATCTTTGCTATTGTATAAGTTCATCATTACGAGTATGCAAAGTTCCCTACAATTAGATCCCCTTAATCCTAACGACAAATTCGACCACTCAAAGCAGAGCCTATCGGCTACTACTTTTGACACTCTTGCTACTTCGAGTCACGAAGAACAGAAGATTGAGGAGGTGCTGTCTACGGAGGTTAGCGAGGAGGATCTTGCCGAAGCTTATACCGATGAATACGGTGTTAGGTTCAGCCCCGATCAAAAAAGACTCCTTTTGCTCCCAAAGATTTAGAGCATTACATCGTACCAAGTAGTGTGCTAGTCATTTGTGACTTTGCGTTCTCGAACTGCAAAAATCTCACTGAGATCACACATCCAGAGGAACTCACGAGCATTCGCGACTCAGTATTCTGTGAGTGCTCAAGCCTCAACGAGTCTACTCGTGACGAGATCGAAAGGCGATTTGGAAGTAGTGTATTCTAAGTTCAAGACTATAGTTTAATCTTAGATATGATTATCACTGTACATAGACAGAAGAAGAGGGAGAGCCTGCTACAACAATACCCCGGAGCGATCCTTATAGATGTTACAAGCAAGGCGGAGGATACTTGGGTACAACTTAGTCCCTTTTATCCTCACGGGGATATACCTATACCTTTTACCGAGCCAAGCCAAACAGCCACCTCGGTAGAGGGCATCTGGCAGGGGCTTAAGGTCTTTGAGTATGCAGGCATCGACCACGATGTTCTCCATAATAAGACGATGCAAGGCATTAAGCGTAGCGTACGTCACTTTGGAGAACCTCTAGGACATCAGAGGGGACTCGATAGTGAGGAATTACTTGACTATATGACAGCACGGAGGGAGATATACCTCCCCTGCTATCGTTGGATGCTCGAGCATAAGGCGATGCCTCTCATAGAGCATCTTAGGGTTATGAGCCAAACCGGCAAGACTATTGTCCTCTTGGACTATAACATCAGCGAAGATGTTGATGATCCCAGCCAAGCGCTCTCGCACGCTTATCTCGTTAAAGCCTATGCCGAGGGACTCTATCCCTACGAAGATGCCTTGGGCTTGGAGCAAGTAGTACGCAATCCAAACACAGCCCTATAGGCTATGCAGGGCGAGCAAGAATACCGATTTGACGATAATCTATTCGGGTCACAATAGGCATCTTATAACCCTAATATACAATGAGTAAGAGTTTGCAGAGGTGCTACGGCACCATGGCATCGGCAAACTGTATCACTTCACAGACAGAGATAACCTAGAGAGCATTATTCGCCACAGAGGTTTGTATTCGTGGAAAGACTACGAGAAGCGTGAGATACCTATATGCAAGCCCGGAGGAGGCGGACCTAGTTATCTCATTGGTGTATGAGTTGATAATATCTAGATCTGAGGGATACTATGCCCAAGAGCCACTCGATAGGTACCCTCTAAACAGATCGAACTTGTGTAAGTATATAATTTTTACTACCTTTGTAGCAAACAAGGGACGGAGGAGGCTGTAAAGTTTCCTCCGCTTCATTATTATAACATTAACAGATAGAATGATTAGTCAGGAAAGTATTCAAAGCCTCGTAGAGGACTTCATCAAGCAAGAGTATCCTACGCACTATATTGTGGACGTGAACGTACACCCCGGTAACCATATCGTAGTCGAACTAGGAAGTGTCCAAGGTATCGGCATCGATGAGTGCGTACGTATTACGAAACATATTGAGGCTCATTTTGACCGAGAGGAGGAAGACTATGAGTTGGAAGTTGGCTCTGCTGGGCTTACTAGTCCGTTTAAGGTATTGCGTCAGTATGAGGCTGCTCTAGGTCAAGAGGTCGAGGTATTACGCAAAGGCGGGATCAAAGAGAGAGGTGTCTTGCAAGAGGCTAGTCCGACGGCTATCACGCTACAAGTACTCCGTAAAGTGAAACTTGAGGGAGCAAAACGCAAAACAGAGGTCGAGGAACTTCTTACGATCCCGATGGACGAGGTACTGCAAACCAAGAGAGTACTATCTTTTTAATGTAATAATTGAGAGAACAAACACTAAGATTATACAATGGCAAAGAAGAAAGAAACTACGAGTATGATTGACTCGTTGGCAGAGTTTAAGGACCTAAAGAACATTAGCAAGGAGACAATGACCTCGGTCCTTGAGTCTGCTTTCTTGAATGTACTGAGCAAGATTTATGGTACGGATAAGAACTTCAGAGTGATCATCAATGCAGATCGTGGTGAGTTTGAGATCTGGCGTGACCGTCAGGTTGTAAATGATGGAGAGGTTATCAATGATAGCGATGAGATTGCTCTTCGTGATGCTCGCGTGTTGGACCCTTATTGCGAGATCGGGGATCAGATCACAGAGCCTGTAAACTTTAATGCTTTCGGCCGTCGTGCTGTAATCAATCTAAGACAAGCACTCGCTAGTAAGATCCTAGAGTTGCAAAAGGATAACTTCTTCGCTCGCTTTAAGGACAGAGTAGGCGAACTGATCACAGCAGAGGTATATCAAGTGTGGAAGCGTGAGGCTCTACTCCTTGATGAGGAGGGTAACGAACTGATCCTACCCAAGAGTGAGCAGATACCGGGGGATTTCTTCCGTAAGGGTGAGACCGTACGTGCCGTTATCGAGCGTGTAGAGAATGATAATAATAACCCCAAGGTTATACTATCGCGTGTAAGTGGCGAGTTTCTTAAGCGTCTGTTGGAACTCAACGTCCCCGAGATCAATGACGGACTTATCCTGCTACGTGCCGTTGCTCGTATTCCCGGTGAGCGTGCCAAGATTGCGGTAGAGAGTTATGACGAGCGTATTGACCCTGTCGGTGCTTGTGTGGGTATGAACGGGTCACGTATCCGTGGTATTGTAAGAGAACTACGTGGCGAGAATATAGACGTTACGACCTATACGACCAACACACTACTCTTTATACAGAGAGCATTAAGCCCAGCCAAAGTATCGGCAATCTCTCTAGATAATGAGAGCGAACAACCACAAGCAGAGGTTTACCTCCGTCCCGAGGAAGTGCCACTCGCTATCGGTAAGAATGCATCTAACCTCAAACTAGCCTCTCTCTTGACTGGCTATAAGATCGAGGTATTCCGTGACAATGATGATACAGAGGAAGACATTTATCTTGATGAGTTTGCAGACGAGATAGATATGTGGATCCTTGATGTCCTCAAGAATACAGGTTGCACGACGGCAAAGTCTGTCCTTAAGAAGACACGAGAAGAGTTGTTGGAGGCTACAGATCTAGAAGAAGCAACTCTAGACCACGTCCTAGATATACTGAATAGTGAGTTTAGTGATGAGGACCTCGTAGACGATGAAGACTCTGCTGACGAAGAAGCGATTGACGCTTAATTACTAACCTTAAACCTATTTATAAATGTCGCAGAAAAAGATCAAAATCATAGACTTTGCTACGGAGTTGAACGTCGGTGTCAAGTCTGTAGAAGAGGCGGTTGTTAAGCACGGAATGCTTGAGAACCCTTCGCCTAATGCTCGACTTAGCCATCAAGAGGTGGAGTTGCTACTTCGTAGCGATTTCCAAAGAGTATTATCCCCAAGTGATGCACAAGCCTTGCTCAATAGACTGCGTGGCGAAGTAAAAGAAGTGAAGCCTAAGGCAGAAAAGGCTAAGCCCGAAGAGAAAAAAGACGATAAGCCCAAGATCGAAATCAAGGTTGTCGGGAATATAAATGAGAAAAAGGAACTAGATACACCTAAGCACATTAGGGTTGAGGAGAAAGTATCTGAACCTAAACAAGAAGTTCCTGCTCCACAGCCTAAGGAAGAGAAAAAGCCTACACCTGAGGTAAAAGTAGAGCCCAAGGTTGAGAAGCCACAAGAAGAGGTTAAGCCCGAGGTAAAAGCCGAGGAGCCTAAGACAGAGGAGGTCTTCCGTGCCTCGACTCCAAATGCAGGGATACAGTTTAATGTCGTTGGTAAGATTGATCTAGATGCTATCAACAACTCAACGCGTCCTAGCAAAAAGGGGAATAAAGAGCGTGACGAAAAGAAAAAGCGTCAGCGCGTTAGGGAGGCTGTAGACGTTAAGGCAGAGGCGGCAAAGATTAACCAAAGCAAGAAGCAGGGAGCCAACACTCCAAGTAATGGCAACCAGCACAAAAAGCAAGGGGGAGGTAATGCTCAAGCATCCGGCAATAACTCCAATCATAATGCCTCGGGTAACAACCGTAATCAGGCTAATAATCAGAATGCTGAGGGACGTAAGAATAAGCATCAGAAGGGTAAGCAACATACAGCCAATACCCCTGTTAGCGATGAGGACGTACAGCGTCAAGTGAAGGAAACACTTGCTCGCCTTACAGGCAAGAATAATCAGAATGCCAAGGGGGCTAAGTATCGTAAGGATAAGCGTGAGGCAGCACGCAGTGCAGCCGATGCTGATGCAGCAGCAGCAGCAGAGGAGAGCAAGGTATTGAAACTTACGGAGTTTGTTACCGTTAGTGACCTTGCCAATATGATGGACGTCCCAGTTACCAAGGTTATCGCTACGTGTATGACGCTCGGGCTTATGGTATCTATCAATATGCGTCTTGATGCAGAGACAATTGATATAGTAGCAGAGGAGTTTGGATTTACGACCAACTTTGTAAGTGCCGATTTGGCAGAGACACTTGCTCAAAACGAAGAAGAGGATAATGAGGAAGATCTCGTTAGTCGTCCTCCTATCGTAACAGTGATGGGACACGTAGACCACGGTAAGACCTCTCTACTAGACCGCCTACGTAATACCAATGTGATCGCAGGTGAGGCTGGGGGCATAACACAGCATATCGGGGCTTATAGCCTAAAGTTGCAGAGCGGTAAGCGTATTACTTTCCTTGATACTCCGGGTCACGAAGCCTTTACCGCTATGCGTGCTCGTGGTGCTAAGATTACGGACATTGCCATTATCATTGTTGCTGCCGATGATGATGTGATGCCTCAAACTAAGGAGGCAATTAACCATGCGACTGCTGCTGGTGTGCCTATTATCTTTGCAATAAACAAGATTGATAAGCCCGGAGCCAATCCCGATCGTATACGCGAGCAACTTGCTGCTATGAATTATCTCGTTGAGGAGTGGGGTGGTAAGTATCAGTGCCAGGAAATCAGCGCCAAGAAGGGCGTCGGTGTCGATGACTTGATGGACAAGGTGCTCTTGGAGGCTGATATGCTCGACCTCAAGGCCAACCCCAACCGCAAGGCTACGGGTACGGTGATCGAGAGCTCGCTCGACAAGGGTCGTGG